>JBAXOU010000282.1:0-3738 GCA_037133115.1 Planctomycetota bacterium | reverse complement strand
CCGACTCCGACTCCGACGCCCACTCCAACCACCTCGCCCACCGGCAAGGTGGTGACCACCTACACGCAGACAAGCGCGTGGGGGACCGGCTTTAACGGCGACATGAAGATCAAGAACACCGGCACGACGGCGATCAATGGCTGGACGATGGAGTTCGACATGAAGGCGAATATCGTCAACATCTGGAACGCAGTGATCGTCAGCCACGTCGGCAACCACTACGTCATCAAGAACGCCGACTGGAACGGCACCATTGGTGCCGGCGCGGAGATCTCCTTCGGCTTCCAGGCTGACGGAGTCGCCGGTGAGTTGCCGTCCAACAAGAAGGTCAACAGCGTCGCCGTGTAAATCGGGAACTCGGGGACGGGAGCGATCCACCGACCTGACCTGCCCCATGAATGGGACCAGTTCTATCATCACGGTGTGGCTCCGCCGAAGACGCGGACGTATGGTAGTGAAGATCGCGGCCGTTGTCGTGCCGGAGCGGTGGTCGTTGCTGGAGCATCGTGCGATGAGGTGTCGCAGAGCGCTGTCAATCCTGGGCGTCACGGCGTTCGTCGTCGGTCTGACGCCCAGCCTGGGGGCAGATCCTTTCCAGGGCGCGGATCCACTCTGGAATCTGCTTCACGAGCCGGCCGTGGCCCGCGACCTTGGCCTCACGCCCGCGCAGCGCCGCCAGGTCCGCGACCTCCTCGACGAGATGGACGGGAGGTTTTTCCCGCTCCGCAACCAGCCGCCCGCCAGCTCGCTCCCCGCGGCGGACGCACTCTTGGCCGACACCATGCGGCGGCTCGAAGGGATGCTCTCGGCTGAGCAGCTGCGGCGGATCACCGAGATCCGGATTCGGCAGCGCGGCCCGGCGGCGCTCGTGGAGCCGACGCTCGCGGAGCGGATGCACTACACGCCGCGGCAGCGGGAACGGCTCGAGGCGGTGATCGCCGAGACGCTGGCCGCGACCCGCGACCTGATCAAGCGGCTCAGCGATGGCGAGCCGAGGCCACCGCTTGACGAGACCTATCGCGAGCTCAAGCAGGACGAGCTGCGTCAGGTCAGCGGGATCCTCTCGCCCACCCAGCGGACGACCTGGCGGAAGGCGCTCGGCGCAGACTTTGACCTCACCGCGCTCGGCCACGCCGTTTTCAAGGCCCCGGAACTCGTCGATTCCGGCGAGTGGCTCAACTCCGAGCCGCTCACGCTCGAGGCGCTGGCCGGCAAGGTGGTCGTCGTCCACTTCTACGCCTTCAGCTGCAGCAACTGCATCCGCAACTATCCGACCTACGTCGCATGGCAGGAGCGGTTTCGAGACCAGGACGTGGTGATCCTCGGCGTTCACACCCCGGAGACGCCCACCGAGGAAGACGTGGAACGCGTCAGGCAGAAGGCCGAGGAGGCCGGGTTTCGGTTTCCCGTGCTCGTCGATCGCGCGAAGGGCACCTGGGACGCCTGGGGCAACTCGATGTGGCCCTCGGTCTATCTGATCGACAAACGCGGCTCCCTCCGCCACTTCTGGCCCGGTGAGCTGACGTGGCAGGGCGCCACCGGAGATGCGTGGATGCAAGACCGCATCGAGGAGCTGCTCGCCGAACCGGCTGCCGCCGACGCTGACCGCTAGCCGACGGCGGGGTCGGGCACTCCCGCCCGCCACGTAGGATCTGGAGTGAGCGGCTCACCACCGCGAGTGTTCGTTTTCCACCGTTTGCGATACGGTGTGGGGCGTGGGTGGTAACGAGGCCAATGGACCTGGAGGTTGGAATGCCAGAGCGAAAGGTCGCCGTCGTGACAGGGTCTGCCACGGGCGTGGGCGCCGCCACGGTCCTGGGCCTGGCACGCCGCGGATACAACGTCGTCATCAACTACACGAAAAGCGAGGTGGAAGCCGCGGCTTCTGCCGCAGCCTGCGCCGAGGCTGGTGCCGACACGCTGGTGGTGCGGGCCGACGTGGCTGACGACGCCGCCTGCCGCAGCATGGTCGGCGCCGCGGTCGATCGCTGGGGACGCATCGACGCGCTCGTGAACAATGCGGGCCGCACGTCCATGGCCAGCATGGCGGGATGGGAGGGGCTGGACGCGCAGGTCTTCCACGACATCTACGCCGTGAATCTGATCGGCGCTTTCCAGATGATCCGCGCCTGTGCGCCGGAGCTGAAGAAGGCCAGAGGAGCGATCGTCAACGTCTCGTCGATGGCCGGGGCGCTCGGGATCGGCACCTCGGCCCCCTACATCGCCTCCAAAGGAGCGCTCAACGCCCTTACCCTGAACGTGGCGAGGATGCTTGCACCGGATGTGCGGGTGAATGCCGTGTGCCCGGGTCTCATTCTCAGCCGTTGGTTTGCCAGCGGAGCCGGCGAGGGCGGCATGGAGCTGCTGAAGAGCCAATACGAACGGGCCGTTCCGCTGGAGCGGGCCAGCACTCCGGGAGATGTGGCCGACGCGGTGATCTGGTTGATCGATGGTGCCGCATCGATGACGGGCGAACTGCTATGGCTCGATTCGGGCATGCATCTCGGCAAGGGGTTGTCTCAGGGTGGCACCGCTCCTCGCGGTGAGGCGCCTTGACGCCCTCGGGCGCGTTGGCGGCGGACGCATCTCGAGGATAGGATCCTGCCCTGGCGAAACCCTCGAGACCAAGACGTGACAATCAGCGTGGCGATCGTCGGTGGCGGGCCTGCGGGCCTGACGCTGGCTGCGGCGTTGGCCCAGCAGGGCGGGTTCGAGATCGCGGTTTTCGAGCGTGCCGAAGACCACTTGAGCGCCGAAACCTACAACCCCGATCGCAGCTACACGATCGACATTACGGGCCACGGTCTGCGTGCAGCACGCTTCATCGGCATCACCGACCGGTTCGATGCCGGGCTCATTCACTTCAAGGGGCTGAGGATCGCCCCCCACCCCTGGCTTCGTCGGCTCGGGGCTGGCTTCGCGGAGGAGCCTTACCACGGCAGGGGCTGGACCGGGAGCCGCGGTGACATCTGCCGCTGTCTTCAGGCCCACTTGCTCGAGCGGCATGCAGATTCCGTGGCTCTCCACTTCGGGGCGGAGGCAACCCTCGTCGATGCCGGGCAGCCACAGCTCCGCATCGCGTCGCGCGGCGACGGGGCCGGCGAGCTGCGACGGTTCGATCTGGTAGTGGGCTGCGATGGCGGCGGCAGCGGAGTGCGGCGGTCCATCGCCGATCACACCAGTGGGTTTGCCGTGGAGGGAGCCGACCTGGGCAACCACTCCCTGATGCTGCACCTGGACCAGCACCTCGACGAGCTCGATCCGCAGTATCTCTATGTCCTCGCGGTTCATCCCGTGACGGCCGTGGCCGGGGCGATCAACGGCCCCGGAGGGCCGGCGGATCCGCGGTGGTTCTGCCAGATCGGGTTCAGCGGCACGATGCGGTTCGACTCTGCCGCGGATGCCGGTCGTTTTCTCGACAGGGCGCATCCGCTGCTGCGGCATTTCGCCTCCGATACAAAAGTGGAGGAGTTCAGCCAGCGGCAGTGTCTGCCGACCGGCAAGACCAAGCGGTGCTCGTCTCTCGTGGCCGGGCGGGTGGCGCTGCTGGGCGATGCGGGTGCTCCGGTGCCTCCGGTTGGCCAGGGCGTGAACGCGGCCATGGAAGGCGCGACGGTGCTCGCGCAGTGCCTGCACGAGCATCGTGATTCGCTGGATGCCGCGTTGGCGGCCTACGCGGCCAGGTGGGGCCGGGAAACCGATGCGCTGCGGCGGATTGCGATGACGGTCGACCTCTCA
>JBAXOU010000281.1:0-3740 GCA_037133115.1 Planctomycetota bacterium | reverse complement strand
AGCTCAGGTTTTCAACCCGTAGCTCAGGTTGTCAACCTGAGGAGAAAACACGCCCGATATCTTTCGGCACAGGTTGCCAACCTGTGCTACTTGGGCACAGTTTGAAAACCTACGATACGTGGGCACAGGTTGAAAACCTGTGCTACGGGGTGGCAAGCGGGGCAAACTGCGCGTGACTGTGCGAGGCGTGCGGTCGCGTGCAAGCCCAGCCGATCGCTGCGACCGATACATCTGGCATGAGTCGCATCATCTTTGGGTTCGTGATCCTGTCGTTGCTCTCCGTCGCCTCAGCCGGTGAGCCGTGTGGAAAGTGCAGCCACTGCAAGAGGACGGCGGCAGGCAACGAGACGCCCTACGGCGACACCGGTTGCGGTCCGCGGTACTGCGGCGCCAAGCACGAGGAGTGCTGGGCGCCCGATCCGTGCGACGCTTGTGCGCGGTGGAAGGGATGCAACGGCACCCGCCAGATGCCTGAGAAACTCGCTCCCTGGCAGCTGCCGCCGGGCCGCGGTTTCCAGAGCGGCCAGGATGTCGGCTACCGATCGGCGCCCTGCGGCACCTGCAACCCCTGCGGGCCTCAGTTTCCCTGGCTCTTCTGACGCTCTGCCACGAGCGTGGCCGCAAACGTGATCTCATCACCGCGGTCGCGGCAGGCGCGGCGCAGGAGTTCCCACTCGCCCGACGCCGCGGCCAGATCGACGAGCGAGGGCAGTGCCGCCGCGGCCTGGAGCGGACTTGGCATGCCGCGATCGTCCCGTGGCCACGAGAGCGCCGCATGCAGCGCCTCCGCGGGTCGGCCCAGCCGCGCCAGCAGCAGCATGAGGACGTCGTGCGGGAGCGAGCCGGCCTCGGGCTCGGCTGTGGCCGCTGCCGAGCGGAAGAAGCGGATGGCGCGGTCGACATCGAGCCCGAGTTGGCTGCCGTAGAAGAGCTGCGATGCCTCGCCCACGTTCTCGAAGGGCGGCTCGCCGGGATAGACGAGGTCGGCGGGCAACCGGCAGGCGTAGGTGGCGAGTTCCCACGCGTGGCGGATCGTCGGTTCGTCGTCGCAGAGCCGCGCGATCCTGAGCACCGATTGCAGGTGGGAGACGTCCACGTGCAGCCCGATCTCGCTCGTGCCGAACGCTTCGACGAGGGATGGAATCGTGGCCGGGCTTGGCGCGGCGATGCCCCGAGCCTCGAGGTCGCGGAGGAGGTTTCCCATCAGTTCGGCATGCAGGTGGGCGGCGAGCACGCTCGCCGCGGGCCGCTGGCGAGCCGCGGGCAGTCGCGATACCGCCTGCTCGTAGGCGGTGATTGCGTTGCAGGTGCCCTGCGTCGCCAGCACGATCTCGATGCCGAGGGCCGGATCGGCCGCGTCCCAGAGGACGACGCCGAGCGTCTCCTGAAGCACCCGGTCGGCCTCCTCGTTGGTGTGCGCCGTCGCCAGCCGCGGCCGTGCGAGAGTCGTCAGCCGCGCCGCCACCTCGGCGGGCTCGGCCGCCGCGCGGAGATACATCCAGCCGGCCGCGATCTGCCCGTCGTCGAGCAGCGGCCAGCCCGCCTCGCGGCAGGCGGCAAGCGATCGCACATCGAAGGCGTCGCGGAGATGCGGCGGCACGTCGCCCGGCGTACCGACTGGGGGTAGTCCGATGGCGACCCTCGCCTGGATGATCCGCGCGTCGAAGAGGGCATGCCAGCGCTTCCGCGCGGCAAGCGACGCGGCGAGCGCCTCGAGCATCGCGTCGCTGCCAGACGACTCGCAGGTGCGGGCGAGCTCGGCGAAGCGGTCGTCGTCGGTCATCACCTCGCCTCCCGCTGGCGGACCGCCTCGTAGGCGAGCACGGCGGCCGTCACCGAGAGGTTGAGGCTGTCGGCGATCCCGTGCATCGGTAGCCGCACGCTCGCCATGTGGATCGTGCCGCTGGCCGCTGCTGCCGACCACGAAGGCGAGAGGCCATGGGCCTCGCTGCCCAGCACGATCGCGGCTGTGCCGCGGAGATCGGCCTCGTGCCAGAGCCGCGTGCCCTCGGGCGTGGCCGCGACCACCGGGCGGCCCTCGCGACGGCACCAGTCGATCGCCTCCGCCGCTGACGCGGTGGCCAGCGGCATCGAGAACACGGTGCCCAGGCTCGCGCGGATCACCGCGGGATTGGCGACATCGGTGCGGGCGTCGCAGACGATCACGCCGCCGAGGCCCGCGGCGTCGGCCGTGCGGAGGATCGCGCCAAGGTTGCCCGGTTTTTCAACGCCCTCGATCACGAACACGGGCCGGTCGGCGGCCATGGCGACGGCGGCGAGCGGACGCGAGGAGAATCGCACCACGCCCACGACGCCCTCGTTGCGTGCGCCGAATGCGACCCGCTCGAAGGCCTTTTCCGAGACCGTCGCGAGCCGCGTCCCCTTCACGGCGAGCGTTGCGATCCAGTCGGCGAGGGTTGTGCCAAACTCCGCCGTCGCCGGATCGTGCAGCCGCTGGGCGTCGACGAACGCCTCGACGATCTCCACGCCCGACTCCGCCGCCCTCGTAAGTTCGCGACGACCGTCCACGAGCGTGAGGCCCGTCGAGCGCCGCTCGTCGGCGTCGCGAAGCGCCGCTGCCTGCTTGATCCTCGGGTTGGCGGGGCTCGTGATGGTTTCGGGTGCGTTCATGGAGAAGGATGGCGGCGGGCGAACCCGCCGAGGGTGAGCGTGCGTCCTGCCTCGTCGAGGAGATCGAGCGTGCCCGACTCGAATTGGCCGGCGGGTGGCAGGTCGGCGTCGGCGAACGCGTGCATCAGTGTCTCCCGCAGCCGCGGCGGATGCCAGCCGGGCGAGTGGCAGGTGAGGAGCACGGGGCCCGGGGCGTCTGGATCGAGCAGTCGCGCGATGTCGGCCACGAGGCCCACGAGGTGGCGGTCGATGGAAAAGGGCTGCCCCTTCGGCCCGTGGCCCCACGACGGTGGATCGAGCACGACGCCGGCGAACTTCCGCCCGCGGCGGAGGCAGCGGGTCACAAACGTGGTTGCATCCTCACAGATCCACGAGATCGGCAGGTGTTCGAGGCCGGAGGCCACGGCGTTGCGGCGGGCGAGCGCCACCGACTGTCGCGAGGCGTCGACGTGCACCACCTCGGCACCGGCGGCGGCGGCGGCAAGGCTCGCGGCGCCCGAGTGAGCGAAGAGCGAGAGGATCGGCATGCCTGTCCGCGTTGCTTCGTGGAGCCACCGCCACTGGCCGATCTGTTCTAAGAACACGCCGACCTGACCGGACGGGGCCGGATGGACTTCGAGGGCGAGCGACGTGTCGCCCACCGGCACGACGGCCTGCCACGGTTCGGGGATGGCCCCAGGGAACTCCCACGTGCCGCCACCAGGGCCGTCGCTGCCTGCAGCGACGGGGGCCATGCGGTAGATAGCGGCCGCCTTTCGCCAGAGGTCTGGAAGGCGGCGACGGTCGCCAGTCTGCGGGAGCGGCCGGTCTATGAGCACGCCCCCGAGCAGTTCCAGCCGGCGGCCTTCTCCCGCCGCGTTGGCTCCGAAATCGACGAGGCTTGGGTCGCGAAACTTTTCGGTCTGTGGGGCGTTCATAGGAGGACGGCAGAATACTGTCGGCCGCGGACTCGCCGCAGGCCGTGGGACTTTTTCGCTCATTTCAGAGGGCCTTTCCATGAATCGTCGTATCCGGCTTGTTCCGTTCATTGTGTGCGCCATGTTCTCGCTGCTGGTGGTTTGCATGGGGCCGGTGCTCGCCATGGAAGTTGGCCCGACGCCGTTCCAGCG
>JBAXOU010000280.1:0-3837 GCA_037133115.1 Planctomycetota bacterium | reverse complement strand
AAGCCGACCGGCCGTGAGGCCGCGGGCTTCCTGCGCGGCTCAGCCCGCGGCGACCCGCTCGTAGCCCAGCGACCGCAGCACTTGGAGGACTTCGCTGCAGGTCGGAAACATCCGGCCGCTGGTTCGCTTGTAATGGTCGAGTGCCTGCATGAACTCGATTTCCTCGGGGCCGTAGTCGCGGTCGCAGGTCGTGGGGTCGATCATGCGGCGTCGGGCATGACGGACCGCCGTGTGGCCCTCCGCGGCACGAGGACGGGGGGCGGCGGTGCGGGGCGACCTGACGGTGGCGATGGCGTTGGCGGACATGCGAGGGCTCCTGGTGACGAGGACCGGCCGGCGACCGACGCCGCGGAAACGCTGCGAAGGTCTGCCGGAAGCATGACCGCTGCCGGTCGGCGAAGAGGTGCCGGTCAGCGAAAAAAAACGGGTTCGGCAAGCTTCGCGGGCCGCACGACCTGCACGACCGTTACTTCCGGTCGAAGAACTTCTTGAGCGCGTCGGCGGCGGCATCGCGGGAGGAATCGGCAGCAGCCTTCTTCACGCCCTGCGGCAGTCCGCTCGGCTTCGAGTTGCCGGCGGCCTTGAGGGCGTCGAGTGCCGAGCGGCTCGAGCCCGATCCCGATTCGTCTTTGGCCGCAGCGCCGATGCCCGACACGAGCGATCCATCGACCGTCGAGTCGGGAGACGTGGCCTGCGGGACCGCGGCATGGATGCTGCTCGAACTGCTATCCGCCGAATCGTCGGTCGTTGCGGTGAGCGACCGGGTCGTATCGGACATGCCCGCGGGCTGGTCGTCGGCCATCAGCCATCGCGAGACATCGTCTTCGGACCCGGCCGCCTGTGGCGTGGGCGCCGTGCACGAAACCTTCAACTCCAGCGATGCCACCCGGACGATGTCACCATCCACGACCTTCGTGCGCTCGGTGATTTTCGTCCCGTTGACGAAGGTGCCGTTGCGGCTGCCGAGATCCTCGACCCAGACCTCGGCTGGCCCGACGGTGATCGCACAGTGCCGCCGGCTCACCTCTTCGCTGAGCGGTCGCACGTCGCACTGCTCAGCCCGACCGATCAGGAGTTTGTTTCGCTTGATGGCGATGGATCGGCCGGCACTCTTGCCGGACGCGACGATCATTTTGACGATCATGGTGGGCCCGAGGGGAGGGAATCGCACCGGCGATCGGGGGGTCGGAGGCCGTAGGGCAAAACCAACTCACTTAATGATACCAACCTCCTGCCCATGCAGGCCAGCCATCCGGCCTGAGTCAGCGGCGTCCCGTCCAACGAGGGTCGCGGAACCGGCTGGCGCGGGCGGCAACCTCAGGAAGGTGACCGCCCGTGAACGTCGCAGGCTGAACCTCCCTGACGATTTTGACGGCCTCAGCCACACGGGCCGTCCACCGGTCGGCCAGCGACCGTGCCGTCCAGTCCGCCGGCGGGCGGGCGAGTTCCCTGAGCCCCTCGTGCCGTGCCTCGCCACCCACCCCGAGACAGGTGGCCAGCAGCAGGCTGCCGTGCTGCAGGACCGTCGTGCCGAGCCTCCGCTGCGCGCTGCCCATCACCTTGGGGTCGGTTGGACGAGCCGGCCGGCCCGCCCCGCGGACCACCACGTCACCGGGCGACCGTCGTGAGAAACAGAGCAAGGCATCCGCGGGGGGATCGTCAGCCGACGGCACGTGAAGGCGGGCGTCGAAGCCAAAGTCCCCGAGCACGGCCACCATTGCCGCGTGCATGGCATCGTAGAGCGTCTGGGGAGTGCCGCCCCAGGGATGCGACTTCGGAACCGCCGCCGCGTAGGTGAGGTCGGTTCCGTGGATGATCGCCCCGCCGCCGCTGGGCCGGCGGACGATTGGCAGGCCCGAGATCGCGGCGCACGACTCCGCTTCGACGAGCCGCTGGAAGCCACCGAGCGAGACCGTCGGCTCGGTCCATGAGTAGAGGCGGATCACCGGACCGCCGCGGCGGTCGGCCTCTTCGGCGAGGAGTTCGTCGGCCGCCATGTTGGTCGGCCCGTCGGCGGCGTCGTCCCACCAGACGGGCAGGACGCCGGCGGTCACGACTTCACGAGCGCGTCGTAGGCCGTCTGGTCGAGCAGGACGGCCAGTTCGGCCGGGTCATCGGGCTTGATCCGGACGATCCAGCCGGCGCCATAAGGATCGGCGCCGAGCGTCTCGAGCTGGTTGGGAAGCACCGTATTGACCTCGACGATCTCGCCGGAGACGGGGGCGTAGATATCGCTGACCGCCTTCACGCTCTCGATCTCGCCCAGCGATTCGCCCGCCTTCACCTTCCTGCCGACCGGCGGCAGCTGCATGAAGACGAGGTCGGTCAGCGCCTCGACGGCGTATTTCGAGATTCCGACCGTGGCCAGGCCACCGGCCTCCGGGCGGACCCATTCGTGGGACTTCGCAAACTTCATCTCGGCCATGGGTGTGGACTCCTTGGGGCGATCGAATCGCGGCGAGCTGATGCAGGATAGCGGATGCGGTCAGCCGCGTGGTGAAGGCCGCTTGTAGAAGGGGAGCGGCACGACCTTGGCCGCCTGCGGCACGTCGCGGACGAGCACGTCGACGGCAACGCCGGCCGCAGCCACCTCACGGTCCAGGAGGGCCATCGCCACGGCGTGGCCGAGTGATGGTGCCAGGCTGCCGCTGGTGACGCTGCCGACTTCGTGGCCCGCCGCCACGACGGGGCTTCCCTCGCGGGCGGCCCGCTTCGAATCGAAGGCGAGACCGACGCGGACCCGGGCCGGCTGGGCGGCCTTCATCCGGGCCAGGGCGTCTCGGCCAGGGAACTGCCGCGGCCCGCCGCCGGCGGCATCGAGGTTCACGGCGAGGCCCAGGCCGATCGCAAAGGGGTCGCTCGACGCCACGAGTTCGTGGCCGTAGAGCGGCATGCCGGCCTCGAGCCGGAGTGTGTCGCGGGCGCCAAGGCCGCACGGCTTGAGTCCGCGCGGAGCACCGGCGTCATGGATCGCCTGCCAGACATCCTGCGCCACGGTGGCCGCCACGACGACCTCCACGCCATCCTCGCCGGTGTAGCCGGTGCGGCTCACCGCCGCCGGTTGGCCGGCCACGAAGGCCCGCGTGGCCCGGTAGTTGCCCAGCCCCGAGATCCGGCCGGCGTCGTCGTCTCCGCAGAGCACGCACACGGTCGACACGGCGAGCGGACCCTGCACGGCGATCATGGCCGTGTCGGCCGTTCGGTCGGCAAACGCCACACCCGCCGCTGGCAGCCGGGATCGCAGCCAGGCGACAACGCGGTCGCGATTGCTGGCGTTGACCACCATCGCGAACCGGGGCGTGCCGTCGGCGGCGTCGGCCTCGCGGGTGATGAGGGCGTCGTCGAGGATCGTCACGCCATTCGGCCCCTCGTCGCTCGTCACGAGCGTGTAGCGGGCCTGGCCGACGGCGATGTCGGCCACGCGACGGGTGAGCAGCGACTCGAGCCAGCCATGGGCGGCTGGCCCCTCGATCGCGAGCCTGCCCATGTGCGAGACGTCGAACATCCCCACAGCCTGTCGGGTGGCGAGGTGCTCGTCGACGATCGACGAATACTGCACCGGCATCCACCAGCCGGCGAAGTCGACCATCCGGCCACCGTGCGACTCGTGCCAGGGGGCCAGGGGCGTGCGAAGTGGCGTAGTTGACACGGGAGGTTCCTTTCAGGGTGAGGGGAGCGACAGTGTACAAGCCGCGGGTCGCGGGCTGATGGTGCCGCGCCGCCGTAGCACAGGTTTTCAACCTGTGTGCCTTTCTGGGCCACCGTCCGCTCGGGGCTGCCCATGCCCCGTCTCCGGACGTTCGCTGCGGGCATCCTGCCCTACGCTCTCTCGATGCT
>JBAXOU010000279.1:0-3865 GCA_037133115.1 Planctomycetota bacterium | reverse complement strand
CACGTCCCGCCGGCTTCGAGCATGTCGCCGGCCGGCTGCGGTGGCCCTCCAACGCACGAGGATCACGTGTGACCCGTCTGAGTTGTTGACGGCGGTCGAAAACGGCGGCGCGGGGGCCGCTCGCCGTGCCGCAACTCGATGGAGTTAAACGGCTTATGCGTCTCCATGCCGAACTGTGCGTTTTGCTACCGAAGACCCAAACGGATGGGGTGGGATTTGAACCCACGAGCCGCTTACGCGACTGCCGGTTTTCAAGACCGGTGCATTCAACCGCTCTGCCACCCATCCCAATCGGCCGAGGCCTCCGGCCCCTGCCACCAGCGGGAAAGTCTATCGGATCACCGTGAGCAACGGGGGTGGCTTTGACTGTTTTCCTGGGGTTTCCTACAGTTTCGGCTCACCCGATCACCTGAAAGGAACATTTTCCATGGGCGGCATCAGCAACCGGATGAAGGAAATCAAGCGGCGTCGGCACCGCAGGCAGAAGCTTGTGAAGATGCAGATGAAGCTCAAGAAGGCAACCGCCAGCGAGAAACTCGTCATGGCCGACAAACTCCGCAGGATGACCACCGGCGCCAACGTTCTGATCGCGAGGATGGGCCTCGAGGATCGCAAGCGCGGCTGAGCGTCAGGGCTCGAGTTTGAAGTCGAACCCGTCCTGGACGAAATCGACCTGCACCCGGCTGCCTTCCGGGAACCTGCCAGAGAGCAACTCCCTGGCAAGTGCGTTTTGGAGCTGCTGCTGGATCACGCGCTTCAGCGGACGGGCCCCGTACACCGGGTCGTAGCCGAGCCGAGCGATCTCGTCGAGCGCCGCCTCCGTGCAGTCGAGCGTGATCCCGGCCTTTGCCGCCTGTTCTACCAGCCGCTGCACCTGGATCATGACGATCCGCCGGATGTGCTTCTGGTCGAGTGGGTGGAAGACGATCGTTTCGTCGATGCGGTTGAGAAACTCGGGTAGGAACCGGGCTTGGAGTGCCTCTCGCACCGCGTCGCCAACCTCCTGCTCGCTGCCCCCCTCTTTCGTGATCTGCTGGATCGCCTGGCTGCCGACGTTGCTGGTCATCACCACGATGCTGTTGGTGAAGTCGACCGTATGGCCGAGGCTGTCGGTGAGCCGGCCGTCGTCGAGCACCTGCAGCAGCACGTTGAACACGTCGCGGTGGGCCTTCTCCATCTCGTCCAGCAGAACCACCGAATACGGCCGCCGTCTGACCGCCTCGGTGAGCCTGCCGCCTTCCTCGTATCCGACGTAGCCCGGGGGAGCGCCGATCAGACGGGCGACCGTGTGCTTTTCCATGTACTCGCTCATGTCGATCCGAATCATGGCGTTCTCGTCGTCGAACAGCACCTCGGCAAGCGCCTTGCAGAGCTCCGTCTTTCCGACTCCCGTGGGGCCCAGGAAGATGAACGAACCGATCGGCCGGTTTGGATCCTGGAGACCGGCCCGACTGCGACGGACCGCGTCGCTCACCGCCTCGACCGCCTCATCCTGGCCGATCACCCGCTGGTGGAGCCGGTCCTCGAGCACGAGCAGCTTCGCACGCTCGCTCTCCACGAGCCGGGTCACGGGAATGCCAGTCCAGGCGCTCACCACCTCGGCGATCTCCTCGGGGCCGACCTCGCGGCGGAGCAGCCGCTTCGCACCGGTCTTTCCCGCTTCTTTGGCGTGATCCCTGTCGGTTCCCTCCTGCTCGAGCCGCTGCTGTAAGGTCTTTCGCTTCACGTCGAGTTCGTAAAGGCTCTGGAACATCTCCTCGCCGACCGGCTGGCCCGACGCCTGCCGCTCTTTGATGGCGACGCCGGCTTGGTCGAAGGCGAGCTGCACCTCGTTGAGCTGGTTGCGGAGTTCCTGGGCGCTTCCCACGCCCATCTTCTCGGCCTCCCACTGCTGGCGGAGGTCGGCAAGGGTCTTGCGGAGGCCCACTGACTCTTCCTCAATCTCCTTGAGCCGCTCCTTGGCGTGTTCCTCGGTCTCCTCGGCAAGCTGACGGGCAGCGAGCTCGAGTTGCACGAGCCGTCGCTGCACCTCGTCGATCTCGCTGGGCACGCTCTGGAGTTCCATCGCGATCCGGCTAGTCGCCTCGTCCATGAGGTCGATCGCCTTGTCCGGAAGAAACCGGTCGGCGATGTAGCGATGCGAGAGTTCGGCCGCCGCGACCAAGGCCGAGTCCTTGATTTTCACGCCCTTGTGGTGAGCCTCGTAGCGGGGCTTGAGGCCGCGGAGGATGGCGATCGTGTCCTCGACACTCGGCTCCCCCACCATCACCGGCTGGAAGCGACGCTCCAGGGCCGCGTCCTTTTCGATGTGTTTTCGATACTCGTCGAGCGTGGTCGCGCCGATGCACCGCAGTTCCCCGCGGGCCAGCGCCGGCTTGAGAAGGTTGGCGGCGTCAGACCCGCCCTCCGCCGCCCCCGCGCCGATCACGGTGTGGAGCTCGTCGATGAAGAGGACGACATTGCCAGCGGCCGCCTCGACCTCGCGAAGGATCGCCTTGAGCCGATCTTCGAACTCGCCGCGGTATTTCGTGCCGGCGATCAGCGCGCCCAGGTCCAGAGCCACCACGCGACGGCCGCGAAGATTGTCGGGCACATCGGCCTGCACGATCCGCAGGGCCAGACCCTCCGCGATCGCCGTCTTGCCCACGCCAGGCTCGCCGATGAGCACGGGATTGTTCTTGGTGCGGCGGGAGAGCACCTGGATCACCCGCCGGATTTCGGCGTCGCGGCCGATGACGGGATCGAGTTTGCCCTGGCTGGCTCTTTTCGTGAGATCGATGCCGTACTTCTCGAGCGCCTGAAACTTCTCCTCCGGATTCTGGTCGGTCACCCGCGACTGGCCGCGGACCGCCTGCAGCCCGGCGAGCAGTTCCTTCTCGCCGATCGCCGCCAGTTGGAGGAGGTTTTTCGCCTTCGACGGCACTTTCGCGAGGGCCAGGAGCAGGTGGTCGGTGGAGACGAACTCGTCCTTCATCCGGTGCGACTCGGTCGTCGCCGCCTCGAAAACCTTGATCATTTCCTGATCAGCCTGCGGCTGAGCGCCACCCGACACCTTCGGGTGGTGTGAGAGTTCGGCAGCGACAATCCGCTCGAGATGGCCGCGGTCGGCGCCGATCTTCTCCAGCAGCGGCCGGACGATACCCTCCCGCTCGCTGAGCAGGGTCTGCAGCAGGTGCACTGGTGTCACCTGCGGGTTGCCCTGGCTTCCCGCGAGTTCCACCGCCGCCTGCACCGCCTCTTGGGCCTTGATCGTGAACTTGTCAAAGCGGAACGCCATCGTTTGGTCTCCACAACCTGGGGACGCAATGCACGGCGACACCCTGCTCCCCACGAGGGAGAGACAGGATGTCACCTGATGTGAGGATCGCGGTTAGGCGTCCTTCTTGACTTCAAACTCGGCATCGATGGTGTCGTCAGACGCGGCACCGGCCTGTGCCGTGGCGCCGCCGGGCGCGCCGCCATCCCGCTGCACCGTCTCGTAGAGCACCTTCGACAGGGCGTGCGCCGCCTGCTCGAGCGCGTCGTGCGCCGACGTGATCGCGTCGACGTCCTCGCCCTTGGCCATCTCGCGAGCCTTGGCGATCGCCGCCTCCAGCGGAGCCTTGTCGGAGGCGGAGAGCTTCGCCTCGTTTTCCTTGATCGCCTTCTCGGTCTGGAAGCAGAGCGCCTCGGCCCGGTTGCGGGCCTCGGCCAGCCGGTACTTCCGCTTGTCATCCTCGGCGTGGCTCTCGGCATCCTTCCGCATCCGCTCGATCTCCGACTCGTTGAGACCGCTCGACTGCTCGATGCGGACCGTCTGCTCCTTGTTGGAGCCGAGATCCTTCGCGCTCACCGAGAGAATGCCGTTGGCGTCGATGTCGAACTT
>JBAXOU010000278.1:0-3876 GCA_037133115.1 Planctomycetota bacterium | reverse complement strand
CCTGTGCTACTTGGCGGCCGCGAGTTCCGCCTTCTTCCGCTCTTCCACGATTTCCTTCTGGATGTTGCCCGGCGTTGGCCGGTACTTCGCAAACTCCATCGTGAACACGCCCTGGCCCTGCGTCATGCTGCGCAGGTCGGTCGAGTAGCCGAAGGTCTCGGCCAGCGGAACCTCGGCGATGATCGTGGACGCGTTGCCCACGGTCTCCGTCGAGATGATCAGGCCGCGACGCTTGTTGAGTTCGCCTGTCACCGGACCCTGGAAGTCGGCGGGCACCTCCACCTCCATCTTCATGATCGGCTCGAGCAGCACTGGCTTCGTGGCCAGGAAGGCCTCGCGGAAGCCCGCCCGGGCGCAGGTCTGGAAGGCCATGTCGCTGGAGTCGACGTCGTGATACGAGCCGTCTTCCAGCGTGGCCTTCACGCCCACGATCGGAAAGCCGGCGATCGGACCCTTGTTGAGCACGGCGCGGAAACCCTTTTCCACCGACGGGATGTATTCGCGGGGCACGCGGCCGCCCACGACGGCATCCTCGAAGATGAAGTTGTCGGTCGACTCCTCCGGCAGCGGCTCCAGGTGCCCGATGATGTGGGCATACTGACCCGAGCCACCCGTCTGCTTCTTGTGCTTGTAGTCGTAGGGCGTGCCGCGGGTGGGCGCCTCGCGGTAGCTCACCTTCGGCGCACCCACCTCGACCTCGACCTTGTATTCACGCTTGATCCGCTCGACGTAGATGTCGAGATGCAACTCGCCCATGCCCGCGATCAGCGTTTCGCCCGTTTCCTCGTCGGTGGCGACGCGGAACGTGGGATCCTCGCGGGTAAACCGCTGCAGGGCCTTGCCGAGCTTGTCGAGACCCTCGCGGTTGGTGGGCGTGATCGCCATCTTGATCACCGGCTCGGGCACGAACATGTTTTCGAGCGTGCAGTACTTCGCATCGGCGGAGTAGGTGTCGCCGCTCGCCGCATCGACGCCCATCACGGCCACGATGTCACCGGCCTCGGCCGTGTCGATTTCCTCGCGCTTGTCGGCATGCATCCGCACGATACGGCTGAACCGCTGCTTCTGGCTCGTGCGCTGATTGATGTAGGCCTCGCCCTTGGTGAGCGTGCCTTGATAGAGCCGCATGAACGTGAGCTGACCGAAGGGGTCGTCCACGATCTTGAAGGCCATCGCCACGAGCGGCTTCTTCGGATCGGGCTCGAGGTCGAGCCTCTCGTCGGGTTTGGACCAGTTCTTGGCCGTCACCTTCCGCTCGAGCGGGTTGGGCAGATACCGCACGACGGCGTCGAGCAGCAACTGCACGCCCTTGTTCTTGTAGGCCGAGCCGCAGAACACCGGAGTGATGCTCTGGTTGTGAACCGCCGCCTTCACGACGGCGTGGATCTCGTCGTCGCTGATCGGCTCCTCGGAGAGCATCTTCTCCATGAGGGTGTCGGAGTACATCGACAGGCCCTCGAGCATCTGCTGCCGGGCCGTGGCCGCCTTCTCCTTGTAGTCGGCCGGGATCTCCTCCATGCGGACGGTTTCGCCGTTGTCGCCGTCGAAATAGGCGGCCTTCATGGCGACGAGGTCGATCACGCCCTGGAGCTTGTCTTCCTTGCCGATCGGAATCTGCATCGGGATCGCATCACAGCCAAGCTTGTCGCGGAGCTGCCCCACCACGCGCTCGTAGTTGGCGCCGGTGCGGTCCATCTTGTTGACGAACGCGAGCCGCGGCACCTTGTACCGCTTCATCTGGCGGTCCACCGTCATCGACTGGCTCTGCACGCCGCCCACACTGCACAGCACCAAGATGGCGCCGTCGAGCACGCGGAGGCTGCGCTCCACCTCGACGGTGAAATCCACGTGGCCCGGGGTGTCGATGAGGTTGATCGCGCAGTCGCCCCACTGCACGCTCGTGGCGGCCGAGGTGATCGTGATTCCGCGCTCACGCTCGAGGTCCATGTAGTCCATGGTCGCCCCGTCGCCGCCGCCCTTCACTTCCTGGATGCGGTGAATGCGGCCGGCGTAGTACAGGATCCGCTCCGAGAGCGTGGTCTTGCCGGAGTCGATGTGGGCCGAGATGCCCATGTTGCGGAGCTTGGTCAGGTCCATGAATACACGTTCTACGGGGAAAAACGGAGGGAATGGGCCGCCCAGGGGCTGGGTTTGCGGAACTCGGGCGGGCGGCCCTTGGAAACACAACCGAGGGAATATACTCGCGGCTGGAAAAACGGGACAGACGGCGAGTTTTTGGCCGGAGTTTCCCGATCGGGACCACCTGGCTGACAACAAACCCCATGACAGACGCCCCCGCTGCCACTTCAACCGCTGCCACCCAAAAGCCTGCCCCGGTCGATCACGGCCCCTCCGATCCCTGGGGCGCCTGCCTGACCCCGATGGTCGTGTTCCTGGGGCTGGGACTGATCGAGCCCTCCCGAGAGGGCAAGGGCCTCGCCGCCACACTGGGCATCACCTACGACCTCTACCCCGTGCTCTACGCGATCCGGGTGGCGGTGACGCTTCTCCTGGTCTGGCGAGCCTGGCCCTCAATCCGAGCCTGGCTCGGCAAGGCAAGCTGGTGGCCTCCCATCCTCGGAATCCTGCTCGTGGTGCCGTGGGTGTGGTTGTCGGTGCTCCAGCGCGACGGGAAGTGGATCTCCGGAGACACCGGCCGGGTGGGCTTCGACCCCGTCGAGTTCTACGGGGCCGACAAGGACTCGCTCTGGGCCTACCTCCTGCTCCGCGGCCTTGGCCTGATCGTGGTGGTGCCGATCGTGGAGGAACTCTTCCTTCGCGGGTTCCTCCTGCGGTTCGTGATTCGCGAGAGCTTTTGGTATGTGCCCTTTGGCGCGGTGACAGGATCCGTGCTCGCGACCTGCGCCCTCTACGCCGTGGGGAGCCATCCGGCCGAGGCGGTGGCGGCTGTGGTGTGGTTCTTCGCGGTGACGTGGGTGTGCTGGAAAACCCGCCAGCCTATCGACGCGATTACCGTACACGCCGCCACGAACCTGGCCCTCGGAGCCTACGTGCTCGCGACCGGCGCCTGGTGGCTGCTGTAGGCGTGGGACGCCGGGGACGCATCGCCCCGACACCCACCGGATATCTCCACGCGGGGCACGCGCGAACGTTCGCCATGGCCGCCGATCGGGCCCGCGGGGCCGGACTCGTGCTTCGCATCGAGGATCTCGACGGCCCCCGCTGCCGGCCCGAGTTCACCGCCGCCGCGTTCGAAGACCTCCACTGGCTCGGACTCGAATGGACCGAGGGCCCCGACGTGGGCGGCTCTCATGGCCCATACGTGCAGAGCGAACGGGCTGCCTGGTTTCTGGAGGTGTGGCGCCGCCTCGAGGCCGCCGATGCGATCTACCCGAGCCCGCATTCCCGCCGCGACGTCGAAGAAGCCGCCAACGCCCCGCACGAAACCTCCCAGATTCCCCAGATTTGGTGGCAGGCACCTTTTCCGCCGGCGCTGCGACCGACGCACTGCGAGCGGGCCACGGCCCCCGGTGGCGTGCCGTGGCGGTTCCGCGTGCCCGACGGACGCACCATCGAGTTTCACGACGCCCTGCAGGGCACCGTCTGCCGGACAGCCGGCGTCGACTTCGGCGACTTCGTGGTCTGGCGACGCGACAACCTCGCCGCCTACGAACTCGCCGTGGTGGCCGACGACCATGCGATGGAGATCGCGGAGGTGGTCCGCGGCGCCGATCTGCTCACCAGCACGGCCCGCCAGATCCTGCTCTACGAGGCCCTGGGCTGGACGCCCCCCGCCTTCTGCCACGCGCCGCTCGTCTGCGATGCCTCGGGCCAGCGGCTTGCCAAGCGGACGGGCGGTCTGGCGATCCGCGAGTTGCGGGAGGCCGGCTGGACGCCGAAAGAGGTGCTCTCGCG
>JBAXOU010000277.1:0-3880 GCA_037133115.1 Planctomycetota bacterium | reverse complement strand
CAACCTGTGTGTGTTCCCACTCGTAGCACAGGTTGGCAACCTGTGTGTGTTCCCGGTCCGCCGTGGGCTCGGGGCTGCCCATGCCCGTCGCCGGACGCTCGCTACGGGCTCCGGCCCTTCGCTCGCTCGATGCTGACTGCGCTCCGCCATCCTGGCTGCGCTGGTCAGCAACGCCGGCTCCCGGGCGCGGGCAGCCCCTCGCTGCATCCACCCCGGCATGTGATTCAGGGGAGGGGGAGCAGCCGGATCGGAGGCACGCGCAGAAGCCGGTGACACTTGTGGACGCTGGGCGCCGACATTCCGTCAGAGCCGTGAACTCACAAGTGCCGCCGGCGCCGAGCATGTCTCCGGCCGGCTGCGGTGACGCCACGTCACGCGAGGCTCACGTATGAGCCTTATCAGCAGCACGGCAGAACGACGCCACGCATTGCATCCATCTCTTCTCGCTCACGCGAGGCGACTCCTGCTCAGCAGAAATCCCGCGACATCCGCGGCAGCCCGGCGAGCGGCGGGATGGGGCAGGGAAGCGAGCCGGCGCCCGGGCCCGTGCGGGCCGGCACCGCCGCTTCGAGCTGCATCGCCAGCACGTGCACCACCGCACCGCGCCGCTGAATCCGGCCATGCACCACGAGCACCGCCGCGCGGCGGGCCGGATGCGGCGCCGCCTCCCAGATATCGGGATAGACCACCACGTTGGCGGCGCCGGTTTCATCTTCGACCGTGAGAAAGAAGAGCCCTTTCGCCGTCGCCGGCCGTTGTCGGGTGAGCACGATGCCGGCGATCTTCACTCGCCGTCCCTCCGGCGCCGCCACCGCCTCGGCAATCGGCGACACGCCGAGCGACTCGAGCCAGCCCCGCTCAAACTCGAGCGGATGGGCGTCGAGCGAGAGGCCACCCGTCTTGTAATCGGCGATCACCTCCTCCTGCCTGGTCGTCGGTGGCAGCAGCCAGCCGTCGTCGTCATCGTCGTCGAGCCCTTCGAGAAGCGGCTGGCTGCCGGGCTTCTCCTGCGGCTGCATCGCCTCCCAGACGGCACGCCGGCGGTCGAGGCCGAGCGAGGAAAGTGCCCCAGCGCGGGCCAGATGGAGGAGCGACTCCCGGTCGATCTCCGCCCGCCGGGTGAGATCCCGCGGCAGGCGAAAGGGGCCGTCGCGGCGGGCCGCCTCGATCCGCAGCCCTGCCGCCTCGCCGAGGCCGTGTACCTGCTCCAGGCCGAGCCGGAGCGCCGGCTGTCGACCCAGGAAGCCCTCGGCGCTTCCCGCAGTCGATCCAGTGGGAAAAGGCCATGGATGGCTTTTCCCACGTGTCTCCAGCGACGCATGCCAGCCGCTGGCGTTGACGTCGACCGGCAGCACCGTCACGCCGTGGGCCCGAGCGTCACGAACGAGCTGCGCGGGTGCATAAAAACCCATCGGCTGGCTGCCGAGCAGCGCCGCCGTGAAGGCCGCCGGATGGTGATGTTTCAGCCATGCTGAAACGTACACGAGCAGCGCGAAACTCGCGGCGTGTGACTCCGGAAAGCCGTATTCGCCGAAGCCGCGGATCTGGTTGAAGACCTGTTCGGCGAACTGTTTTGAGAGACCGCGGGCGAGCATGCCGTCGACGAGCTTTCGGTGAAACTCATCGATCACGCCCGGCCTCCGCCAGGCGCCCATCGCGCGGCGGAGCTGGTCGGCCTCGCCCGGCGTGAACCCCGCCGCCACCACGGCCAGCCGCATCGCCTGCTCCTGAAAGAGCGGCACACCGAGCGTCTTCTCCAGCACCTCGCGGATCGCGTCGTTGGGGTAGGTCACCGGCTCCTCGCCCGCCCGCCGCCGTAGATAGGGATGCACCATATCGCCCTGAATCGGCCCCGGCCGCACGATCGCAACCTCGATCACGAGATCGTAGAAGCAGGCGGGCCGGAGCCGTGGCAGCATGCTCATCTGGGCGCGGCTCTCGATCTGAAACACGCCCACCGTGTCGGCCCGCGAGATCATCTCGTAGACGGCCGGGTCTTCCGCGGGCACGGTGGCGAGCGTGAGATCGGGCCCGCCCGCCTCCTTCACGAGGTCAAACGCCCGATGGATCGCCGTGAGCATGCCGAGCGCGAGGCAGTCGACTTTGAGAATGCCGAGTTCGTCAAGGTCGTCCTTGTTCCACTGCACGATCGAACGCCCCTCCATCGTGGCCGGCTGGATCGGCACGAGGTCGCAGAGTTCGCCCCGTGTCATCACCATGCCGCCCACGTGCTGGCCGAGGTGGCGCGGAAAGCCGACGAGCTGGCCGACGAGCGTCGTGAGCCTCGTGCACGCATCGCTCGCGGGGTCGAGCCCCGCTTCGGCGAGCCGCGTCGGCAGATCCTCCAGATGGTCGCCCACGTCGATCACGGCCGCGATCGCCTCGACGCGGTCGAGCGAGAAGCCGAGCACCTTGGCGAGATCGCGGACGGCCGACCGCAGCCGATACGAAATCACCTCGGCCGTCATCGCCGCGCGGGAGCGGCCGTAGGTGTCATAGATGTATTGCAGCACCTCCTCACGGCGGTGGTGCTCGAAGTCGATGTCGATGTCGGGCGCCTCCCGCCGCTCGCGGCTCACGAACCGCTCGAAGAGCACGTTCATCCGCGACGGATCCACCGACGTGATTCCGAGGCAGTAGCAGACGCAGGAGTTGGCCGCCGAGCCACGGCCCTGGCAGAGGATGCCGCGGCGGCGGGCGAACCGCACGACGTCGAACACCGTGAGGAAGTAGGCCTCGTAGCCGAGTTCGGCGACGAGCGCGAGCTCGTGCTGGAGCAGCCCCTGCACCTTCTCGGGCACACCCTCGGGATACCGCTTATGCGCACCCTTCCAGGCGAGGTCGGCGAGGTGCTCTTTCGCCGTGCGACCGGCGGGCACGGTGGCGTCGGGGTATTCGTATTTGAGTTCGTCGAGCGAAAATGTGCAGCGGGCGGCGATCTCGGCCGACCGCTCCACGGCGGCAGGCCAGAGGAATCGCCGGCCGTATGCATCGACCGTGCCGCGGCCCGTGGGCAGTGCGGCAAACCGCCCGGCGATCCGCCTTCGCTCGTGCAAATGCCGCTCGCCGTTGGACAAGAGCGACTCACGGATCGCCTCGACCGTCTGGCCCTGCCGCACTGCCGCGAGGGCATCAAAGAGCGGCAGCCTCGCCCGCTCGTGGTAACGGACGTCGCCCGCGGCCACGAGCGGCACTCCCGCCCGCTCGGCCACCTGCTCGAGCCACGCCAGGCGGTCGTCGTCATCGCCTTCGAGTGCCACCTCGGCGAGCGTCCAGAGCCGGTCGCCGAATACGTCGCGCCACGCCATGAGGCCGCCAACCGCGTCGCCGAATGCTTCATGCCGCTCGTGTCGTCCGGGGCGGCGTGCTGCCGGCATCACCGCGCCGGCGAGCAGGCCCGCGGCATGAGCCGCAACATCGTCGAGCGTCACCACACAACCGCCAGAGCGGGCGGCGGCCTTCTCGATCCGCGGATCCGCAGCCCCAGCTTCGGCCCGCCGCATGTGGCCGCGGGTGAGCAGCCGGCAGAGGTTGGCATAGCCGGTGCGGTCGGCGGCCCAAAGCACGAGCGGCGGCGCGTCGATGGGCTCCAGGGCCGCGCCCACGATCAGTTTGATCGCCGGATTCAACCCGAGGTCCTTGGCCGCAGCATGCGCCCGCACGATGCCGGAGAGGGTGCCCCTGTCGGTGATCGCCAGCGCCTCGTAGCCGAGGGCATGCGCCCGCCGCATGAGTTCCTCGGGATGCGATGCACCTTCCAGAAAGGAAAAGTTGCTCGTGCAGTGCAGTTCCGCGTATCGCGGCCCGATGTCGTCGGCCTCACTCATGATGGTGTTCCTTTCGGGTTGTGTGTGGGAAGGGAGTCACGGTAGCCCCGAGC
>JBAXOU010000276.1:0-3889 GCA_037133115.1 Planctomycetota bacterium | reverse complement strand
CGCCCCGCCGAGTTCGCCCGAGGTGTCGCTGGCGAATCGCCTTGTGTCGCACATCAGCTTCGACGGTTCGACGGCCGGTTCCGCCGGGACGGGTGGCGGAACGGTCGAGGGCGCGGTGGCGTATGTGCCCGGGCGGTTCGGTCAGGCTGGGACCGTGGCCAGCTACGGCGGCGGTGTGGTTCGGCTGGACGGAGACTTCGCGGCCCGGGTCGGCAGCCAGACGAACTTCGCGCTGTCGATGTGGGTGACCTTCGACTCGTTCACGGGGGATCCTGCCTTCTTCAGCAACAAGAACTGGTCGAGCGGGGCCAACACCGGCATCAATCTCGCTCTCCAGACGTCGGGCGGGCCGGCCCTCGACGTCAACACGATGGCGTCCGGCAGGATGCGCCGGGATATCGAGCCCTACGGAGGCATGGCTGCAGGCCACTGGCACCACGTGCTGCTCAACGTCGAGCGCTATGGCGAGACGCTGCTGTATGTCAACGGCGCGCTCTACGGGGAGATCACGCTGACCTCAGCGGGCTCGTTCGACGGAGCCTTCGATTTCACATTCTTCAACGATGGCACCGGCCACTATGCCGGTGGCACCGTCAGCGGCCTGAAGATCGACGAGTTTGCCGCGTGGGACCGGCTGCTCACTGCCGACGAGATCGCGTATGTGGCGCGGGCCCCGGTGCCCGTGGTTCCCGAGCCCTCGCTGGTGGCCGTGGCCGGTGGCGTGGTGGCGGTGGGGCTCGCCCGGCTCAGCCGCTCCCCACGAACCAAGCAGGCGAGATTGGCTCACGCCCGGATGCCGAGTCCGAGCTGCTCGCGGCAGTAGCGGATGCTCCGGGCGAGCTCGTCGAGTTGATAAGCCCGTTCTGCATCGGCGCGGTTGGAAGATGGTGGCGGGGCGAACGGCTCGATCGCACGGCCCTTTTCGGCCAGGGCCATGAAGGCGGCGAGTTCGTCGGCCTTCCCGTCAGGAAAGGATTCCCAGAAGCCGCGGTCGTAGATCGGAAACGTCCGCGCGAAGCCCGAGATCGTCTCGATGTGCACCGTGGCACCGGGGCAGCCCTTCTCGAAGGTGTCGAAGAAGGTGGCGAGATCGGTGCAGCCCTCCCCCATCGCCGTCCACTGCACGGCCACGCCCTCGGGCGTGCACCAGATCATCGAGTCGCGGAGGCTCGTGGTGACGACGTACGGAGCGAGCGTCTCCAAGGCCCGCACCGGATCCTCGAGCGTCCAGCAGGCGTTGCCCGAGTCGAAGTTCACGCCGACGAACTCGGGTCCGGCCTCCTCCACGAGCGCCTTCAGTTCGGCCGAGCGCAGGTCGCCGGCGTGGTTTTCCAGGGCGATCTTCACCCCGGCGTCGAGGGCCTGCCGCTTCACGGCCCGGAGCACGGCCACGGTGTCGGCGATCCGGGCCGCGATGCCGCCGGGCGAGAGCCGATCCTCGTGGTTGCCGAGGATCACGCGAAAGGCCCGCGAGCCGAGGGCCTGTGCCATGCGGATGCCCGTGGCGAGATGCTCCGCGGGCGAGCCGAACTCCTGCTTGAAGGTCTTTGACGTGGGGCAGATGCTCCAGGAGCCAAGTTGGATGCCCACGCCCTTGTCGGCGGCGTAGGTCCGCAGGTCGGTGAGCGCGGCGTCGTCGGTCTTGCCCGCGAACGGTCCGAAGTCGGTGATAAATACAGAGTCGCACGCGAGCGACTCGGCGTGATCGACGAGCTGCCGGGCGTTCCACCCGAGCGCCCGAACGGCAAAGTTGTCGAAGCCGAGCGGAATGCCACGGCGGCGGACGGCCGCGTTCGCGCCTCTCGCCCGGGCCGCGGCGGCCGCGAGCGACGCCGCCAGAAAGATCCGGCGGGAGACCGAATCACCGATGGCTGAGGCTCGCTTCATGGGTGTGCATCCTCGCGCCGCCTGATCGCGGCGTGGGTTTTCAGGGGATGCGGGAAGCGTACCCGCGAAACCGCTCCAGTGGCACTCCCGAGGACCGCGATGACCCCGGCAGCGCGGCGCGGTACGCTATTCTGGCAGGCCGCAGGCTTTGGTCTGAACACGATCGAGGTGCGTCTATGGCGGTCGAACTCCGCGATTTCTCGTGGCAGAGGATGATCGAAGCCGTGCAAGCCGTCCGCGAACGAGCGCTGCGAGCGACCGCCGCCCTGGAACGGGCCGGCATCCCGTATGCCGTGGCCGGTGGCAACGCCGTGGCCGCGTGGGTGTCTCGGGTGGACCGTGCCGCCGTGCGGAACACGCAGGACGTAGACATCCTCGTGCGGCGCAGCGACTTCGAGGCCGTCAAAGCGGCGCTGGAATCGGTCGGGTTCGTGCATGCCACGGTGATGGACGTGACCTGTTTCATCGACGGCCCCGGTGGTAATCCGCGGGACGCCGTTCATCTGTTGTTCGCCGGGGAGAAGGTTCGTGAGTCGTATCCCCTGCCCACGGCGGACGTCACCGAACGGGAGTGGGCCGACGATTACCACGTCGTCGCGCTCGATGCGCTCGTGCGCATGAAGCTCAACTCATTTCGCCGCAAAGATCAGGTGCATCTCCAAGACCTGATCGCCCTCGGCCTCATCGACGCCTCCTGGCTCCCGAAGTGCCTCCCCGAGCATGCGGCCCGTCTTCAGCAGCTGCTCGACGACCCGGACGGCTGACGGCTCCCGGAATCGCGAGGGCGGGGACGAGCGTGTCGCCGAGGTGTGTGAGGATCTTCCGGATCGGCCTCAGGTTCGCGGACAGGAAGTCCGCAGCAACCGGAGGTTGCCACGAGTAAGAAGGCCAGGGATGGTTTCGAAATCGTGAAGCAGTCTGAACGCGATCAGCCGAATATCGCCGCCACTTGTACCAGCGCACGATCCGACGGCGCATCCGCTCGGTGAGGGCCGCCAGGCGGCTATGCGAGATCGTCCACGATCTTCGGGCTCAGGTCAGTCGTTGATCACCTGCGTGTCGTCGGCGCTGCAGATGAGGTTCCAGATTCGCCAGTCGGTCGTCTCGCGGACCGGCCGGACCGACCCGTCGCACATCGCAATATCGATGAAGCCGAGATGAAAACTTTGGGCGCCCAGATACGTGCTGTTGACACCACCGCGGGTCATGAACACCGGGCCGCTCATACCGGGCGGCCCGGTGTGAGCGGGGCCCGGCTCGATGTAGATCCAGGCGCCGGGAGCAGCGCCATTTGCTTTTTTCCAGGGGGATTGCGCGATCGCCCCGTCCACCGTCACGTCGACGAAGGCCGCGCGGGCGTAGGCCCGCGATGGCGTGCCTGGCACACCGTCTGCCATCTGCTCGAGACCGTTCGCGCCATTGAAAAATCCCACGCTCGTCACCTCGCCCAAGAGCAGCGTTTTCGACAGGCCGTCGGGGATCTGGGCTGCTTTCAGCGTATGTGGTTCGCCATGCACCGGAGCACGCGCCGTGCGCGACTGCCCCAGCACGCCGGTCACCTGGGCATTGCACACCACGCCTGACGACAGCAACGTCCCTTCGTAGCGGCTTTGCCACCAATCGATGCCCTCGCATCCGGCGTAGTTGGTGATTGTGAGGTCGTTCGTCTCGCTCGGCTGGAGAAAGAACGGATCGCTTGGGCACCGTACCACGGGCAGCGAGGCCTTCACATGAGGCTTGCCCCAGGCCGGCTGCTTGAGATCGATGCCGGAGGCGAGACCCTGCTCCTCGATGTAGGGCAGGATCAACGTGATCCAGGTGTGATGGTTCTCAGTGAAGGGCGGCGAGCCCGTCTCGATGCCCCATACGCCGCGTGGCGGAAAGGTCTTTTTGGCATCGAGGTGATTGAGCATCCCCAGCCCCAGCTGCTTGAGCTTGTTCTGGCAACCGCTCCGGCGGGCCGACTCGCGGGCCGACTGCACCGCCGGCAGCAAGAGGCCGA
>JBAXOU010000275.1:0-3924 GCA_037133115.1 Planctomycetota bacterium | reverse complement strand
CGGCTCCATCTCGAGGCCGCACCGCGCTTGGTGTTCGTACGTTACCGATCGACCGCGACATGCAGGAACGGTTTCGCCTGCCGGCTCAGGCCGGTGCCTACGTCATTGGTGTGGTCGGCGATCTCCCGGCCTCGAAGGCCGGCATCCCTCCGGGCAGTGTGATCGTGTCGCTTGCCGACCGACCGGTCCGCTCACCGCAGGAGCTCACCCAACTGGTCGCTGCCGGGCCGACCAACCGTCCGCTGCCACTACACTACGTGCTTCCTGGCGGCACGGAGAAACGGGCCGATGTCGTCCTGCAGTCGCTCGAACTGCCGCTCGAGCAGGCGCTCGTCGGCGAGCCCTCACTCCAGCCCTCTGCGGCGCCGGTGCTCGAACAGAGCCCCGAGGTCCGTACCAGCCGACGGCCAGAGTCGGGGGGCGGTGGCGATGCGGGTGAACTCCGTCGCGAGGTAGGCCGGCTCCGGATGCTGCTCGAGGCCGTCGAGCAGCGACTCGATCGCATCGGCCGCTGACCGGATCACGCAGCCGGGCGCTCTCGGGCTGCGTCTTCCGTGGTTGGCAGCCCCGCCCGCGCCAACTCGGCGTCGAGTTCCACCCCAGGTTCCCCCTTCAGCACCGCAGTTCGACGCGCGACCCGTGACGGCTCCTTGCGGACCGACCGCTGGTTCGGGCGGCGACTCCCGGCGGTCGCCCACGCCTCGGCCTCGTCGGAGAGATGCGTGAGCAGTCGTTCGATCGCGGCCCGATACCGCTCGATGCCATCGCGGTCGAGGTCGGGCGGCACGGAAATCGCCCGGCTTACGATCCCGCGAGCCCGCGAGAAGGGACGCGGAATTGCGAACCGGTCCCAGGTGCCCACGCGCTTGGGCCGATCGTAGCCCAGGCCCATGACGACGATCGGGATGCCGAGCGTGCTGGCAAGAAACACGCACCCCGGTGCCAGTCGCCGCCGCGGTCCACGCGGGCCGTCGGGAGTGATCGTGAGGTTGCCCACGGCGGCCCGCTCGGCCAGTTCCCGGAGCGCCGCCGAACCGCCGTGAAACGTGCTCCCGCGAACCACGCCGAATCCCATCATCCGCGCCACGCGGTCGAGGATGTTCGCGTCCCAGTGCCGCGAGAGCAGCATCGAGATGTTGGAGTGGCCGCGGAGATAGAGCGGGATCAGGATGTTTTCGTGCCAGAACACGTAGATCTTCGCCCCGCGATACGCGGGACTCACAGGATCGACGTCGGGATCGCTGAAGTCGACCTTGTAGTCGAGCGTGCCCAACCAGCGGCGGAGGACGGCCGTCGTGGCGAGGGCCCAGCCGCCGATTGCGAACGAACTCTTGAGCTTCACGGTCGATGTCCTTCCCTGGACGCTGCTTCAGCCGCCCCACCACGTACCCTCGAACACCTCCTCCGCCGGTCCCGTCATGAAGACGTGGCCGCCTGGCGCCCAGGCGAGATCCAGACGGCCGCCAGGGAGATCGGCTGCAATCGTGCCGTCCGTACGGCCGCTGAGCACGCCCGCCACGCAGACCGCCGACGCGCCGGTGCCGCAGGCCATCGTGATGCCGCTGCCGCGTTCCCAGGTCCGCATCTTCACGTGGTCGCGGCTGCGAACTTCGACGAAGTGCACGTTGACCCGTCGCGGAAAGCTCGCGTGCGTCTCGATCCGTGGCCCGATCATTTCGAGCGGCACGCGGTCGACGTCGCGGCAGTAGAGCACGACGTGCGGATTGCCCATCGACACGCAGGTCATGCGCGGATCAAGGCCGCAGTCGCGCCACCACGGCTCCTCGCCATCGAGGGCTGCACACGGGCCGTCAATCACGCGGCCAGTGCCGCAGCCGGTCACCGGAATCGCGGCAGCCTCGAGCAGGGGCTCACCCATGTCGACACGCACCTGGGAGGTCCGCGGCCCGGTCCGGGTGACGTCGAGCGCCAGCACGCCGCGACCCGTCTCGATGGTCACCGGCCCGGCCGGAGCCCGACCGCGGGCGACCACCAGGTGGGCCACGCAACGGACGCCATTGCCACACATCTCCGATTCGCTGCCATCGGCATTGAACATCCGCATCCGGGCGGTCGCCACACCCGACGGCATCACGAGCACCAGCCCATCGCCTCCCACGCCGGTGTGGCGGTCGGCGATCACCGGCGCCAAGGCGGCGGGATCGGCGGGCGGCTGCTCGTCAAAGCAGTCCACGTAGACGTAATCGTTGGCGGCGCCGTGCATCTTCACGATCTTCATCGGTCGATCCTCATGCGATCCCGGGCGAGCCACGGCCCGGCCGTTGTCGTCGCCCCACTCTACCAACCCGAGGCATCCCGCCCCGCCCGCGTCGCTCACCGCTGCACCCGATCCTCCCGCGCCGCTGTCGTCGATCCATCGGCCTTCCGCCGCGACTGGAGCCGCTGGACAGCCGCTGCCAGCGTGGGGAAGGCTTCGGTCGAGGTGGTCGGCTCTGTCACCGTGCCATCGACGTGCACGAGCACAAACTGCCCGCTCGCGCCACCGAGCAGCCGCTTCATCGCCGGCAACTGCGTCTCCGCCTCGCCCATGATCGGCCGCAGCACGAGATTGATCTGGGAGTCGAAGTCGACCTCGCCGTTGCCCACCAGGCTGATGGCGTCGCCCGAGAGTTCGATGGTGTCGAGATAGGCGTGCGGCCCCTCGATCCTGAAGTCGACGAGGCTGCTCGTGAACGCATTGCGATCGGGATTCTTCACCCGCAGGATCTTCAGCAAGGCGACGGTGACAGGCAACTCGTAGATGTCGGCATCGGTGAGCTTCACCTGTCCCCTGCCGACCAACGAGTGAGTGCCGGCCCGCGATCCACGAATCTCGATGCCTCCGTGCACCCGCCCCTGGTAACGGTGCGGTCCGCCGCTCATGTCGCCAGCCACCCGGGCAAGATCGGCGTTCGCGAGTGATGCGGTCACCGCGAAGGCACCGGCATCGCCCGCCGCCACACTGCCGTCGACCTCGAGGATCCCGTCGGCGAGCCGAGCCGTCATCCGCCGCGCCGCCGTTTGAGAATCGGCGCCGGCCTGGGCACCGAACCGCGCACCGGCAGCATCCATCGCCAACGGGCCGCAGACGGACGTCAGCTGCACGCCCCGCCACATCGCGCTGTCGATCGCCACGTCACCAAGGCTCCGCCAAGTGGTGCCGTCGGATTGGCCGCGGAGCCGGATCCCGCCATGCACGTGCTCCAGCGGCATGCCCACGTCGAGCGCCGCCTGCTCCATGTCGAGCTGCATGTCCCAGGCCGCAGCGGCCGGGCCGGGGATTGCCTCCGTGCGGCCGCCGGGGCCGGTCACGACCTGCGGTGCCGTGGAATAGATTTCGAGGGCGCCGTCCACCGAGAGCATGCCCCGCAAATGCACTCCGGCGACCGCCTGCCGCAGCCCCGCAGGAAGCGCCCTGAGGACATCGTGGTCGGCGTGAAACCGGTCGGCGGCCAGCCGGGCGAACGAGACGTGCCAGCCACCGTCGGGCGAAAATCGACAGGTGCCCTCGGCTGACACGGCAGTCCGCGCGTGTGCGCCGCGGACGTCGTCGAAGGCGAGAACGCCATCCTTCCAGTGCAGGCGACCGCGGAGCCGCTCGAGGCGGTAGGGAAACCATGACGGCTCGATCGACACGGTGTCGCCCTGCGGCGCGGCGACGATCTCCACCTCGGTCCGTCGCTGCTTGACGCGGTGCCTCACCTCAGCGGTGAACTCCGCAGTGCCGCGGGGCGTGACGTCGTCCCAGATACGGCGAACGCCCGGCGGCAGCGCGTCGCGAAGCTCCTTCTCGAGCACCACATTGGTGCCTGCGAGATGCAGCGTCAGTTCACTGTCGTCCTCGCCGATCCGCTGGAGCCGGCCGGTGCACCGCACCACCCCCGTGTCGTTCGAGCCGGTGATCTCGCGAATCGTCCAGTTCCC
>JBAXOU010000274.1:0-3929 GCA_037133115.1 Planctomycetota bacterium | reverse complement strand
TACGGCCGGTCGACTCTCACTCGCTCCGCTCTCGAACACGACCATCATGCGAACCCCGAATCAGAGGCACTTCAAAAACTCGCGCACCGCCACCCGCTGCTCCTCCGTGAGGTCATCCCCGAAGGTGTGGCCGGTGCTAAGCATACCCTGGCCTTCGTTGGCAGGGTCGGTGCTGCTGTGCCGCATCGAATACTTCCGCGGCCGCTCGAGGAAGGACCGTGCGGGAGGGGCGTGCCAAGGTGCCGTTATGCGCGGCAGGTAGACTTCGGACGGGTGCGACCCCGTATGCTAAGTCCAAAAAATTGAATCCTGCGAGTTGATTGCCGTGCCCCACTCGACTGCTCGTCGTGTCGCCGCCATGCCGCCGCGTCGGCTCGCGCTCGCCTTGTCGCTTGCCGCGGCCATCGTGGCATGCGGCACTCCTGCCGTGGCGGCCACGCCGGCCGACGGACTCGCCGCCGCGCTTGCGGCCGAGGATCGGGCGGCCCTCGTCGCCGACGTCGAGCGGCGGGGCGACGCGAGCCGGGGCGCGACCCTCTTCCACACGCGGCACCTCACCTGCACGCAGTGCCATATCGCCGGCAGCGGCACCTCGCCGCTCGGTCCAAACCTCGCCGCGATCCCTGAGGGCGTGTCGCGCGACCGCCTCACGGCGCACCTCGTCGAGTCGCTGCTCGATCCGTCGGCCGTGGTCCGCCCCGCGTTTCGCGGTGTCACGATCATCACCGACGAGGGTCAAAGCCTCTCCGGCCTCGTGTCTCGGGAGACGGCCGACGAACTCGTGCTCCGCGACGCCGCCACCGGCGGCCGCGAGACCACGATCCCGAAGGCGTCGATCGACGAACGGATCGAGCAGCGACAGTCGCTGATGCCGCACGGCCTCGCCAATCTGCTCGCCGACCGGCGGCAGTTCCTCGACCTCGTCCGCTACCTCGCGGAGGTCGCCGCCGGCGGTCCCGATCGCGCGGCCGCCCTGCCCCCCGATCCGGCAGTGCTCGCGGTCCAGGCTCCGGCCGCCTACGAAGCGGACATCGATCACGCCGGGTTCATCGCCGACTGGCGCAACACCACGAAGGCGCAGGCCGCCTTTCAACGGGGCGAGGCCATCTACGGCCGAGTCTGCGCCAACTGCCACGGCACGCTCGAAGCCCCCGGCTCGCTGCCCACCGCGCTGCGGTTCGCCGAAGGGAAGTTCAAGCACGGCAGCGACCCGCATGCGCTCTATCGCACGCTCACCGCCGGCAACGGCCTGATGGTCGCGCAGACCTGGATGGTGCCGAGCCAGAAGTACGACGTCATCCACTACATCCGCGAGACGTTTCTCAAGGACCGCAACCCGGCGTGGTACGCGGCGACCACGCCCGACTACCTGGCATCGCTGCCGAAGGGCAGCAACCGCGGGCCGGAACCCTCGACGGTCGAGCCCTGGCGAATGCACGACTACGGTCCGTTTCTGGCCGGGACGTTCGAGGTGGGCAAGGACGGCACGAACGTTGCCCGCAAGGGGCTCGCGGTGCGGCTCGATGACGGGACGGGCGGAGTCGCGAAGGGGAAAGCGTGGATCCTCTATGAACTCGACACGCTGCGGGCCGCCGCCTTCTGGACGGGCGACCGGTTCATCGACTGGGTGGGCATCAACTTCGACGGCCGGCACGGCCAGCATCCGCACGTGGCCGGCGACGTGCAGGCAGCCGTCGCGACGATGCCGGGGTGGGCCGATCCCGCCACCGGATCGTTCGCCGATCCCCGGCCGCTCGGTCGCGACGGCAAGCCCTACGGCCCCCTGCCCCGGGAGCAGGTGAAGGTCCGCGCGGTGCACCATGCCGCCGCGAGCGAGTCACGCGACGACCTGCGGTCGGCCGTCGTGCTCGACTTCACCGTCGGCACGACGCCCGTGCTGGAAACGTCGAGTCTCGCGCCGCCGCTCACCCGCGAGGGCGCCGCCGTGCCGATTGTGATCCGCTCGTTCTCGATCGGGCCGCGGCCACGGCCGCTCATCGCCCGGCTCACCGCAGCGCCCGCCACTGCCGCGATCGTCAGCCCTCAGCCCGCGGCCAACGCCGATGCGTTGCCTCATGTCGTGACGGCGGATGGCTTCGTCGATCTCGTCGTTCCCGCAGGCAGCGAGCCGCTCGACGTGGCGGTCGCAATCGCCGCCGCCGATCCCGAAGCGCTCGCGGCGCATGCGGCGTCGCTCCCCATGCCCACGTGGCCACGGTCGCTCGTGGGTCGCCCCGCACCGCTCGTGTGGAGCGGAGTCACTGAAACGTCCACAGTCCGCGGCCGCGACGACGGCCCCTTCGCAGTGGACGTGCTCACGCCGCCGACCGCAAACCCATGGGACGCGCAGCTGCGGTTCTCGGGCGTGGAGTTCACCGGCCCCGACGAGGCCGTGCTCTGCACGTGGGACGGCGACGTCTGGATCGTGACGGGGATCGCGTCGGCGGACGGCCGGCTCGCGTGGCGACGGATCGCGTCGGGCCTCTTTCAGCCATTGGGCATCAAGCTGATCGGCGGCGTGATCCACGTCGGCTGCCGAGATCGGATCGTCAGGCTGGTTGATCTCAACGGCGACCGGCTCACCGACCGCTATGACACCTTCAACGACGACCACCAGGTGACCGAGCATTTTCATGAGTTCGCGATGGGGCTGGAGACCGACTCGGCCGGCAACGTCTACTACGCCAAGAGCGCCCGCCACGCCCTGCCCGCCGTCGTGCCCCACCATGGCACGCTCCTCAAGGTGGCCCGCGACGGCTCCTCGACCGACATCCTGGCCACGGGCTTCCGCGCGGCCAACGGCGTATGCGTGGAGCCAGACGGCACGTTCTGGGTGACCGACCAGGAGGGTCACTGGAACCCCAAGAACCGGATCAACCACGTCCGGCCGGGAGGCTTCTACGGCAACATGTTTGGCTTCCACGACGTCACCGACTCGAGCGACGCCGCGATGCTGCCGCCGGCGTTCTGGATCACCAACGCCTTCGACCGCTCGCCCGCGGAACTGCTTCGGGTGACCAGTCCGTCGTGGAAGCCGATCGTCGGCGGGCTGCTCGAACTCTCCTACGGCGAGGGGCGAATCCATCTCGTGCTCACCGAGCCGGCGGGCGGCACGGCGGACCGCGAAGTCGTGCAGGGGGGCATGATCGCCCTGCCGCTGCCGGCCGATCTGCCGACGGGCATCATGCGGGGTCGGTTCCACCAGGCCGACGGCCACCTCTATGCCTGCGGGCTCTTCGCCTGGGCGGGCAACCGCACGGAGCCAGGGGGCTTCTTCCGCGTCCGTCGCACGTCGCGACCGTGCCTCGTTCCCGTCGGCCTGCACACCGAGCCGGGCAGCCTCACGCTCACGTTCCCCGAGCCGCTCGACCGCGCGGCCGCAGCCGACACCGCCGCCTGGAAGGTGACGACGTGGAATCTCGAGCGGACAAAGAACTACGGCTCTGATCACATCGACGAAACCGTTCGCGGCGTGTCGGCGGTGGACGTGTCGAGCGACGGTCGGCAGGTCGTGCTCCGCGTGCCCGACTTCGCGGCGACGTGGTGCTACGCCCTCGAGTGGCGGATCAGCGCCGCCGACGGCTCGCCGATGCAAGGCGTGCTCCACGGCACCATGCACTGAACGCAGCTGTTCCGGAGCACGTGTGATCCCGGGCGTTCACAACGCTCGGGGCTGCCCATGCCCGTCGCCGGACGCTCGCTACGGGCTCCGGCCCTTCGCTGCCTCTCGTAGCACAGGTTGTCAACCTGTGTGCCTTCCCGGTTTGTCTTGGCCTCGAAGCGACCGATGCCCACCTGTCGAGGTGCCGCCCCCCCGCTGCTCTCGTAGCACAGGTTGTCAACCTGTGTGCCTTCCCGGTTTGTCTTGGCCTCGAAGCGACCGATGCCCACCTGTCGAGGTGCCGCCCCCCCGCTGCCGAGAGGCGGTC
>JBAXOU010000273.1:0-3937 GCA_037133115.1 Planctomycetota bacterium | reverse complement strand
GGGAAGGCACACAGGTTGAAAACCTGTGCTACGAGAGGCTGCGCTGCGAGGGGCTGCCCGTGCCCGGGAGCCGGCGTTGCTTTCTCCGCGTAGCCACGATGGCGAAGCGGAGAAAGCATCGAGCGAGCGGAGGGCGGGATGCCCGAAGTGAGCGTCTGGCGACGGGCATGGGCAGCCCCGAGCCGCCGCGATGGACGGACACAGGTCAAAAACCCGTGCTACGAGAAGCCCCGAGCAAAGTAGTTACTGCAGGCGTTTCAGGGACCGCGTGCCGCCGCCGATGTGCATCGTGGCATCGCCCGGCTTCCCGGCCGCGTCGGTCTCGAACTCGATCCTGGCGTCGGTGTTGACGAACTCGAACACCCGCTCCGAAACCGGCACGATTGGCATGTCTACGGGCCGGTCGGCAAACCGCACGATCAGGCCGTTCCCATCGACGGCCATCGTCACCGGCGGCTTTGTGGTGTCGTCGCCCAGTTGAAACGCGCCGGTTCAGTGTCAGAGACGAGGATCGATTATCTCGACGACCCGCCAGTCGAGCCAGCGGTTGTCGGGGTCTTCGCCAGTCTGGCTGATGAAGCCGACATGACCGCCCTGGTCGGTGGCAACGAGGTGCACGCACTCCGGATAGGCCACCCGATCGGCGGCGAACATCTCGAACGGTACGAACGGATCGTCGCGCGACGTGATGATCGTGGTGGGCACGCGGATGGCGGGGATGAACTGGGCGGCGCTCGCGTGCCGGTAGTAATCAAGGGCGTCGCGGTAGCCGATGGCCGGTGCGGTGAACCAGTCGTCGAACTGTCGCAGCGTTCGCGGGCGGGCCGTCTCGGCCGGCCGCACCGCATCGGGCCGGACCCGCCACCAGGCCTCGAGGTGTTTGACGAGGATGCCGGTGAAGTAGCGGTCGTAGATCCGGTTGGAGCGGCTGGCGATCGACTCACAGCCCACGACGAGATCGATCGGCGGATTGACGGAAATGGCGCACCGTACCGCCGCGGGCACGCGATCGGCCGCCTCGCCGAGATACTTGAGGAGCACATTGCCGCTGAGCGACACGCCGAACAGCGCGAGATCGGGGTCGGGCGAGTTGGCGGCAGCGCCCTCGCGGCACCAGGCCACCACGCGTTCGACGACCGCTGCCAGATCGCCGGAGCAGCCGGCGTGGTAGGGCCGGCGGGCCAGGGCGAGCCCCGCACCGCAGCAGCGCATGTCCCAGCGAAACACCCGCACGCCCCGGTGCGTGAGCTTCTCGGTCAGCCGCACCAGCAGGGGCGAGCTGTGATCGTCGGCCAGTCCATGGGAGAGGATGGCGACCCGGCCACCGGGCTGCCAGCCGTCGGGGGTGTCGTCATGGACGGCCAACGCATCGCCGTCGTCGAGTTCGACTTTTCGCAGCACCGCGCGATGCTCGGGTGGGCGGTGGGGCATGAGGGCCGAGGCGATCGTCTGGGCGTGCGGGCCGCGCAACCACCACGGGGGTTTGAATCCCGGCGATTGCGGCGCGTTGGAAGCCATGGCCGCAGCCTACCAGCCGCGGGGCCGGGCGAGTGACCAGGCCGACGCGGCGGCGAGCAGCACCACGAACGCGTACGGCAGCACGTCGTAGGGATACGCCGGCATCGGGAACGGGCTGCCGGGAAGTGGGAGGCCGACGCTCGCCGCGAAGGGCATCGCCATCATGGCGACGGCCAGCGCGGAGCAGAGCACGTTCCAGGTCTTCAGTTCGCCGCGGCGGGCGAGGTATCGCGGCGCCGCTACCGACACCAGGATGTAGACCATCAGGAAACCATACGTGCCGAGCGACCCGAAGGCGGCGAAGCCGTCGAGCGGCGTTATCCCGGCGAGGCTGGTGGCCGCGGTGGCGAGGGCGACCACGACCGCCGCGACCGTGGCGGCCACGTGGGGCGTGGCGGCGCGGTCGTGCGTGCGGCCGTACGACTCGTGGACGATCGCTTCGCGGGCCATCGCGTAGATGATCCGAGACACCGCGTTGATGCAGGCCAGCGTGCACGCGAACATGCTCACCGCGGCCCCAACGGAGATGGCCGCTCCCAGGACGCCGACGCCGGCGGCCGCGGCCAACTCGTCGAGTGGTGCCGGGCTCGCGTGCATCGGCCGTGGCAGGAACGAGAAGCCAAGCACTTCGACGTAGCTCATGACCACGTAGAACACGCCCGAAAAGAGCGTGCTCGTGGTCACCGCCCGAGGGATCGTCCGCAGCGGGTCGCGGGCCTCGTGGCCGAGCGTGGTGGCGCTCTCGAAGCCGACGAAACTGAGCGTTGCCAGGACCAGCCCGAACATGACGCCTCCCGGCGTGACGTCGCGAAGCTCGAGCTGGGCGGGATCGACCAGCGTGCCCCGGGTCAGCACCACGAGCACCGCCAGGGCGGCGATTGCTGTCAGCGACCCGATCTCGAGCGTCAGCATCAGCCCCGTCGACAGGCGGACGTCGCGGCACGCGCAGATGCAGGCGATGCCGACGCAGGCGAGCTCCCAGACCACGGGCAGCGGGCCCGTCACCGGGGCGAGGAGCACTTCCATGAAGTTGGCAAAGCCGCAGGCGACGGCCATGGCGGTGAACAGGTAGGCGAGGCAGAGCGCCCACGCCGCGACCACGCCAGCCCGCGGCCCGAGCCCCTGAGCCACGACGTCGGAGAGCGCTCCCGGGGAGGCCGATCGGCTCGCGAACACGTTGATCGACGCTCCGACGAGGAGCATCGCCGCGGTGGCGATCACGTAGGTGAGCCACGTGCCGGCTCCCGCGCTTTCATGGACGAGCGCGATCGTGAGGGCCGGCCCGACGGTGGGAGCGATCGTGGCGATCGACTGCGCGAAGACGTCGCTGAACGGCAGGCAGTCGGGTCGCAGTCCGGTTTCGGCTACGTGCCTCGGTGGCGTGCTCGTGCGTGTCATGCCATGCCCGCTTCCGTTTGGCTTGCCTGGGTCCCCTCACGGCCGACCATGCCTGTCGAGGAGGGCCGCCAGACTACCGCAGCACCGTTCCCGCGCCACGTCGTGCGATCCGCCTTTCGTGACGGTGCCACCCAGGGGTACGATCCGTCGATGCTTGGCACTGCTCCGTGACTGCCACCCCGATGAACATGGCGACGATGATCCACTGGCACTGTCACGACGTTTTTCACCGCATGCCGGCTGGGGCCACGGCAGGGGGAATCGCCGTCGTGATCGACGTGCTCCGGGCGTCGACGACCATGATCACGGCCCTGGCGCACGGGGCCGCGAGCGTCCTGCCCGTTGCCGACGTGGACGAGGCTCGGCGGCTGGCCGGGGAACTCGGCCAGCGAGCACTGCTGGGCGGCGAGCGCGGGGGTCTGCGCATCCCGGGGTTCGATCTCGGCAACTCGCCCCGCGAGTACACGGCTGAGCGTGTGGTGGGCCAGGCGGTGGTGATCACCACCACCAATGGCACCGCGGCGCTCCATGCCTGCAGTGACGCGAGGGAGATCGTCGTCGGCGCGATGGTGAATCGTACTGCTGTGGCCGAGGCGGTGCGGCGGCTCGCAGGCGATCGGGGTGTCGTGCACCTCGTCTGCGCCGGCACCGACGGTGTCGTGTCGGCCGAGGACGTGCTCGCCGCCGGCGCGATCCTCGATGCGGCGTCGGCCGACGGTCGCGACGACGTGCTCGATGACGCAGCCCGCGAGGCGCTGGCCTTCTTTCGACGTGTGGCGGCGAGCGGTGACGTGGCCGCGGCGCTCGTGGCGGAGTTTTGCCGGTCGCCGGGCGGGGCGAATCTGGTCGATCTGGGAATGGAAGCCGACCTGCCCACCGCTGCCGCGATCGACTCGCTCGCTGTCGTGCCGCGGCTCGACCGGGCCTCCGGCAGCCTGATTTGAAATGGTGCCTGCCACCAAATCTGGGTAAGGTACGCCTTTCGCAGATACCCCAGATTTGGTGGCTGTCACCTTTTTTT
>JBAXOU010000272.1:0-3979 GCA_037133115.1 Planctomycetota bacterium | reverse complement strand
AACCTGCTGACCGTCTCGGGGAACGTGACGAGTTCGAACCTCGGCCTCGCCGTTGGCGGTGCCGGCAACACCACGATCAGCGGCACGGTCAACCTCGGCACCGCCGGCGTGACCAAGGACGGAGCCGGAACGGTCACGCTGTCGGGCCCGGTCACCATGACGAGCGGTTCATCGATCGTCGTCAGTGCCGGCACGCTGATCATGTCGGGCAGCAACGGCCGGGCGGCCTCCACGTCATTCCAGACGACCGTGAACGGCGGCGCGCTGCAGCTCCAGGCCAATCCTTCCAACACGGCCTCCGGCACCTCGTTCGCACTCTCACTGGAGCAATCTGGCACCGTCGTCCAGCCGTTCATCCTCAACAACGGCGGTACGCTCCAGCTCCGCTCGGATTCAAATGTGACGTTCGCGGGCGGCAACAACCTCGGCGGTGTCGGCAGTGCGACGGTGACGCTCGACGTCGCGTCACTCTCGGGCGCGACGACGGGCGGCACGATCGGGTTCGCCCCGGCTGGATTCGCCACGGCCGCGACGGTTCTCAACATCACCGGCGGCAACGGCTACACGCTCCAACTCGGGCCCGTGACGAACCCCAACGGTTCCTCGCTGACGATCAACGCCAACTCGGCGAACGTATCGATGGGCGCGATCGGCACGACCGGGTCGTTTTCCGCGCTCACGGTTGGCGGCTCGACGGGCTACACCGCCTTCCTGACGGGCTCCCTGTCCGGCACGAGCGTCACCAAGACCGGCAGCAGCACGCTCGTCCTCTCGGCCGCCAGCACCTACACCGGCACGACGGGGATCACTGCGGGCGTGGTCAACATTCGTAACGCCACGGCCCTCGGCACGACCGCGGGCAACACGACGGTGACCGCGGGCGCTGCCCTGGAGATTCAGGGCGGCATCGCGGTCGGAACCGAGGCCCTCTCCCTTTCGGGCTCTGGCATCGGCGGCACGGGCGCCCTCCGCAGCATCAGCGGCAGCAACTCCTACGCCGGTGCGATCACGCTCGCCGCGGCCTCGCGGATCAACTCCGACGCCGACCTCCTCACGCTCTCCGGCACGATCGGCGGCACGAACGTGAACCTCAGCTTCGGCGGGGCCGGCGACATCACCGTGAGCAACACGGTCTCGATCGGCACCGGCGGGATCATCAAGGACGGTGCCGGGAAGCTCACGCTCTCGGGCACGGGCACCGCCACGGGCAACTCGTCCTTCAGCGGTGGCACGGTCGCGATCGGCACGAACAACATCTTCAGCGGCGCGACCGGCACGATGACGTTCACGAACGGCGCCACGCTGCAGTCGATCTCCGGAAATGCGTCACTGGCACGCCCGATCTCTCTGGGATCGGGGGGCGGGGTTTTCGACGCCGGCGGCGCGATCACCCTCACCGGATCGATCACCGGCGGCGGCGGACTGGTGAAAAACGGCGGCAACGACCTCGTCATCGTGTCGCCAGGCACCAACACCATCGGCAACGTCACGATCAACGCCGGCCGGCTCTTCGCCAACGCACCGGCGAACATCAACGGTTCGGCGGTCACGGTGAACAGCGGCGGCTATCTGGTGTATTTCACTGCCACCGCCGCCACGGGGTCGTTCACGCCCAACAACACGATCACCGTCAACAGCGGTGGCGGCATCAGCACCCGCTCCGGCACGCTGACGATCAGTTCGACCACCGTGACGCTGCCGTCGGCGGGGTCGGTGATCTTCAACTACGACGATTCAGCGACCCAGCCGATCGTCTTCAACGGCACCTATCCCACGCTCTCGGGTTCGCTGGCGATCCAGGTGGGCGCCGTCAATACGAACGCAGCGACCATCGGCACCGTGACGATCAATGCCCCGATCTCCGGCACCTTCCCGTTGAGCAAGGAATACCTCGGCACGCTCGTGCTCGCGGGGAGCAACTCCTTCACCGGCGGCCTCGCGGTGAACGGTGGCGTGCTGCAGCTCGGCGGTTCGAACGCCCTCAATCCGTCCGGCTCGAACGCCGTGAGCGTGGCCAGCGGGGCCGCCCTGCGGCTCAACGGCTTCTCGCCCACCATCGCGGGCCTGACCGGCTCCGGCACGGTGGAAGACGGCAACGCCACGGTCTCGACCCTGACGCTCAACGTGGCCTCGGGAACCTCGTCCTTCGCCGGCACCCTCGTCAACGGTGCCGCGGGGAGCCTGAACCTGACGAAGTCTGGAACCGGCACGCAGGTGCTGACCGGCTCGAGCACCTACACCGGCACCACCACGCTGAGTGGCGGCGTCCTGTCGGTCAGCTCGTCCGCGAGCCTGGGCTCCGGCACGGCCCCCATGAACTTCACCGCGGCGACCACGCTCAACGCCTCGGCCGACCTCACACTGACCAAGCCGATCACGCAGAACGCGGCGGCGACCTACGACGTCGACGCCACGAGGACCCTGACGATCGGCGGCACCATCGCCGGGGGAAGCCAGCTCTTCAAGACCGGTGCGGGCACGCTCGTCCTCGGGGTGGTCAACACCTACTCCGCCCAGACGAACGTCAACGGCGGCACGCTGCGGCTCGGCGTGGCCAACGCCATCGCGGGCCCGAACGTGGCGGTCGTCGGCGGCACGTTCGATCTGGCCGGGTTCAACGAGTCGCTCGGCACCAACGCGCCGACGTTCACGCTCGGTAACAGCGGGACCGCGGGCGCGATCGTCGGCTCCGGCACGATCACGACCGGCACCGGTGGCAACGGCTACCAGGTGGCCTACGGCTCCGTCTCGGGCTCGTCGGTGCTCAGCGGCAGTGCCGGCCTGACGAAGACGACGGCCCAGACGGTCACGCTCTCCGGCAACAACGCCTATTCCGGCACCACGAACGTCCAGAACGGCACGCTGGCGATCTCGACGGTGGGCCTCGCCACCGCGATCCAGTCGCTCGGCACGAATGCCACCGTGAACCTGGGCGTGACTTCCACGTCGTCGGGCATCCTCCAATACACGGGCGTCTCCGGCACGCTCGGCAAGAACGTCAACGCCCTCGGCAACGGCACGGATACGATCCAGAACGCGGGCAGCGGTCTCCTGACGCTCTCCGGCACGCTTGCGAAGAACGGCACGGTGCTGCGGCTCTGGGGCGGTGCCCAGGGCATCACGGTGACGGGACAGATCACGGGCACGCTCGCCAACTCCGATCTCGCCATCCAAAACGGCCTGACGACGCTCTCGACGACCGGCAGCTACACCGGCCCGACGTACATCAACTCCAGCGGCACGCTCGCCCTGGGCATCTCGAACGCCATCCCCTCCAACTCGCTCGTGACCATCGGCGGCACGTTCGCAGGCGGCAACGGCGGCGTGGGCGTGCTCTCGACGGGATCGTTCACCAACTCGATCGGCGGCCTCGCCTTCTCGGGCTCGGGCGGCACGATCCGCCTGACGCCGACGATCAGCCAGACCTCGACGCTCATGCTGTCGGCGACCGGCTCGGTCGTGCTCAACGGTGCTCCCAGCACGCTCGACCTGGGCAACACGGCGCTCACGGCGAGCCTCTACCGCCTGATCGCGGGCAGTTCGCTCACGGGCACGTTCGGCACGGTGACGGGGCTCGATTCGAACTACCTGATCCGCTACGGCTCGGTGAACGCCAACGAGGTCGACGCCCAGCGGAAGGCCAACCAGAACACGACGTTCACGATGACCACGGGCACGGTGACCCGGGCGCTGGTCGGCACGACCGTGGCTGTCAGCGGTTCGATCGCCAACTCGGGGACGACCGGGGCGTCGAACCTCTCGGTGTCGCTCTCGTCGGGCGGCGTCCTCTCGGTGACCAACCTCGGCTCCGGCACGAACTCGGTCGCCCCGCAGGCCTCGACCACGGTCTCGGGCACGATCCAGACCGGGGCGAGCGCCGGCACGCAGGCCTGGTCGGTCATCAACACCGCCACCAACTCGATCACGACCACGAGCACGGCCTCGGGCTCGCTGCAGGTGGTCGATCAGCGGGTGTTCA
>JBAXOU010000271.1:0-3985 GCA_037133115.1 Planctomycetota bacterium | reverse complement strand
CGGGAGCATCTGGCATCGCCGCCGTGCCCGAGCCGTCGGCCTTGTCGCTCGCCGCCCTCGCCGTCGCCGGCTGGGCCGCCATCGGGCAGGTCAGGCGGATTCGGTCGTGCGGGCGAAGAGACCACTGAGAAATCGCTGAGGGATCACGCCGGTCGTTCCGACCGCTCGTAGAGAACCATCGCGCCGAGCGACGCGGCCGTGAGCACGTGCCATGCGGCATGCCCTTGAAACCATGCGTCGGGCGAACTGAACCGGCCCACCACGTCGAGTTGTCGGCAGGCCACCGCCGCCGCCAGGAAGACCCCTGCCCAGGCGAGCAGCCCGGAGCGAAATCGTCGCGGCCGCAGTGCGAGTTCGGCAAGCGACGTCGCGGTGACGCAGCCGATCAGCGACCAGAGCACCGCTCGGGACGACATCGACCACTTGAAGTACATGAGGAGCACCTCGGCTGCCACCACGATCCCGGCCAAGAACGGCCAGATGGGCACCAACTGTCCGCCCGGCAGCGACACACGTTTCGGCAAAGCCCGCGCTGCAACGATGGCCAACAGCGTTATCAACGGGCCGTACATGGCCGCCACGTCGAACTGCTGGCCGAGCCGGGTGAGCGACGCGTGGAACAGGCCGCTCGACAGCCCCAGCCACACACAAGCGACCCCGAACACCATCCCGAGACCGGGCGTGGAAACCAGCGTGCCCGCGGGCGCCGCCGCACGCCGCCAGTCTCGCACCGACAGCCCGCAGGCATAGAAGCCGACGAGGCAGTAGGCGAGGTTCGACCAGGTGTTGGCCCTCGTCCTCAGGAATTGCTCGGGGTGGATCCGCTCCGCGTAGGTTGGCCGATGCAGTTCCCTGGAAGCGACCCAGTCATCCCACGGGCCCTGCTCGCCGGCTGTCGCCGCCACGATGCCCACGGCAAGGGCCACCGCGAGCGTACCGCCCCACGCCATACCATGAATCGTCGCATCACTGTCGCCCCGGTGAACAGTGTCCATACACAGCCGACGGTCCCTGCCGATCCCTCCGATCACCCCTTGCTGCCTCGCGACCGGCGGTCACGAGTATTCTGACGAGCATGATAACCACAACCCGTTTCGTGCCGCGCCACTTCCACACGTCGCCTGTGTCAACGACGCCGCATCTCGTCGCCGCCGTCTGCCTCGCACTCATCGCTTTCTGGATTCCGGGTGTCGCCGTCTTGGCCGCCGATCAGGCCTCGCCACCACGGCCAAACATCATCTGTATCCTGGCCGATGATCTGGGCTCCGGCGATCTCTCGTGCCTCAATCCGAAGTCGGCCTGGCAAACGCCCCACCTCGACCGCCTCGCGAGCGAAGGCCTCGTGTGCACCGACGCCCACTCGACGTCGGGTGTCTGCACGCCGAGCCGCTACGCCCTGCTCACGGGCCGCTACTCATGGCGGGGCCCGCTCAAGAAAGGCGTGCTCGACGGATACGAACCACCGCTCATCGAGCCCGGCCGGTTGACCGTCGCCGAGCTGCTCCGGCAGCACGGCTACACGACGGCCGTCTTCGGGAAGTGGCATCTCGGAGTCGGATGGGACCGCTCGGGCCCACAGCCCGAGGACATCGACTTCACCAGGCCGTTCCACGGGGGCCCGCTGGCGCACGGTTTCGAACGGTTCTTCGGAATCGCCGCGTCGCTCGACATGCCCCCCTACGTGTGGCTCGCCCAGGATCGCGCCGCGAGCGTGCCAACGGGCCACGTGCAGAGCAGCCGGGCCCCCCGGCTCTGGCGAGCCGGCCCGATTAGCGACGACTTCAAAATGGAGGAGGTCCAGACGCGACTGGTGGACGAAGCGGCGGCCTACGTCGAACAGCGGGCCCAGGCCCGCGACGGTCGGCCGTTCTTCCTCTACCTCCCACTGGCGGCACCACACACGCCCCTGCTGCCGACAGCCGCATTCGAGGGGAGCACCCGCACGACGCTCTACGGCGACTTCGTGGCCCAGGTCGATGCCGACATCGGCCGGCTCCTCGACGCCCTCGACCGCACCGGACTTGCCGACGACACGCTCGTAATCGTCACCGCCGACAACGGGTTCGCACCGGCGGCGGGCTTGGCAGAACTCGAGCCGTTCCACCACGATCCGAGCGGCGGCCGGAGGGGCTACAAGTCGGACCTCTACGAGGGCGGGCATCGCGTGCCATTCATCGTCCGGTGGCCCGGCCACGTGCCCGCGGGCAGCCGCACCAGCGCCCTCGTCTCCCAGGCTGATCTCCTCGCCACCTGCGCGGAGCTCGTCGGGGCCACGCTCCCGGAGGATGCCGGGGAAGACAGCATCAGCTTTCTGCCCCTGCTGGGACCGGAAGCGCCCGCGGCTCCGGTGCGTGACTCGATCATCCACCATTCAAGCGAGGGCCGGTTCGCGATCCGCCAGGGACGTTGGAAACTCCTCGCCTGGCCGGGATCGGGCGGCTGGAGTGCGCCCACCTCGCACCCCAGCAACTGGCTCGACGTTCCGGCCGTAGATCTCAGCACCCTGCCGCCGTTTCAGCTCTACGACCTCGAGGCGGATCCCGCGGAACTGACGAACCTTGCCGCGGAGCATCCCGACGTGGTTGCCAGGCTCGGCCGGCTTTTGCGGGCCCAGGTGGATGCCGGCCGAAGTACCCCTGGCGGCCCGCAGCCGGTCGAGTTCTCTGGTTGGCCACAGGTCAAATGGCGGACCGATTTTCCATCACCCCCCTAGTGAGTCCTTGCAGCGGACGGCCTATACCGAATACGCTTAAGTAATTGCCTTTGGGCTATGGGGCGGGGCGTTAGCAACGACCCTTCCGTGGTCACACCGTCACGATCAGCCAGGGTTCTTGCTGCTGGTGGGGAAACATGCGTGGCGCGTATTTGGAGACTATTCGATGAACACGACGCACCGATTCCTGATGGCGCACGTGGTCGCGATCGTCATCGTGGCGACTGCCAGTTCGCCCGCCGTGGCACTCACGCCGACGACGTATATCGGGACGACGGGCACAACGCTCAGCGGTCTGTCCTACGGCCTCTGGACCAATAACTGGAGCGACGGCTATAGCGGCAACAACGCCAACTACGCCGGCACGATTGAGTCGGTCCCATCGCAGTACAGCGGCCGTGTCTATTTCGACGTCAGCGACTTTTTCGTCAACACGACCGACGGCAAAATCGGCGCGCTGACGCTGACCACCGGCACGCTGCAGAACGTCATGGCGACGAGCAACAGCGGAAAGACCACCCGGATCGGCTCGGGGTTTTCGGCTGTAGGAACGAGCGGCACGTTCGCCCAGCCTGGCGGCACGTTCTACATGAACTCGGGTGAAATGCGGATCGGCTCTGCCGGCTCGAGCAATGGTCCGGCCAATGGCCTTTACGACGTCAGCGGCGGCCTGTTCTCGACGACCGGCGGCCTCCAGCCCGGTGGCAACGTGACGCTGAACCGCAACCAGTTGATCTCCGGGTTGTGTCACGGCGAACTGCGAATCAGTGGCTCGGCGACGGTCGATTTAGGCCAGCCGACGTCGAATGCGACGGTCGCGCTTGGTTTTGGGCCCGGCGACGGCACGGCCGGCAGTTCGCAGCTCACCATCGTCGGCTCGAGGGCCACGATCAACATCGCCTCGATCCGCATGGAAACGATCGCCCCTTCCTACAACAGCGGCCTGATCAAGTATTCGTTCGATCAGTCGGGCGTCTCGACGATCAAAATCACGGGGACGGGTGCCTCGCTGGCCCAGGGCTACCTCGATGTGGACTACACCGGGTCGAGCATCACCACCGGCACCACCTTCACCCTGATGGACACCGGCACCTCCGGCGGCACCATCTCCATGGCGAGCACCTTCGCGCTGCGGCCCGAGGACACGACGAACTGGCGGCTCGACCTCGTCGACACGAACAAGGCGCTCCGCCTCACCTACACGGGTTCGACAATCTTCGGGGCGATCACGATCAACGTCGGCAGCGGCACGACGCAGACGCAGACCCAGGC
>JBAXOU010000270.1:0-4061 GCA_037133115.1 Planctomycetota bacterium | reverse complement strand
AGAGAACTCACACGTCCCGCCGGCGCCGAGCATGTCGCCGGCCGGCTGCGGTGCCGCGACGACGTGTGAGGTTCACGTCAGCGGGCGACGAGGCGGAGTTCGACGTCGGTCGTGCCACCGGAGCCGTCGGTGCGGCGAACGGTAAGCGGCACGATATCGCCCACGTTGACGCTCGTGCGGAGCAAGCGATCAAACGCCTTCCGCTCCTCCTTGGTGGAAAACTCGAGCCTCCGGCCCGCAAACGCCACGATCACGTCGCCGGCCTTGAGCCCAGCGGCGTCGGCGGGCGAGCCCGCCTCGACGGCCTCCACGATCGGCCGAAACTCGCCGCCGCGGGGCCGTTCCAGATCAATGCCGGTGCGGCACCGCTCGAGCGGTGTGAGGACCGCCCGCAGTGTCTCCTCACCGTCACCACGGCGAACGCGAAACACGGCCTCGTGCCCCTCCGGATAGATGCCAAGCAATCCCGCGAGCCTGGAGCCGTTCGCGACAGCCGCGCCGTCGATGGCGACGATCGCGTCACCCGCCCGAAACCCCGCAACTGCGGCAGGCGAGCCCTCGGCCACGTCCTTCACCACGACACTCTCGGGCAGCACGCGATCGCGGCTTTCAAACACGACGCCCGCCAGCCGGGCGTGCTTCACCTCGCCCCCCTCCGCCTTCTCCAGGAGCGGCAGCCAGTGGGCAACCTGCCGCGACGAGATCGCAAACCCGAGGCCGGTGTTGCTCCGCAGGCCGTAGCGGGTGCTGATCTGGCCATTGATGCCCACGATCTCGCCGGCCATCGTGACCAGCGGCCCGCCCGAGTTGCCGGGGTTGAGTTCGGCGTCGGTGACGATGCATTCGGTGTAGTTGCCCTGCGTGTGGTGCACGGCCGACACGATGCCAAGCGTGAACGTCGGCGACTGGTCGATCACCCCGAGCGCGAATGGATTGCCGACCGCGACCACCTCGTCGCCCACGCGGACGAGGTCAGAGTCGCCCAGCGGCAGGTGCGGCAGCGACTCTCCCTCGGGAACATCGATCTTGAGGAGCGCGAGATCGCCCACCTCGTCGCGACCAAGCAGCCGCGCCTTGAACGAGCGACCGTCACCGAGCCGGACGTCGAACGTGCGGCGGTTCTCGAGCACGTGATCGTTGGTGAGCATCAGGCCGTCGGGCCGGATCACCACACCACTGCCGCCGGCGATGAACACGTAGGCGGGGCGGACCGCCACGCAGAGTGACGCGAGATCGACGTCGGCACGAGCCGTGGCCGCCACGGCTCCAAGCATGACGCACGCGACGAGCACGGACGCGATGATCCTCGCAGCAGACCGCATCACTTATTCTCCCCGAGCACGACCTTCACCTCGCGGACGTCGTCCGCCACGAGCCGTCCTTCGAACGTCTCTCCGGGCGCGAGCGTTTTCTTGAGCCGTTCGAGGTCCTCCAGCGTTTCAACGTCGCGACCGGCGATCACGAGCCGCGGCCCTTTTTGCTTGCGACGGATCGTGAGCGCGACTGAGTCACCGGGCTTCCCGGCAGCGATCCGCTCGGTCAGTTCCCGCCAGGCCCCCAGTTCGATGCCGTCGTACGCGACGATGACATCTCCCTTCTTCAGCCCCGCCTTCCCCGCCGGCGATCCCTCCGCCACGAAGCCGATCACGACGTCGTCGCCGAGTGCCCGCGACTCGTCGGCCTGCACGCCGAGGAATGGCCCGGGGAACCGCTCGAAGGTTCGCCCCGCCTTGAGCTCCTCGAGCACGGCGCGAATCCTGTCGGCGCGGGCGACGAAGCCTACGCCCGAGTTCGGCGCCCGGCTCCACCGCATCAACTGCGAGAGCGTGAAGATGCGGCCCATGACCGTGTCGGGCTCGATCGGCGCCGTAGCGATACCAAGAAGGCTGCCGGCTGAGTCCACCACGGGGCCGCCCGAGTTGCCGTAGTTGAGCAGGGCGTCGGTCTGGAATCGGTAGCCGCGATTCCGCGAGGCCGCGCTGACGATGCCGGGATTGAGCGTCACGTCAACTGCGGCGGCCGCAACGAGTCCGATCGCCGCCACGTGGTCGCCAAGCTGTGGCGACGTCGCCGCGGCGGCGAGGTCGAACCACGGGAGCCCGGAGGCCTCGATCTTGAGCAGGGCGATGCCCAGCGGCTCGTGGCGGGCATGCACCTTCGCCTCGCGGCGACTGCCGTCGGGAAGCACTACCGTCACGCCGCGGATCGCGTTGGGCTTCTCCGCGAACCCGCCCTCGGGATCAGCCATCAGCTTTTCGGCCGACTCGTCCGCCGTAAACCGCCGCGGCTGACCCGTCGCCTTGGCGACGTAGGTGGTGTCGTCGCCGACGGTGAACGAACTCGTGAGCACGAACCCGTCTGCCGACACGACCAGCCCCGTGGCGGGCCCGGACGGCCGGCGGAGGAGTTGGTTGACATCCAGCGTGCGAGCCCGAGCGGCGAAGGCCGCGAACTGCTTCCTCCGCTCCGACGGCGGAAGCTTGTCCCAGCCGTTGAGTCGGCGGCGGTACTCGTCCCACGAATCCCGCGGCAGCCGTTCCGGCGGCCAAGTGCGCTCGACATCGATCGCCACGAGAAACGGAGCCACCGCCGCCGCGGCTCTGCGCAAGCCGGCAAGCGGCGGCTGGCTCGGTGGCGGCTCGGCGGCATCGACAGTGGTCTGCACCTCCCCTGACTTCAGCGGCGCAAACTTCTCGAAAAGGATCGCCATCGGCACGGCCACTCCCTGCCACCGTCGCGGCGATACCGCGACCGTGATCACGCCAACGACGCGGCCAGCCGCATCGACGAGCGGGCCGCCATCGGAGCCCGGATTGACCGCCGCGGTCGTCTCGATCACGCGGCCGGCGAAGGCTGCTTCGGGCTGCTTCTCGACGTCGTAGAGGCCGCTGACGACGCCGCGGCTGAACGACGCCCGACCGTTGGCGAGCATCACGTCGTCCACGTCGCCTGCGGTAAAGGCGAGGTCGCCGATCGCCGGCAGGCTGCTGGCCAGAGTAAGTGCCGGTAGCGGCTCCTCACCGGCCAGCTTGAGGAGCGTCACCGAGAGCGACTCGTCGGCGGCCACGATCGACGCGGGCCGCCGCTGAAAGCCTGGCAGGAGCACGGTGATGTCGGTCGCCCCGACGGGCACGACGCTGGCGGTCGTGATGACATGACCATCCGGCGACACCACGAACCCCGATCCGGAGAACGAGCCCCCCTCAATCCGGCACGACACGCTCACGGTGCAGGCGAGCACACGATCGGCGATGGCGTGGATGTCGTCGGCGCGGGCCGCGATCGAGACGACCCCCATCACGCCGGCCACGGCCAGCCAGAAGATCGGCGATCTGCCGCACACAGCGGTCCCATGTCCCATGGAGGCGAGTGTATGCCACCACCCAAACGGGAGGAAACGAGCATGTGGCTGTCCGCCGGGGGGCATGTCCGCGGTTGCGACCCGCGGGCGCGAGCCGTACAACAACGACACTGGTCGATGCTCGATGTGGTGTTCAGATTCCAGGGTTCTATTGGAGGGTGTTCATGGCTGCGTCCGCAAAGGGAACCGCGATCCTGCCCGAGGCGAAGAATGTCGGTGGTGCGCTCGACCGGGCGCTCGACGCCGGCAAGGGCATCCTCCGACTCTCCCCCACCTGGGTGCCGCGGAGCTTCCTCCATCCCGGCAAGCGGGTCCGCCTCCATCCCGACGACTACTACGCCTACGGCCTTGATCGTGGCGGCATCGACGAGCGGTGGTTTGCCAGCACCACCGAAGCCGCCAACGAGGGCCGCGTGCCCGACGAGGGGCTCTCCTGGTGCGTGTTCGGCGGCGAGCGATTCATGCTCCGCGACGCGGTGAGCGAGGGGGGCGCGAAGCTGGTCGGGAAGGCGATCTGGGATCGCTACAAGAAGTGGCCCGTGTACTCGAAGTTCTTCGACAACATGGGGCCGATCCCGCATCACATGCACCAGTCGTTCGACGACGCAAAGCTCGTCGGCCAGGAAGGCAAGCCCGAGAGCTACTACTTTCCGCCGCAGTACAACAACTGCGACAACAACTTCCCCTACACCTTCATGGG
>JBAXOU010000269.1:0-4064 GCA_037133115.1 Planctomycetota bacterium | reverse complement strand
GGCACACAGGTTGAAAACCTGTGCTACGAGAGGCAGCGAGGGGCTGCCCGTGCCCTCGAGCGGGCTATGGAAGCAAGCGCAGCCAGGATGGCGAAGCGCAGCGGACATGCAGAGAGTCGAGGCCTGGAGGGCCGAGACGAACGTCCAGCGAGAGGGCATGGGCAGCCCCGAGCGGCGCGGCGGCGCCAGCGTGCCCCCACCGCTTTCGCGATTGGGCTTCCTGAGTCTCGATGGGATCCGGAAAGGCACACAGGTTAAAAACCTGTGCTACGAGAAGCCGCGAGCCCACGACCACCAACCCAGGCAAGACAGGCGGTTCGGGCGGCCTTGCTCCGGTGTGGCCCGTCCCTTAGTTTCCCGCCCCCGCCCGCCGGCGTGTCGGCGGGAACCGGAGTCTTCCCGTTGCATCTGCTCGTCCGCTCCGACCACGCACTCACGCCGTCGATTCGCCGCGGCCTCGCTGCGGCGCTGCTGCTCACCGCATGCGCCGGCTGCGGCGGGATGGCGAAGACCGACAACGCGGAGGGCGTGAAGCTCTACCAGCAGGGCAACTACCTCGGCGCGGTCAACTCATTTCAGCAGGCGCTCGCGAAGCAGCCCGGCAACCCCGACACCTTCTACAACCTCGGTGCCACCTACCACCAGCAGGGGAAGCTCTTCGGCCGCGAGGCCGACCAGCAGACGGCCGAGCAGTATTACCACCTCTGCCTGGCACGAAACCCGAGCCACGAGGCCTGCCAGCGGGCGCTCGCGGTGCTCCTGGTGGAGGAGAAGCGGAACGACGAGGCGGTCGCGCAGCTCAACGCGTGGGCCCGTAGCCAGCCGTCGAATCCAGCCCCCCATGTTGAGCTGGCCCGTCTCGCCCAAGAGCACGGCAACATCCCGGAGGCGGAAAACCAGCTGGTCGACGCCCTCGCAATCGATCCCAACAACCCCCGCGCCCTGGTGGCACTCGGCAGCCTCCGGGAGTCGGCGGGCGACCCGGCGCAGGCCCTCGCCAACTACGGCCGGGCACTCGCCGTCGACCCCCAGCAGCCAACTGTCGCCGCCAAGATGGCCAGTCTCCAGGCCTCGCAGGCCGCCGCCTACCGCACCGCAGCGCTGCCGCCGTCGCCACCCCCCGTGGCCGTCGCTCCTCCGCCGGCACCGCCGGGGAACGCGGGCCGTTGACCCTCCGCGCGGCGACTCCTATTCTGCCCCGGGAATCAACAGGATTTTCGGATGCCCGCCATGACGGATCGCGTCTTCAACTTCTCCCCTGGACCGGCCGTTCTGCCGGTCGAGGTGCTCGAGCAGGCTCGCGACGAAATGCTCTCCCTTCCCGGGGTCGGCATGTCGGTTCTCGAGATCAGCCACCGCAGCCCTGCCTTCGACCGCATCCTCGAGGAAACCCTCGCCGCGGTGAAGCGTCTGCTTGGCATCGGTGACTCTCACGAGGTGATCTTCCTGCAGGGCGGGGCCAGCCTGCAGTTCTCGATGGTGCCGATGAACCTCCTCCGCGGACAGTCGGCAGCGGCTGACTACGTGATCACCGGCACCTGGGGTGCGACGGGCGCCAAGGAGGCCCGCCGCGAGGGCAAGGTGCATGTCGCCTGGGACGGCGCCGCCACGAACCACGACCGGCTGCCGACCGATCGCGAGATCGCGCTGTCGCCCCAGCCGGCCTACGTGCACATCACGAGCAACGAAACGATCCAGGGCGTGCAGTGGAAGCACGACCCTGACTTCGGCCCCGCGCCGCTGGTCTGTGACTGCTCCAGCGACTTCCTCTCACGGCCGATCGACGTCTCCCGCTACGGCCTGATCTACGCCTGCGCCCAGAAGAACGCGGGGATCGCCGGCGTGACCACGGTGATCATCCGCAAGGACCTGCTCGAACGGTCGCGTGACGACCTGCCCACGATGCTCGACTACCGCACGTTCGTGAAGAACGGGTCGCGGCCCAACACGCCGCCCGTGTTCGCGATCTACATCCTCGACCTGGTCTGCCGCTGGATCACCGGCCGGATGGGTGGCCTCCAGGGCATGGCCCGCCACAACGCGGCGAAGGCGAAGTTGCTGTACGACACGCTCGACCAGTCGGGCGGCTTCTACGCCGGCCACGCCCGTCCTGAATGCCGCTCCGACATGAACGTCACCTTCCGGCTGCCCGACGAGGCAACCGAGAAGGCCTTCGTGACGGGGGCGGTGAAACGCGGCCTGATGGATCTCAAGGGCCACCGCTCCGTCGGCGGCATCAGGGCCAGCATCTACAACGCGATGCCGCTCGCGGGCGTCGAGGCTCTCCGCGACTTCATGACCGACTTTCAACGCGAGCACCAAGACTGACCGTCCCGGCCCCCCTTCTCCCGCAGCCCTCCGGACCGCCGCCCATGCCATCGATCATCGTGCTCGACACGCTCAGCCCCGACGGCCTTGCCTTGCTCGACGCGGCCAAGCCCCACGGCATCACCTACGAGGTCGTGACCGGTCTCTCGGGCGACGCCCTCAGGGAGGCGCTCGCCCGACACGACGGCGCGATCTGTCGCAGCGGCGTGAAGATCACCGCCGCCGCCCTGGCAGGCAACCAGCGGCTCCGGGCGATCGTGCGGGCCGGCGTCGGCACCGACAACATCGACAAGGATGCGGCGACCCGGCTCGGGATCGTGGTCATGAACACGCCTGCCGGCAACACGCTGAGCACGGCTGAGCACGCCTTCGCCCTGATCCTCGGCCTCTCGCGAAACGTCGCAGCCGCCGACGCCAGCCTGCGGGCCCACAAGTGGGACCGCAACAAGTTCATGGGTGTGCAGCTCGCCGGCAAGACACTCGGCATTGTGGGTCTCGGCCGCATCGGTCAGGCGGTGGCGGAGCGGGCGCGGGCATTCGACATGCGGGTGCTCGGTTTCGATCCATTCCTGTCGCCCGATCGCGCGAGCGAGCTTGGGATCGAGCTCATCGACAGCGTCCGCGGCATGCTTCCCGAGGTCGACTATCTGACCGTCCACACGCCGCTCACCGACGAGACCCGCCACCTCGTCGGCATGAAGGAGCTCGAGATCCTCAAGCCTGGGATCAGGCTGATCAACTGCGCCCGCGGCGGCATCTACGACGAGGCCGCTCTCGCCGAAGGACTGAAGCGGGGGGTGATCGGCGGAGTGGCGCTCGACGTGTTCGAGAAGGAGCCCTGCACCGACAGCCCGCTGTTCGACATGCCGGGAGTGCTCGTGACGCCGCACCTCGGCGCCAGCACCGAGGAGGCGCAGTCGCAGGTGGCTGTCGAGGGCGTGGGTCTGCTCGTCGATTTCCTCTCCACTGGTGCGATCCGCCACGCCGTCAACTCGTCGGCGATCGACCCTGCCGCCCTCGAGGGCGTCCGCGGCTTCCTCGATCTTTCCTGGCGGCTCGGGCTCCTGCTGTCGCAGCTCGACTCGGCCGCGCCGCGGTCGTGCTCGATCGCCTACCGCGGAGAGATCGCCTCCCGCAACACCCGACTCGTGACCGCCGCCTTCGCGGCCGGCCTCCTCGAGGGGTCGATCGAGGACGTCAACATCGTCAACGCCGAGATGCTGCTTCGTGAGCGGGGCATCGAACTTGTCGAACAGAGCCGCACCGATCCTGGCTCCTTCAGTTCAGTGGTGGCGGTCGATCTCGTGGGGGACGACCAGGTGCACCGTGCCGCCGGCACGCTCTTCGGCCACTCGATGCCGCGGATCGTGCAGCTCGAAGGCCAACGCCTCGAGGCCTATCTCGACGGCATCCTGCTCGTGTTCACCCACCAGGACGTGCCGGGCATCATCGGCCGTGTCGGCAACGCCTTCGGCCAGTCTGGCATCAACATCGCGCAAATGACGGTGGGCCGGTCCACTCCTGGCGGTGATGCGATCGGGGTGTTGAACCTCGACCAGGAGCCGTCGCCCGAAGCGGTGGCGGCGGTGGCGGCCTGCCCGGGCGTCAAATCGGCCCGGGTCGTCAAACTTCCGCCGGCCGGCCAACTCCCCTCCTGGCTCGCCGCGTCATCCGCTTCATCAAGGGCCCCACGCCGAGGCTAAAAGCGGGACGGGGCTTCGTCCGGGTGCGGTTCG
>JBAXOU010000268.1:0-4071 GCA_037133115.1 Planctomycetota bacterium | reverse complement strand
TGAAGGATTATTCAGACGCCAGGCACTCGGCGGCGGCGGCGATCGTGCGGTCGATGTCGGCCTCGGTGTGGCACGACGAGAAGAAGAGGGCCTCGTACTGGCTGCACGGCATGTAGATGCCTCGGTCGATCATGCCCCAGAAGAAGGCGGCGTAGTGGCCGGTGTCGCTCTGCGATGCGGTCTGCCAGCCGGTGACCGGCACCGGTTCGCTCCCCTGCTGGAAGAACATCGTCATCATGCTGCCAACGCGGGCGACCCAGACGTTCGTGCCGGAGTCGGCGGCCGCGCGGCGGAAGCCGGCTTCGAGGCGGTCGCCAAGCCGGTCGAGCGCTGCATAGGGCGGATGGTCGCGGAGTTCTTCGAGGGTGGCGGTGCCCGCGGCCACGGCGAGCGGATTGCCCGAGAGCGTGCCAGCCTGGAAGACCTTGCCCGCCGGCAGGATGTGGTCCATCACGTCGGCGCGGCCGCCATACGCGCCCAGTGGCAGGCCGCCACCCACGATCTTGCCGAGCGTCGTCAGGTCGGGCTCAATGCCGAGGAGTTCCTGGGCACCGCCGAGTGCCAGCCGGAACCCCGTCATCACCTCGTCGCACACGAACATCGCGCCGTGGCGACGGGTGAGATCGCGGACGACGGCAAGGAACTCGGCGGTCGGCACCACCAGCCCCATGTTGCCGACCACGGGCTCCATGAGCACGGCCGCGATCGAGTCGCCGCGGTCGCGAAAAAGGTCTTCGAGCTGCTGCGGCTCGTTGTATTCGAGCACCAGGGTGTCTTTCGCCGTGCCGGCGGTGACGCCGGGCGAGTTCGGCACGCCGAGCGTGGCGGCCGCCGAGCCGGCCGCGACCAGCAGGCTGTCGGCATGGCCGTGATAGTTGCCGGCAAACTTCACGATCAGGTCGCGGCCCGTGAAGCCGCGGGCCAGCCGGACCGCACTCATCGCGGCCTCGGTGCCGGAACTCACCATTCGCACCTTCTCGATCGAGGGCACCGCCGCGACGATCAGTTCCGCAAGCCGGCTCTCTGCCTCGGTCGGAGCCCCGTAGGTGGTGCCGGTTGCGAGGGCCCGCTCGATCGCCGCGACCACCCGCGGATGCCGGTGGCCGAGGATCATCGGGCCCCACGAGCCGATGTAGTCGAGGTAGGTCGTGCCATCGATGTCGGTGAGGTGCTGCCCCTGCGCCGACGCGAAGAAGATCGGCTCGCCTCCGACGCCGCCGAAGGCCCGGGCCGGCGAGTTGACGCCGCCGGGGATCAGGGCCTTCGCGCGGGCGAAGGCCGACTGGCTCTTGGAGCGTCGGGAGGCGGTGCGGCGGTGCGGTGCGGCGTCGTTCATGGGGTGGCTTCGGGGGGAGCGAGTAGTCGTCGGGCTTCGGCAACCTCGGACATCACGTGCGGCCGCGAGGCGTAGATCTCGACGATGCCCGTGAGCAACACGCGGCGGCGCTCCAGCAGGGCAGCTCGGGCGGCGTCGTCCGTGGCGGTGGCGGCCTCTGCTGCGAGGGCCGCGGCCTCGGTAAGCGTCTCGGCGGCCTGCGCCGCGTCTTGTTCGCGTTCCCGATCGGCGAGCGGCCCGAGCCGCTCGAGTTGCCGGCGGACGAGATCGAGCCAGAGCGCCGGCTGCGCCTCCGGTGCCGCGTCGGCGGCCGGCGTGGCGACCGCGTCATCGGCGTGCAACGCGAGGATGGCTTCGAGAGCCGCCACGCAGGCAAGCGGGCTCTCGTCCTCGCGGGCCATCGCCGCGCGATACTCCCGCTCCAGCGGCATCATGGCGCGGTCGTCGTCGCGACGGCGGCGGGCCCGCTTCTCGAGGGTGTCGAGGTCGAGTCGCCGGTCGTGTTCGCGGATGTCGGTCGCCCTCGCGTCGGCGGCATGCTCCTCGAGAAACTGGTCGATCAGGGGCCGCGCGTCGCGGATGTCGGCCTCGGGATCGTTGGCGATCGCGGCGATCCGGGCGTGGAGCTCGTCGGCCGTCGGTGGCCGCAGCAGCGCGTAGGCCGCCGCGGCGACGAGGGCACAAAGCCCGGTGGCGGCGAGAATGCGGATCACGAGATCGCGCTTTTCCTGGGCCGCCGCCTCGGCCCGGCTCACGCGCTCGAGCTCCTCGACCGTGGTGAACCGAGTGGCGCGGGAGGCGGTGGCGCCGCTGGCGTCGGGTGCGGGCTCGGTCACCCGTTGCGGCAGGCTCGTGTGTGGATCGGGCCTCGTGGGCATCGGCATCGTCTGGGCGTCGGTGGAACTATCTCCCGGGATGATCGCGGCCACGGGCGCGGCGGTTTCGCCTTGAGTGAAGTCCTTGGTGGGTGCTTCCAGGTCGAGCGGGTCAGGCCTTTGCAGAGCGGCCGAGTCGCCGGTGCCGGCAACCGTGCCGCGGCGGCTCTCGTCGCAGTCGGTTGCCGCACTCGCCGGACCGAGCGTTACGCCGGGATCGAAGGATGGCTGGGCGGTGGCCGGCGGAGCCGCGAGGCCGGCCGTGGTGGCGATCACGGCGAGCTGTCGCCCCACGGCCAGCGCGCCGGCGGGCCGCTTGGCGGGATCCTTGGCGAGCAGCCGGTCAATCAGGTCGTCGAGCTCCGGGGGAACGTCGGCGACGCGGGAGGCGATCCGCGGCGGAGGCTCATTCCGCTGCCGCTTGATCACGTCGGTCACCTGTCCGCCGTGGAACGGCGGCCTGCCGGAGAGCATGGCGAACATCACGAGGCCGAGCGCATAGAGATCAACGCGATGGTCCATGGCCGCACCGGCCGCCTGCTCAGGGGCCATGTATTCCGCCGTGCCCACGATCATCCCGCTGATCGTGTGTCCGGAGGAGCCGAATAGCCTGGCGATGCCAAAGTCAGCGAGCTTCACGGTGGCGTCGCCCGACGGCTCGTCCGGAAAGAGCAGGTTCGCCGGCTTCAGGTCGCGGTGCACCACGCCGTGATCATGAGCCGACTTGAGGGCCCGGGTGATGGCGAGCGCGACGTCGACAGTCTCCCGCCAGGTGAACGTGCGGCCCGCGCGGAGCAGCTGCTCGAGGCTCCTGCCCCGGACGAGCTCCATCGCAAAGTAGGGCTGACCATCTTCCTCGCCGAAGGCGAGCAGTTCCACGATGCAGGGATGCCGCAGGCTCTTGAGCGTCTCGATCTCGCCCGCGAACCGCTTGCGGCCAGCGGAGTCGTCGCCGAAGTGGGTGACGAGGGTCTTCACGGCGACGGTGCGGCCGGTGCTGCGATCCACCGCTTCGTAGACGGCCCCCATGCCGCCGCGGCCAAGCAGCGTGGAGATGGAATACGGTCCGAGCTGAGTCGGTGGCATGATTCGAGTGTAGTCGCCACGGCCTGCGAGCGGGACGGCCCCCACGCCTGCCGCCGTCGGGTACAACAGTCGCCGCTGCCGCAGCACGCGGCCAGACCGAGGAGGCACGATGACCGTTCAGGGCGACACCCGGCTCTTGCCGGCCGACACCAACCAGGCGCGGGGCCTGGCCGACTACGCTCTCGACTTCCTGGCTCGCGATCCGCGACCGATCGGTGCTGCCACGATACGGCTCCTGGAGCGGTTTCACCTCGACAGCGTCGGCTGTGGCGTTTCGGCGATTGCGGCTGGGGCCAACGCGCCGACCGTGCTCCGGCATGAAGCGCTGGCGACGCCGCCGATGGCGGGCAGCCGAGGGGCCGTCTGCTTTGGCTCCGCTCGGCGGTGCCTCGTGGAGCGGGCGGTCGCCGCCAATGCTTCCGCGGTGCGTGAGTGGGATTCCAACGGCACCAACTTCGGCCACGATGCCGCCAAGGGGCGGACTGCGGGAGAGTTTGGCCACAACGACTACTACCCCGTGGCCGTCGCAGCGGCGGGCGAGGCGGGCCTCGGCGGCGACGCTACACTCCGGCTCATGCTCCTGATCGACGAGATCCGCGGCCGGCTCGCTGAGGTCTTTGCACTGCGGAAGTATGCGATCGACCACGTGCACCACGGCGCGGTCGCCTCGGCCGTCGCCTACGCCGCGGCGCTCGGGGGCACCGCCGACCAGATTGAGTCGGCCATCGGCATGGTCGTGGCCCACTACGTTCCCTTTCGCGCGATTCGGGCGGG
>JBAXOU010000267.1:0-4074 GCA_037133115.1 Planctomycetota bacterium | reverse complement strand
CGTCGCGGGGCGAGTCGCAGATCGGTCTGGAACCAGGGCATCAGTCGCCGCTCCGGAAGCACCAGAGGATGCCGTCGTCGGATGCGAGCACCACGCGACCCGCGGCCACTGCGGCGCCGGCACCAAACCCACTACCGGCGTCGAACTCCCATGCTGGGTCGCCGCTCGCGGCGTCGAAGGCCGCGACCCTGCCTGCCGCATCGGCGACGATCGCGATGGATCGGGCCGGTGCCCCATTCGGGCCTGTGGCCACGATCACCGCAGGAGAAGCCTCGACGCGGCCCCGCATCGGCCGCCGCCAGGCCCGCGAGCCGTCGGCCGCGGCAAACGCCTCGACCGCCTTGCCGCGGAAGCCGACGATCGCGAGCCCGTCGGCGATCGCCGCGCTCGAGCGATAGGACTGGCCCGCCGCGGCCGCTGCCGCCCGCCAGACTTCCTTGCCCGCCACCACGTCGATGGCGAAGAACACGCCCCCTTCCGTGCCGAAGAACACGCGGTCGCCAAGCACCGCCGGTGTTGTACCGGTCGGTCCGTCGATCGGCACCGCTGCCTGCTCGGCGCCGGTGAGGGCGTCGAGCACGTGCAACGTGCCGTCGCACCCGGCGAGCAACACCCGGTCGCCTGCGGAGGTTCTGGCGACGGTCGGCGAGCAGCGGATCTGGTCGGCGATCGCATGCTTCCAGAGCAGCGTTCCATCCGCGAGCGCCAGGCACGAGAGCGACGCGTCCTGCGAGCCGACGAGCACGCGGGGGCCGTCGGCCGCCTCGAGGATTGTCGGTCCGCCCGAGATCTCTCCTTCCGTCTCGTACGTCCAGCGGAGATCACCGGTCGCGGCGTCGAAGGCCCGTACGAGGCCGCCGTCGTCGCCAACCACCACGAACCGGGCGTCGCCGGCCGCGCCGAGCGCCGCTGCCGACGTGAAGCCTGCGTCCTTGGCGGCGAACGACCAGCGGTCGGTGCCGTCGGCAAGCGACACGGCCCGAAACGTGCCGTCGAGATCGCCGAGGTAGACCACGCCGTCGGTGACGACGGGCACCGCGCCAAATGCCGTGCCGTCGAACTCACGATGCCACGCCTCGACGAGCGGCAGCGCAAACGTAGCTGCCGACCGTCCGGTTCCCCCGAGGCAGCCCCGGGCCATCGGCCAGGCCTCGGCGGGGGCGACGTTGGGATCATCCGCGAGCGCGACGGCCGCGAAGACGACGGCGAGCAGGGCGGTGCCGACGGTGGTCATCGCGCTGCCTCGTAGAGCGCCGCTAGATCAGCGGCCGCGACCGGCCGCGGATTGAAGCCACCGGTCCACTGGGAGGCAGCGGCGGCGGCGAGGGCGGAGATGTCTGGGGCGTCGATGCCGCATCCATGAAGCGAGGTCTTCAGCCGCGCCGTGGCGAGGAGTCCGGTCAGCCAGTCGGCGAGCGTGCTGCCGGCCTCGCCGGCGGTGGCCGCGATTCCGACGTCGGCGAGCAGGTTGGCGTAGGCCGATCCGCAGGCCGATCCATTGAATCGCACAACGTGCGGTAGCATCACCCCCACGGCCTGCCCGTGGACCACGTGGTGGGCCGCGGTGAGCGGATTGGCGAGGGCGTGGGCCGCGCCGAGCATCGCGTTCTCGATGGCGAAGCCGGCCAGCGCCGCGCCAAACTGCACCGCCGATCGAGCATCGATGCTGCCGCCGCCGCTGACCACGTGTGGCAGGTTGGCGGCGAGCAACCGCCAGGCCTCACGGGAGAATGTCCGCGAGGCGGGAGTAGCCGCGGTGCTGACGTGGCTTTCAACGGCGTGGGCGAGGGCATCGACGCCGGTGAGCGCAGCGAGCGAGAGTGGCTGCGTGAGCGTGAGGTTGACGTCGAGGATCGCGACCCGAAAGGCGGCACGCGGGTCGCCGCAGGCCATCTTCATGCCGGTTTCGTCGTCGGTGATCAGCGCAAACGACTGGGTCTCGCTCCCAGTGCCGGCGGTTGTCGGCACCGCGATCGAGGGCAGCATCGGCCCGGTTGCCGTGCCGCGGCCGCGGTAGTCGCGCATCCGGCCGCCGCAGGAATGCAGGAAGTTGATCCCCTTGGCGCAGTCCATGGAACTGCCGCCGCCGAGGCCGACGAGCAGGTCGGGCCGGAACGCCTGCGCCACCGCCGTGCCCGCCTCGACCTCCGATGACGATGGATTCTCGGTGAATGCCGAGAACACCTCGGTGGCGAGGCCCGCGTCGCGGAGCGACTCGATTCCGGCCGCGGTGTGGCCGCACTCCACGATGCCGCGGTCGCTCGTGACCAGCGCCCGCATCGCGCCGAGGTCACGGGCGATCTCGCCGAGTCGGCGGATAGCGCCCGGGCCGACCACGAGTCGCGTGGCCGCCGTGAAGCTGAACGTCAGGGGGTCGGTGGAAGACACGCGGACGTTCACCCCGCCGCCGCCGGCATCTGCAGGGCCCGCGACCGATAGAGGAAGTCGATGATGTTGCCCTCGTGCGGCTGCAGCCAGTCGAGCTTGGTGGTCGGGATCGGCCCGAAGTTCAGCCGGTCGATGTGGTTGCAGTCGATGAGGCGAGCGCGGAAGGCCGCGTCATTCGTGATTGCCGAGCAGACGAGCGTGGGGCCGATTGACTCGAGCATCCGCTCCTGCGGGCACTCGACCACGCTCACGAACGGAAACATGTATTCCGCCTTCGCGATCTCGGGCTCCGGAGATGCGCAGTGGACGACTGTGGGCCGGAGCCAGCCGCAGCGTTCGCCCTCCACGAACCGGTCGCCGTAGTCGCCGGTGGCGTGGGTGACGCCGGGGGCCTTCAGCCCGGCCTCGATCTGGCCCCAGATCGCCTTGGCGGCGCCGGGAATCGTGAAGGCGGCGAGCTTCGCGTCGGGATCGTCGGGCAGCTTCACCTCCGTCGGGCCGAGCCGCTCCGCGAGGGCCGCAGCGATGGCCCGGGTGTGCCGGCTGGCGTAAATCGCCGAGGCGTTGATGCAGCCGCGGCCACTGTTGATCGCCACGCTTTCGCACATCATGTCGAGATGGGCCGCCCAGTCGTCCACGCAATCGTCGCCGAGGATGATCTTCGAGAACCCGGGGCCGTGCACCTGCACGCCGGGATTGCTGCGATACTGCTCGACCGTCTTGGCGCTGCCGAAGATCATGCTGCGACGGCAGCCGGTGAGGACACCGGCGCCGACGTCGGTGGCCCCCGGATACAGACCGATCGCCTCGGCGGGGATGCCGGCCTCGACCATCGCGGCGGCCATGCGATAGGGCGTCCAGGGTTCCTGGCTGCCCGGCTTCATCACGAGCCCCACGCCGAGCGCGATCACCGGCAGCCAGAGCGTGTGCACGCCGGGCGAGTTGGAGGGGAGCACGAGGCCGAGCACGGGCGACTGCGCCTGATAGCTCACCGTCACGCCGCGGTGCTCGGTGCCGTAGCCACTCCAGAGAATCCGCGTGTCGAGGCCGCGGGAGAGGGCGTCGAGGATGCGGTCCATGTTCGAGAGCACGAACATGTTTTTCTGCATGTTGGCGCGGCAGAGGCTCTCGGGCAGCCCCGTCGTGGCCGATTGCTGCTTCACGAAGTCGTCGGGCGACTGCTTCGTGTCGCCGACGGTGACCGTCCCGTTGGCATAGAGGTTGCCGGCCGTCTGCAACCGCTCGACGATCTCTTCGGGATCGATCGCCAGCAGGGCTTTGCGGGCCTGCGCCGCCTTCTGCAGGTCGCGGCCCACGATGGCGCCCCCCACCTGGCTCACCTCGGCGACGGGCTCGCCGGTGAGGAAGTGGACGAGCGTGTCGCGTTCGAGCGACTCGTAGGGTTTGCCAAAACGCCAGACGGGAAGATGCATGGGTGGGGTTCTCCGGGGAGCGGATAGTTTAGCCGATCCGGGAGTTCACTCTCCCAACCCGGCGAGGGGCTGGCCGTGCCCCGTCGCCGGACGTTCGCTGCGGACATCCTGTCCTTCGCTCACTCGATGCTGTCTGCGCTACGCCATCCATGGCTCCGCTGGCCAGCAACGCCGGCTCCCGGGGCACGGCCAGCCCCTCGCCTCACGGCGTTGGGCTTGGACGGAACATGGTGAAAGCCGACCGGCCGTGAGG
>JBAXOU010000266.1:0-4105 GCA_037133115.1 Planctomycetota bacterium | reverse complement strand
GCCATCGTGGCCTCCGCTCACTCGATGCTTCCCACGCTTCGCCATCGTGGCTCCGCGTGCGAAGCAACGCCGGCTCTCGTGCACGGGTAGCCCCTCGCTCGTCCACGTAGCACAGGTTGTCAACCTGTGCCTTCCAGTAGCACAGGTTTTCAACCTGTGCCGGATGTGCCGGAAGTTAAAAACCTGCGCTCCGTATCCGGGACACGCCAGGCCGTCGCCGCCTTCGCCGAGGACGTCCCGCAGTCTCATCGCGGCCGGCCGGCCGATCACGAGCGGCTCGATGTCGGCCGCGAACGTCAGCACCGTCTCGTCGCGCGGCTTCCACTCCGTTTCTTGGATCATTGCGATCTGCACGACGAGAGACTTCCCCAAACGCTCGAACAGGCCGGCGGGCAGGTCTGCCTCCCACTCCCCGAGCCGCCGCCGAAAGAACAGGATTCGGCCTGGATTCATCAGGCAGACGCGGGTGGAGTTGCGAAGCGACTCGATCCAGCAGATGTCTGCGATCGGCACCATGGCGGCGCGGCCCTTGGCTCGCAGTGGCACGCTGATCGTGTCGCCAAGCCCCACGTTCGTAGTGCTGTCGCGGTCGGCCGCTGCGGCCGAGGCGGTTGCGTCGTCCGCGTCGTCCGCTTCTTTGTCGTCGGGGAGTGAAGCGTCGCCACCGGTGGCAGCCGACTTCAGTCGCTGGATCGCCGCAATTTCCCCCAGCCGGCGGATCGTCTCGGCGAGCCGCTCTGGGTTGACCGGCTTCACGAGATAGTCGACGGCGGATGTGGCGAAGGCTTCCACCGCATATTTCTCGTGGGCCGTCACAAATACCACCTACGTGCCGGCCGGCACGCGCCGCAGCAGGTCAAACCCCCTGCCTCCGGGCATCTCCACGTCGAGAAACACCACGTCGGGCGGTCGGCCTTCCAGCATCGCCCGCGACGCTTTCACGCTGCCGGCGGTGCCGACCACCTCAATCTCGTCCTGCGCGTTGAGCACGGTCCGCAAGCGTTCCTTGGCCGGCGGCCGCGAAGGCCGCAGCCTGAGGCCTTGCCGTACGCCTGTCGGCGTGCCGCTTCCCCGTAGCCGCAGGTTGGTAACCTGCGGTGCATCCGCCCCGTCGCGTTCTGAAATCGGCATCAGAAAGCCCAATCGCGCGAGCGTTCGGGGCCCGGGGGCCGACAAAGGCGGCCATACGCCTCACGGCCTTACGCTTCCTGACGCCGTGCCGCCGCTGCCCTGAGTGATCCGCGTTAGCGGTCGGTGCGGGCAGCGAAAAACACGCCCGTAAGCCGCGAAAGCAGCCAGAGGGTGCCTAGCGGCAGCACGATCGTCGAGATTGTGAAGTAGATCGCGAGGTTCACGATCGATTCGCCGACCGCCGCGAGCTGCTCGTAGATCTTCTGGGCCCGGTCGCCGATCGCGTCCACCGGGTTGTATCGCTCCCACCAGGCACGATCGGCGTCGGCTGCCTCGACCCGCTCGATCGATTCGGTCGTGGCCGCCACCGCGGCTGCGGCCTGCTGGTAGCCGGGCTCGAGAAACCGATCGGCGACGAGCGAATCGATCCAACCCGCGGCCGGAAGCGCGAGACGGGCGAAGAGTGCGAGGCCGAACAGCCGCCGGCTCCAGCCGATCAGCGACCGCCGGCCGCCGTCGCTGCAGACGGCCGACAGGCCGACCGCGACGAGCGCCGGCAGAAAGAGCCAGACGCCCAGCGTCGCAGCGATCTGCATTCCGAGCCGCTGCACCCCGAGGGCCGTCGTGCTCGTGAGCAAGAGCGCCCCGTACTGCTCGACGAGGTCGTTGACGGGATCGAGCGCCTGCCCGATACCGAGGCTGCCGCCCGGGCCAAACGAAAAGCTGACCTCGGAACTCTGCGCCAGCGAGATCGCACTGTCGAGGCCGCGGGTGGCGGCGAGCGCCGCCAGCGTGCGGGTGAACGACGCTTCCATCCAGTCTGCCCCCTTGCGGTCGGCGAGCGGCGCCACGGCGAGGAGCACGACCGCCGCCACGAGCAGTTGGATCGCCGCCCGGGCTGCGGGCTCGCGGAGCCGCGCGGGCAGGAACGGAAGCCAGCCGCCGCGGGTGATCGAGGCGAGCCAGATGTCGAACCCGCGTGACGATTCCGAAGCCGTGTTCATGAAAGCCTCCTCCGGCAGGATAGCCCGGCGAATGCCACTTCCACAAACCTCGTCATCGGCGTATCCAGCGCTTACGAGGCTCGTGGCGTTTCGGAGCGCAGGTTTTCAACCTGAGGCACTTCGGCACAGGTTGGCAACCTGTGCTACTGGCCAGGCACTCGAGCACGCGGCTTGGGGCTTATCGTAGCGCAGGTTTTCAACCTGGGGTATGTTCGGCACAGGTTGGAAACCTGTGCTACTGGCCAGGCTCTCGTACAAGCCCAACGCCGTGAGGCGTGGGGTGCGGCCATGACAGACGCGGCGTCCAGCGTGGTTCGTCCACGGGAGCCATTCGCGGAGGCGAGTTCATTCGCTCGGGCCGGCCATCGCCACTTCGCTCGTCACGCTCTCGAGATACTGGCGGAAGTTGTGGGCGAAGAGGCCGGCGAGCTTCCGCGCCGTCACGTCGTAGGCCGCCTTGTCGGCCCAGGTGTTTCGCGGCACGAGCACCTCGGCCGGCACGCCCGGGCAGGCCGTGATCGCGTCGAGCCCAAACACGTCGTCGGCCGCCGCCGGGGCGGTTTGCAGTTCACCCGAATGGATTGCGTCGATGATCGCTCGGGTGATCGGCAGTTTCATCCGCTTGCCGATGCCATACGAGCCGCCGCTCCAGCCGGTGTTGACGAGCCAGACGTGCACCTTGTGGCGGCGGATCTTCTCGGCGAGCAGTCCGGCATACTTCATCGGATGCCAGACGAGAAACGGCCCGCCGAAGCAGGGCGAAAAGGTCGCCTGCGGCTCCGTCACGCCCATCTCGGTGCCCGCCACCTTCGCCGTGTAGCCGCTGATGAAGTGATACATCGCCTGGGCCGGCGAGAGGCGGCTCACCGGGGGCAGGATCCCGAAGGCGTCGCAGGTGAGGAAGATCACGTCGGACGGATGGCCCGCCACGCAGGGGATCTTCGCATTGCTGATGAAGTCGATCGGGTAGGCCCCGCGGGTGTTCTGCGTGATGCTCGTGTCGTGGAAGTCGACGTGGTGGCTGTCTTCGTCGTAGACCACGTTTTCGAGCACCGAGCCGAACCGGAGCGCCTGGAAGATGTCGGGCTCCGTCTCGGGGGCGAGGTCGATCGCCTTGGCGTAGCAGCCTCCTTCGATGTTGAAGATGCCCGAGTCGCTCCAGCAGTGTTCGTCGTCGCCGATCAGGAGCCGCTTGGGGTCGGCGGAGAGCGTGGTCTTACCCGTGCCGGAAAGGCCGAAGAGGAGCGACGACACGCCCGTTTCGCGGTTGGCGGTGGCCGAGCAGTGCATCGAGAGGATGTTGCGCTTCGGTGCGAAGTAGTTGAGCAGCGTGAACACGCCCTTCTTCATCTCGCCGGCATACTCGGTGCCGAGGATCACCATCTCCTTCGATTCCAGCGATAGGTCGATGCTGGTCTTCGACGTCATCCCGTGCGTCCGCTGGTTGGCCGGAAACCGGCCGGCGTTGTAGATCACGGCGTCGGGGTCGCCGAAGTCGGTGAGTTCTTCCTTGCTGGGCCGGATCAGCATCGTGTGCATGAAGAGGGCGTGGTAGGGCCGCGAGCAGATCACGCGGACCTTGAGCCGGTGGGCCGGGTCCCAGCCGGCGAAGGCATCGACGCAGTAGAGGATCTCCCGGGTGTTGAGATAGTCCTTCGCCCGCTCCAGATTGATCAGGAAGGTTTCCTCGTCGATCGGCACGTTCACGCTGCCCCACCAGACGTCGTGCTCGCTCGCGGGGTTTCGCAGGATCCGCTTGTCTTTCGGCGAACGTCCCGTCTTCTCGCCCGAGTAGGCGATGAGGGCGCCGGAGTCGGCGATCGCGCTGCGGGCGTCGCTGCGAAGCGCCTCCGCGTAGAGTTCGGCGGGGGCGAGGTTGCGGCGGACGTCGGCGACGGTGATGCCATGGGCGGAGAGATCGATGCGGCGCATGGTGGGCTCCGTGGGGCGACGTGGGATGAGCATCTTAT
>JBAXOU010000265.1:0-4124 GCA_037133115.1 Planctomycetota bacterium | reverse complement strand
GGGCCGCCCACCAGCACCGAGCCGTCGGCTAACTTCGTGAACGTGGCGTTGGCACGTGAGACAATCGTGTCGGGCACGGCCACCTGCCACACCGGAGCCTTGGCTGCCTCAGCCTCGATGCGGGTCCTCGCTGCCTGCGGGTCGGCGTGGTATGTCTCGATTGCCACGATTGCCTTGGCAAACCGATCGGCCCGCTTCTGCTCAAGGTCGATCCGCGTGGGCTCGTAGGCGGCCGTCGCGGTATCCAGGGATGTGCGCGAGGCCGCGATCCTCTGGAGGCGTTCCTGCTCGAGTTGGGACTGTTTCGTGGTCCATTCTGTCTCGGCCTTCAACAGCTCGGCAGTGACCGCGACGTGATCGATGCTCACCTCGCCGGTCGCGGCCTTCACAGCAGCCACCTCGGCGGCACGGCTGGGGCGATTGAGAATCCGCATGAAGACCTCATCGATGAGCAGGTCGTCGTCGGGTTGGCTGGCCACCAGCTTGGTCAGCTCGCTCTGGGGGTCGGCGAGGACATTGCCCACGGCCGGGCCGCTCACCAGTGCCATCACTGGCCCCAGCGCCAGGCCCCCCGCCCGCTCGCACTCGCAGGCGCTTTCTCGGGCCGGACGGCCGAACGTCTGCAGGAAGCCGCCGCCCAGCGCGCTCGACACGTCGGCCAGCTGCGCGGCCCGCGTGCCGACGGGATAGCCTGGGAACTTCGTCGGCGATCCCACGACAGCATGCAGCGCGTCGAAGAGCGTCTCGGCCGGCAGCCTGCGGGGCAGAGCATGGGAGTAGTTGATGCGGTCGTCTACGTTCCACTTCCCACTCTCGATCGCCAGGCCATAGGTCCGCGACGTGCAGATTTCGGTGAGTAGCTTCCGCATGTCGAAGCCGCCGTCGATGAAGGATTTCGTGAGGTGGTCAAGCAACGGCGGATTGCTGGGCGGGTTGCCGGCGCGGATGTCGTCGATTGGGTCGATGATGCCGGCCCCGAAGAGATAGCCCCACAGACGGTTGACGTAGCTCTTGGAGAAATAGGCGTTGTCGGGGGAGGTGACCCAAGCGGCCAGCTGCTGCCGGCGCGTGGCATTCTCAGGCACCGTGTGGCGGCACTCGAACGGGAATTTCGGCGACACAGGCTTGTTGGTTCGGTCGTGCATCATCTCGCCGTCGGGCTTGTCGCCCACGATTTCGTAGAGCGGCTTGGCGCCCTCGACGGCCGTGCCACCGATCGTGCGATCGCCGCTCTCTGGATCCTTGGTGAGATCCACCTGCGCGAAGTAGGCGGCGGTCTGGAAGTATTGGTCCTGCGTCCAGCGTTCGAAGGGATGGTCGTGGCACTTGTTGCAGTTGAACCGCACGCCTAGGAAGAGGTGCGTGGTGTTCTCCATCGTGGCTGCCGGGTCGCGCAGAGTCTTGAAGTAGGCCGCGGCTGGGTGCTCGCGGTTGGAGCCGGTCGCTGTGAGGATCTCTCGGGCGAACTGGTCGTAGGGCGTGTTGGAGGCGACGTTGGCACGGACCCATTCACGCAGGCCCTTGGAGCCCTCGGCACCGAGGAATTTTGGATTCACCTGCAGCAGGTCAGCCCACTTGTTCGTCCAGTGCTCGATGAATGCATCGCTCGCCAGCAGCCGGCCCACGAGCTGCGTCCGCTTCGTGCGGGAGTCGCGGCCGTCTGCCATAAAGGCCCGCACGTCCGCCGCCGCCGGGGGCAGACCGGTGAGATCGAGCGTTGCCCGCCTGAGAAACTCGGTGTCGGAGCAGAGCGGCGCCGGCTGGATCTTCATGGCCTTCCACTTGGCTGCCACGAGGTCGTCGAGCGGGCTCCACGATTCCGGAGGCGTCCATGCGAAGCCGGAGCGGTCGCCCATGACGGTGAGCGGGACCGCCACATAGGCGCCCTCGTAGCGGGCAAGGATCGGGGCCTCGCCCCGCCTGACGGCCGTCACTAGGCCAGAGCGATCCGTGGTGGCAACCTCCGGGTTGCCGCTTTCCAGGAAGGCCTCGCGGGTGACGTCCCGCGTGGTGCCGTCGGCATACTCGGCGACAACACGGAACTGTTGTCGGCGGCCGGCAACGTCGATCTCGGCCGCAGCAGGAAAGACCTTGATGCCCTTGATGCGTGGCGTCTGGGGATTGAGCCTGGCCCCCTGCTCGATCCAGCGACGCACGAGCTGGTAGGTGGGCTCCTCAACCTTTGCGAGCAGGCCTCCGGCGTGAGGAGCCGTGGCCGATGCCTTGAGAAGCATCAGGCTGTCGTCGGGGCTGGCGAGATTCACCCGACGGCTGGCATGGTCGTCGGTAAAGGCCCGCACGTCGAAGATGGGATCGTAGCCACGCAGCGACAGCTTGAAGCCGTTCTTGCCCTTGGCGGCACCGTGGCAGGTGCCCTGATTGCAGCCGAGCTTTGCGAGCACCGGACTGACGTCGCGGATGAAGTCGATGTCGGGCAGGTTGCCGGTGCCGACCACGCTGACAGGCAGATCGCGGAAGACCTGCGCCGACCCGGCTCCATGAACGATGCGAACTGCCCCCTGGCCATCGGCTAACGGGCGGAGGAGACCGCCGGGCCCCACCGAGACCATCGGCTTTGCAGTGCCGGCCACGGGTTCGATCCGCACGCTGCGGGTGAGGTCGACCGTGCGGCCGTCGACGAGTTGGCCAGTGATCACCAGTTGCGTGGAGGCGAAGGGACCTGTCAGCGAGACGGCCACCGGCTCGACGATAAACGAGACGACAGCGGTGGGCGGGGCAGGCTCCGGTTCGACCGACGGCTCGGTGGGCCACGGCAGGGGCAGGGACGCTCGCGCCACGGCGGCGGCGTCGACCTGTGCGGCGGGAAAGCTGATGCCGGCCGCACCGGTAGAGCCGTCGAAGAACCGCACGATGCCGTCGCCGCCGCCCACGGCCACGGCGCTACTAGTGGGGTGGAATGCCACGGCATACGCAGGCGTAGTGGGAAGATCGACGCGGGAGATCAGCTTCGTAGCACCCTCGCGGAACGCATCGAATGTTTTCCACTCGTCCTCGGACCGCTGAGATCCTTTGCTGCGTGACTCGCCCGGCACCTTCGCCATGATGTCGAGGATGTTTTTCGGAACGTCCTGTGTGAGCCCGTAGCCGCAGACGACCAGTTCGCCCTTGCCGTCGAGCGATCCCACCGCCGCGATCCGCTGTCCGTCCGGCGAGAACCGCACGTTGAACACCCGCCCCGTCACTGGAAAGAGCGGAAAGATCAGGTTGGCATCGTCACCGATGACGCGGGCGGAGTGGCGGTGGATGCGGTAGACCCGCGGCATCCCGTCGGAGCCGGCGACGACAACGTGGTCGAGGCTCGGGTGGCGGTCGACGGCTGTCAGGCCGCCGCGAAGGGCTCCCGGCGTGATCGACGTGATGTTGTCGACGAACCGCTGTGTGGCCAGTTCCGTGAGCTTGACGGTCATGTCGCGGCCCACGGAGATCACGTGATCCCCCTTGGGACCGAAAACCGTGTCGAGCACCCAGTCTTCATGGGCGCCCTGGTAGAGCACCTGTTCGCCGGTCTCGGCCTTGATCGCCCGCAGGGTGTTGTCGGAACAGCCGAAGGCGATCAACGTGCCGTCCGGCGACCACGACCCGCCGTAGAGGGTGTCGAACGTGACAGGCACCGACCGCAGCAGCGTGCCGTCGGCCACGTTCCATATCTGCACCTCGCCCATCCGCGCAGGGCTGCCGCCTGTGACAGCCAGCTTCGTGCCGTCGGGCGAAAATCGCACCCGCTCTACCCGCTCGGCCAGCCCGACCAACCGGCTGATCGGCGCCCGCGGCACCGTTCCATCCGCAACATCAAACAGCAGCACCTCGTGGAAGCCCGACACGGCCAGCAGTTTTCCATCGGGCGAAAAGTCGAGCGACGTGATCACTGGCGGCCGCGAATAGACGGGGGGATGATCCTTGTCGATCCGTTGGCCGGCGCTGGCCGGCGTGTCGTCGTGTGCGCCTTCGGCGATCCATCGACGCACCAGCGCGAGTTCGGCCGCCACCAACGGCTTGCCGGACTTCGGCATCTCCGCTTGGCCGCTGGCATCGGGTGTGATCTGCACGATCAGATGGCTCTCGTCGGGCTTGCCCGGCGCGATGCCCACCGATCCGGAGTCGCC
>JBAXOU010000264.1:0-4195 GCA_037133115.1 Planctomycetota bacterium | reverse complement strand
CAGCTGGCGTTCACCGGGTGGTCGGCGGCGGCCCCACGGCTCTCGAGGATCTGGATCAAGCGGCCGGATCGCTGGGCGACGCCGGACAGCATCTGGTGGAAGTCGTCGCGGGTCACGGAACCGGAGCAGGAGCACGTCACGAGGATGCCACCGGGCTCCAAGAGGCCGACGGCCACGCGATTGATGCGATGGTAGGCCCGCAGGGCGTCGTCGACCGTCGCCCGGCTGCGGGCGAACTTGGGCGGATCGAGCACAATCATCCCAAACCGCTCACCCGCCGCCGCCAGCGAATCGAGCTTCTCGAAGGCATCGACCGCCTCGACGGTGACGTTGGCAGCGCCATTCAGGTCGGCGTTGGCCCGCGCCAGGGCCGCCGCCTTCCCGCTCGTGTCGACCGCCAGCACGCTCCGCGCGCCACCCGACGCGGCGCAGGCCACGGCGAAGCCGCCCGAGTAGCAGAACATGTCGAGCACGCGTCGACCGCGGGCATGGCGGGCGGCCGCCTGGCGGTTGTCTCGTTGGTCGAGGTAGTAGCCCGTCTTCTGCCCCTCGGCGAGGTCGACGCCGAACTTCAGGCCGTGCTCGTGCACGAAGATCGGGCCCGCGGGGGCCGTGCCGCGGATCACCCGGTCGGGCATCGCGAGGCCCTCGAGCTTCGCCAGCCCACGTTCCGCGCCCCGCAGCAGAATTCCCTTCGGCGCCAGCGCCGCGGCCAGGGCGTCGCAGATCGTTTCCAGCCGGGTCGCGATCGCCAGCGCGGTCACCTGCACGGCGAGATAGTCGCCGTAGCGATCGACGATCAGGCCGGAGAGGTCATCGCCCTCGCTGTTCACCAGGCGGGCCGCACCGGCGGGGTCATCGAGGCCAAGGTGGCGACGCAGGGCTATCGCCGAGGTGAGCCGTCCAATCCAGAAGGCGTCATCGAGCTTCGTCACCGCATCGAACGCATAGAGGCGGACGCGGATCCGGCTCTGCGAGTTCCAGAGGCCGCGGCCCACGAAGTGCCCGTCGTGGGTGGCCAGATCGACCACGTCGCCGTCGGCCGGGCTGCCTTCGACCTTCGCGACGGCGGAGTCGAGCACCCAGGGATGGCGGCCAAAGAACGGCCGGGCCCGTTTGGGCTTGAGCACCACGGTCGCCGTGGGGAGGCCCGACGAAAGGTTCGAGGCGAGGGGAGCGGTGGGGAGGGCGGGAGTCGTCATCCCCCAACTCTACCACCGTGGACGCGGCCGGGCGTCAGGCATGCACGACGTGCTTGGCAGGCCCCGGTGTCACGTGGGGAGCGGGGATCGCATCGCTGCCCGGGTCGGCGATCACCCGGCGCTTTCCTTCCTTGGCGGCCTTCTTCCGCTCGATCCGCTGCACGCTCCAGGCGAACAGGGCGCCCAGCGGGCCGGAGAGGAGCGCGGGCATGAGGACGAGGTTGCCGACGAGGGCAATCGTGAGCATGGCCAGCATCATGTGCCCGAACCGCTGTGTAGGTCCGAACGGCGACAGCGAAAACACCGACAGCCCGATGCCGATCACGCCCCAGCTCTGATACATCGCGCGGGCGCAACCCTTGTAGGCGAGCATCGTGGCCTGCCTGCGGTCGAGCCCGTCGGCGATGCCCCGGCGGAACCAGAGCATGAAGTGGACGACGTCGTCCACCGTCACACCGAGCGCGACGCTCGGAGCCATGACGGAGCCGATGTCGATGAACACGTTGCCAGTCTGAAGCCACTTCGACAGCGCATTGGCCCAGCCCAAACCACCGAACACGAGGATCGCGGGGAAGGCTGCGGGGAGCAGAAGCACCAGGCCGGCCGAGAAGGCACGGCAGAGCACAATCATCACCGCCACGATGATCGCGAAGTCGAACACGAACCCAATCTTGAGATTCTCGAGCAATGAGTGCTGCGCCTTGTAGACCAGCGGCACGAGGCCCGTGTAGTTCACCGTGACTCCGTCCACCCCCTCGCTGTCGAGACGAGCGAGAACCGGATCGATCTTCTTCTGCAGATCGGCCTTGAAGAGGGCGTAGTCGACTTCCTGGATGGCACTGACGCGGGCACTGATCCGCCAGAGTTCTTGCGAGTGGCGGCTGCCGTCGGCGGCCGTGACGGTGGCCTCGCGGAGATAGTCGCCGGCGAGAAAATCGTTGCGGTGTCGCATCAGCGACTTGTTCAGGGTGCTGCGGGCGAGCTTCGCCCGCAGGCCTTCGCCGCCGCTTGCCATGTCGAGGTTGCGGCCGAACGTGACGGTCGAGAGCGAACTTCCCACCTCGCCGAGGACGCCGATCTCTCGCTGGATCTCGTCGACGAGTTCCATCCGCTCCAGGAAGTTGAGCGGACACTTCTCGTCGATCCTGACGAGGATCTCCATCGGCACCAGCGGCCCGAGGTGGCTCTCGAGCCAGGCGTAATCAGTGCGAATCTGGGCATTGCGGGAGAAGAGCCGCATCAACTGCACGCTGCTTTCCACGCGGGTCATTCCATACCCGATGGCCGCCATCACGAGCAGGCAGGCCGCGGTCGCGAGGGCGTGATGCCGGGTGATCCACTCGCCGACGGCCCACCAGCGGCTCGACTCGATCGGCTTCCAGCCGGCGGCCTGCTCGTCGTCGGCCAGTTTGCCGATGCGGAGCTTCGGCGGGAAGAGTTCGAGCGCCGCGGGCATGAAGGTGACCAGGATCAGGAAACTCACCAACACGCCGGCCGCGGAGAAGATCCCGAACATCCGGATCGGCACCAGTTCGCTGACCGCGAGCGTGGCCAGGCCAATGGCCGTGGTGCCTGTGGCGAGCGAGAGGGGCAGCAGGGCATGGTGCACGGCGCGGCCGGCAGCCCCCTCCTGCACGCCCGTTTCGGCAAGCTGGTCGCGGTAGTAGTTGGCCAGATGGATCGCGCCGCTGGTGGTGGCGACGTAGACCAGCGACGGCATGGTCAACAGGATCGCGTCGACGGGATAGCCGGAGTACCAGACCAGAGCCAGGCTCGCGAACATGCTGTAGACACCGGAGGCGATCACCATCGCCACGAGCGTCTTGCTCTTGAGGCTGAACCAGCTGACGAAGAAGCCGACAACGAGCGAGAGCCCGAAGAGGATGGTCACGCTCGTCTGGCCGGCCTTGTCGATCGAAACGTTGTCGACCGGCGGGCCGCCCATGTGGATCGCCGAGTCGGGGATACCGCATTCGGCGGTGGCCACCTTGCGGATCTCATCGATCGCGCCGTGGAGATTCGCCCGGGCCATGTCGGCGAGGGTCAGCACCAGGCAGGTCTTGCGGAAGTCCAGGTCGTCGCCGGCCGCACCGGCCTCGATTCCGGCCGGCGGGGGGCCGATGATCGCTCCCGTCAGCCGGGAAATGGCCTCCTCCCGCTCGAGGTTGAGCGGCTCTTGGCACATCCGGGCCACGGCCCGCGGGCCCGTTTGGGCCGTCTTAAAGTAGAGCGGACGCTCGATCCTGGAGGCCTCCTCCGGGGGCGGAAGGAGCTTCCGAGCCAGCATTTCCAGCCGCGGGTCTGTCATCGTGCAGCCTTCCCAGCTGACGAGAATGAACTCCTCGCCCTGGAAATTCTGCCGGAAAAACCGGTAGGTCTGGGTCTCCTGGTACTCCGCCGGCAACCAGCCTTTGACGTCGTTGCGGTTGTTGGACTTCGCCTTGATCGCCCCGACGACCACCATGGGCAACAGGAACACCAGGATCGCCATGATCCCGACGCTGGAGCGCTGGTAGAAGTTGGTCCGGTGGTGCGACATCAAGGCCGTCCAGGGCGTTTTCGCGGGGCTTGTGCGAACCCGTGCGAATCAACCCTACAGGTCTGGGGCGGGCCAGTCCATATCGTTCCACCCCAGTTGACCCCGGATTTGGAGCCTCTTCCTAGTCGTAAGTGGTTTTCAGGGAAGAGGTTCCGTCTGCCTCATAGTCCCCTCAGGCAGAACAGGCCCACCTGGAAATCAGGGGTCATTCCGGGTCCGGGCGGTCTCGGTGGCCGAAAAACCGGTTTCCCGGTGCGAGCCGTCACAAAAGGGCTTCAGGCGGCTGTGGCCGCACCTGCAGAGTGCCACGGACGGCTTTCCGTCTGGCAGAGGGAACTCGTCTCCGAGGTGGTCGGTTACCCGAAGACGGATGTCATCGGGCAGTTCAACGACCAACGGCCCGTCGACCCGGCAGCGGACGGTCGCGCATCCGGGAGCCACTCGTCGTCCACCC
>JBAXOU010000263.1:0-4204 GCA_037133115.1 Planctomycetota bacterium | reverse complement strand
CCTCCATCTGCCGCTTCACGTTCATGTCGATCTGGTCCATCGGCACGTGGCCGGGGCCCTCCACCATCACCTGGCAGCCCTTCTTCCAGGCCCGGCGGGTCAGGTCACCGAGCACGTGCAGTTCCGCAAACTGCGCCTCGTCGCTGGCGTCGGCGATGCTGCCGGGCCGGAGGCCGTCGCCGAGGCTCCAGGTCACGTCGTACTGGCGGAAGATGTCGCAGAGATCCTCGAAGTGGGTGTAGAGCGGATTCTGCTGCTTGTGGGTCATCATCCAGCGGGCGATCAGCGAGCCGCCCCGGCTCACGATCCCGGTGATCCGGCCCATCGTGAGATGGAGGTGCTCCTGGAGCAGCCCGGCGTGGACGGTCATGTAGTCCACGCCCTGCTTCGCCTGCTTCTCGCACATGTCGAGAAAGTGCTGCGGCTTCATGTCGTCGATGTCGCCGCCGAGTTCCTCGAGCATCTGATAGATCGGCACCGTGCCGATCGGCACCGGCGAGGCGTCGATGATCGCCTTCCGGATCGTGTCGATGTCTTTGCCGGTGGAGAGGTCCATCACGGTGTCGGCGCCGTAGTGGACCGCCATGTGGAGTTTCTGGAGTTCCGTCTGCTCGTCGCTCGTCACCGCGGAGTTGCCGATGTTGGCGTTGATCTTCGTGAGGGCGGCGATGCCGATGGCCATCGGCTCGAGTTTCTTCGTGAGGTGCACCGTGTTGGCGGGAATCACCATCCGGCCCCGGGCCACCTCGCTCTTGATCAGTTCCTCGGGAAGATCCTCGCGCTGGGCGACGAACTTCATCTCGGGCGTGATCTGGTCGGCACGGGCGGCTTCGAACTGGGTCATGGCTGGTCTCCGGTCGGTGTCTCGCGGCCCTGCCGCGGTCGGGAAATCGTATCACATCGTGGCGTCCCGTACCGTCGCCCGTGCCACAGGTTTTCAACCTCTGCGCCCCGAAGTGGCACAGGTTTTCAACCTGTGGGCCCCACCGCTCGGGGCTGCCCACGCCCGTCGCCGGACGCTCGCTACGCCCCTCCAGGGCTTCGCTCGCTCGATGCTGACTTCGCTTCGCCATCCATGGCTGCGCTCGTCAGCAACGCCGGCTCCCGGGCATGGGCAGCCCCTCGCTGATTCCAGCGTTGCGTATGAAAGCCGACCGGCCGTAAGGCCGCGGGCGTCCCCCCACGCGAGAGCCTGCTTCAACCCGACCGGCCGTAAGGCCGCGGGCGCATGACGCTCGACACGGCGTCTGGTGGCGGTTCGCCCCACGCCTCACGGCGTTGGGCTTGTACGGCAGCCGATCCCTCCGACCGGCCGGATGGTCGCCCCCCGCGCGGGCCGTATCCGTCACAACGTCTTGAGGTACTCGAGCACCGCGGCCTTCTCGTCCTCAGTGAGGGCATCGGGGAAGTCGTGGCCGGCGGCGCTCTTGCCGGGCTTGCGGGTGTCGAAGAACGTGCGGCGGTCGGATGATCGCAGTCGGCCCGGCGGCATCTCGGCGAGTTCCTCCACCTCCACGCCCACGCGGGTGTCGTCGTAGCCCGTCGGCGTCCGCCGCCACACCGTGGGCCGCTCCGCGGGATGGAGCACGTGCCAGAGCGTGGGCACGGAGCCGTTGTGGAAGTAGGGCGCCGTCGCCCAGACGCCGTCGAGCGGCGGGGCCACATAGCCGGTCGACGCGGCACGGTCGCGAATCTCCAGGCCGTCTTCACCGAAGTGGCCGAACCAGCTGGTGGTGAGGTCGGCCCGCTCGCTGGCCGTGAGCGAGTCAAGGCGGACGCGGTCGGTGCCCACTTCCTCGATCGGAACCACCCGGTCGGGATACGAGGCGCCGACCCCGTAGGTGCCGTGGCACGACGCACAGTGATCGGCGAACACGCCCGCACCTTTGTCGGCGAGGCCGCGATCGAGCGGGCCGGTCCACCGCGGCGGCTCCAGCGACGCGATCCACTCCTCGATCGCACGGAAGTCATCCTCCCACTCGCGGAACTTCTCCGGGCCGTTCTCCTTCACGAGCAGAAACTGCATCAGGATCCGGTGGCCCTTGGGCGCAAAGCCGTCGGCGTAGAGCGTCTTGCGGCGGCGGTAATGCCACCAGGCGGGAGCGTCCATGTCATGGTGCATGAGGTCGAAGCGGGGCGGCCGCTGCACGATCGAGAGGTCGGGGTCGCGGTGCCGCATCAGGGCCACGCCGAAGATCACCGCATTGGTCGTGCCGTTGGTGGTGCCCAGCGGCAGCAGGAGCGAGCCGACGTCCATGTGGCTGAAGGCCTTCCGCTGCTGCACCTTCACCTGGCGGACTTCCTCGGTGAGCGTCTCGAGCGCGTAGGTCGAGTTGGGCACACCCGGGATCGCCGTCCCGCGAACCTGCCCCTGATGGCAGGCCAGGCAACTCATCACCCAGCCGCCGTCAGCATCGACCACATACTGCATGCTCCGCGATGGATCATTCGGGTGCGGCGTGAGTCCATATCGCTCCATCGCCATCCGCCGCCGCTCCTCCACGGGGGCCTGCTCGGCCTGCGACCGCAGCGGCTCCTCCCATACCGTCCAGAGGTCGTCAAACACCTCCTGGTCGAAGTCAGCTGGCAGGTAGACCTTCGAGAGCAGGAGATCGAGGCCCCGGGCCCGCCCCGTTGGCGGGTCGATCGTGGCGGCCCCTGCGGCGGCGGCGATGCCGAACACCGCGGCCACCAAGCCGATGCGGGCTACAGCCACGTCGAGAATGCGTTGCTCGCGTCTGCTCATTCCGATGGCATACTTGGTCGATAACGGGACTACGCCGCAGTATAGGCCCCTTTCCTCCCCGTGGCCCGGGCCTCCCGCCATGCCCACCGCCAACCCCATTCTGATCCCCGAACTCCGGGTGATGCTCGCCGAGGGCGATACCACCGGCCTGCGCGAGGTGGCGGAAGAACTCCATCCGGCGACCGTTGCCGAGTTCACCGAGGGCCTCGACGACGCCGAGATCTGGCGGATGCTCGATGCCGTGCCGGTGGAGCGGCAGTCGGAAATCTTCCCCTACTACCCGATGCCGCGGCAGGTGGCCCTGATGAAGGCCTCCGACCGCCAGCACCTCGGCGGCCTGATCGAGTGGATGGCTCCCGACAGCCGCGACGACCTGCTCCGCGAACTCGACCCGGAGTTCGTCGAGGAGATCCTGCCGCTCGTGGCCAAGGCCGAGCGGCACGACATCCGGATGCTGCTCTCCTGCCCCGAGGGCTCGGCCGGCTCGATGATGACGACGGAGTATGCCTCGCTCCCCGCCGAGATCACGGCTGGCGAGGCGATCGCCCGGCTCCGCTCGCAGGCCCCCAACAGCGAATCGATCTACTACATCTACGTGCTCGACCCCGAGCGGCGGCTGCTCGGCTTCGTCTCGCTCCGCGACCTGATCCTCGCGAAGCCCACGGCCCTCGTCGCCGACCTAATGCAGAAGGATGTGATCACGGTCCGCGTGGACGACCCGCGGGAGCGAGTGGTCGAGCAGCTCGCCCGGTTCGACTTCATCGCCATGCCCGTGGTGGACGACCGCGGCCGCCTCGGCGGCATCGTCACCCACGACGACGTCCTCGATGCCGTCCGCCAGGATGCCACCGACGACGCCCAACGCATCGCGGCCATCGCCCCGCTCGGCGAGGGCTACCTGGAAGCGGCCCTCGTCTCACTGACGTGGAAGCGGGGCATCTGGCTGGCGATCCTGTTCGCCACCGCCGCGGTCACCGCCATGGTGCTGGCGAGATGGAAGTCGCCCCACGCCTGGCTCGTGGCCTTCATCCCGCTGGTGATCGCCAGCGGCGGCAACTCGGGCAACCAGTCGGCCACGCTTGTGATCACGGCGCTCTCCACCGGCGACTGCAAGCTCGGCGACTGGAAGCGGATCCTCCGCCGCGAGTTCGTGGTCTGCCTGATGCTCGGCCTGATGCTGGCGATCCCGGGCTACCTGCTCGGTCTGGCCTACGCCCCCGATCCCGTGCATGCGCTCGTGATCCCGGCCACGGTGCTCAGTGTGGTGATGGTGGGGTCGCTCGTGGGCTGCGTGCTGCCCCTGATCTTCCGGTCGCTCGGCCTCGACCCTGCGCTGATGAGCAATCCCTTCGTGTCGGCGATCGTGGACGTCGTAGGCATCGTGATCTATATGGGCATGGCCCTGCTGCTCCTGGGCGGCTGACCCTTCCCCCGTAGCACAGGTTGTCAACCTGTGTG
>JBAXOU010000262.1:0-4204 GCA_037133115.1 Planctomycetota bacterium | reverse complement strand
GTAGTCTATTGCCGTCGGAATCGCCCGTTTCACCACTGGAGAGCGTGTCATGAAGAGTCGTCTGGTTCTTGGCCTCGCGATCGTCGCCCTCGCCACCTCGGCCGCCGTCGTGACGGCTGCGCTCAAAGAGGCGAAGGACGCCACCTGCCCCGTCTCGGGCCATGGCTGCGATCCGGCGGCCTCCGCCGACTTCGACGGCGGCACTGTCTACTTCTGCTGCGAGAAGTGCGTCGGCGCCTTCGAGGGCGATTCGGCGAAGTTCGCCGCCAAGGCCCACCAGCAGATGGTGAGCACCGGCCAGCTCGTGCAGAAGGGCTGCCCGTTCAGCGGCGGGCCGGTGAAGCCCGGCACGCAGATCTCGATCGGCGATGCCGAAGTCGGCTTCTGCTGCCCCAACTGCAAGGGCAAGGTCGAGAAGGCGTCTCCCGAGGATCAGGTAACGATGGTCTTCGGCAAGATCGACAAGGGCTTCAAGCCCGCGGCGAAGTAACGATCATCCGCGGGGGCCGCGCCGCCCTTGGCGGCGCGGCCTGCCGAGCGGTGACGACTGACCCGGCTGAAATCCCGGCCGTTTGGCCCATTCCACGGCGGCGAACTGCTCTAGGGCGGCCGGGGTGAGCGCGGGATACTCCGCCCCCCGGCGACCGCCGGGTGGAGCATCCCATGCGCGTCTTCGTATCAGCCGGCGAGCCCTCGGGCGACCATCATGCGGCACTGCTCGTCCGCGCGATCCGGGAGCGTCGGCCCGACGTCAAGTTCGCCGGCCTCGGCGGCCCGCACATGGAGGCCGAGGGGGTGGACCTCGTCGCCAACATGACCCAGTTTGCCGTGATGTGGCTCAGTCGGGCGATCCTCAACATTCACCGCTTCGTCGACCTGGCCCGCCGCGCCGAGCGAAACTTCCTCGATTCAAAACCTGACGTCTGCGTGCTCGTCGACTTTCCCGGCTTCCACTGGTGGCTGGCATGGCGGGCGAAGCGACACGGGATCCCAGTCGTCTTCTACTGCCCGCCGCAGATCTGGGCCTGGGCGAGTTGGCGCATTGGGAAGATGCGGCGACTCGTCGACCACGTTCTCTCGGCGCTGCCCTTCGAACACGATTGGTTCACGGCCCACGGTGTGCGAAGCACGCTGGTGGGCCATCCCTTCTTCGATGACCTCGATACGGCCCTCTCGCCACGGGCCTCCAGCCCAACCGCCACGAAGCCGCTCGTGCTGCTGCTGCCGGGCTCCCGCGGTCAGGAGATCGAGGGGGTGCTCGGTTCGCTCCTCCGGGCGGCCGCCATCATCCGGCGGCGTCTGCCTGAAGCCCGCTTCGCCATCGGGGCGCTGCACGAACGTCATGCCTGCCGCATCGAGGAGGTGCTCCGAGCGACCGCCGGAGCGACCGGGCTCGGCATCGAGATTTATGCGGGTCGCACGCGAAGCCTGATCAGCGAGGCCACCGCCGCGATCGCCTGCTCCGGCTCGGTGTCACTGGAGCTCCTCGCGGCCCGAGTGCCGACCGTGATCGTGTATCGCGTGAGCGGCTTCGCCTACCTCGTGCAGAGTTGGTATCGCCGCGCCCGGTTCATCACGCTGGTCAACCTGCTCGCCTGCCGGGAGCCGATCGGGCCGGTGCAGCCTGTGCTCGTGCCGCCGCTCACCGTGCCGCCGGCCGACCCGGAGGCGGTCTATCCCGAATACCTCGCCGTGGGTGATCCCGCCGAGCGCTCCGCCGCGCACGTGATCGAATGGCTCACCGACGCGGCGGCGCGACGGCGAGCCGTGGAACGGATCGAGGTGGTCGCCGCCGTCGTCGCCCGGCCGGGCTCCGCCGCTCGGGCCGCCGATTCAGTGCTCGCGATCGCGGGTGGTGGCGACGTGGCCATCGCGGCAGACCGCCGGGCGGCGTGATTTCCCGGACGGCCGTGTACCATAGGCCTCACGATGCTCGCCGAACCCCAGGCCACCTCCGCCGACCTGCTCTTCGACCTTTCGGGAATCCGGGTTCGCGTGTCGGCCTGGTTCTGGCTGGCTGCGGGCCTGCTTGGCTGGAATGTCTGCCAGTCATTCGCGCTCGGTGACCAGCGGCTGCTCCTGCAGATGCTGCTCATGTGGATTGGCGTCGTGTTCGTATCGATCCTCGTTCACGAGATGGGTCATGCTCTGGCCTACCGCAACTTCGGCCAGGCGGCGCACATCGTGCTCTACCACTTCGGCGGCCTGGCGATTCCCGAGATCTGGGGCCGCCGCCACCTCCGGCCCGTCCAGCGGCTCCTCGTATCCGCGGCCGGCCCGCTCGCGCAGCTCTTCCTCGCCGTGGTGATCATCGGGCTGCTGAAGGTGAGCGGCTACCAGGTGCCGTTTCCGATCCCGGCGGTCGGCTCCGTGCTCGGCTTCAACGAGGGCCGCGGCTATACGTCGCCACTGGCCTATGCGTTCTTCGACTTCATGCTCTACGTCAACATCTTCTGGCCGCTTCTCAACCTGGTCCCGGTGCCTCCGCTCGATGGTGGACAGATCGTCCGTGAGGGTCTGCTCGCTGTCGGCGTGGCGGACGGGGCCCGGATCGCCGCCATCCTGGGCGTGGTCGCTGGGGGCCTCGTGGCCTGGTGGGGTTATGCAAGGGGTGATCACTTCCTGGGGATCATGTTCGCGATGCTCGCCGCGTCGTGCTTCCAGAGCATCTCCGCCGGCAACACCCCGTGGCGGCGGTGGAACTGACGCCCGTGGCGGCCACCCGCGTGGTGGTGCTCGGGGCGAGCAATGTCTCCCGCGGCCTCGCGCGGCTGGCCGCGATCGCCCGTAGCCGATCGGCGGTTTCGCTCGACCTGTTTGTCACCGCCGGCCACGGCCGATCGTACGGCGTCAACAGCCGCGTGGCGGCACGACGGCTTCCCTCGATCCTCGGCAGCGGCCTGTGGCGGGCGCTCGAGCGGGAGCAGGCCGCAGCCGACGAATCCCAGCGGCCGCTCGCCCTCGTCACCGACATTGGAAACGATCTGCTCTACGGCTTCTCCCCCGAGCAGGTTGCCGGCTGGGTGCGAGAGGCGGTCCGGCGGCTCGCCGAGCGGGGCGGGCGGATCGCGATCACCCGCTTGCCGCTCGCCAGCCTGGAGACCGTGGGGCCGGCCCGCTACCGCGCGCTGCGGACCTGCTACGTGCCGGGCTGCCGGCTCCCGCTGACAATCCTCAAGGAGGCCGCCGCCGACCTCGACGCGCAGATTGCCGCCGTGGCTGCCGACCACGCCGCCACTCTTATCGAGCAGCCGGGCGACTGGTACGGCCTCGACGCGATCCACGTTCGCCGGCGGCATCTCGACACGCTCTGGCACACCGCCTGCGATGCCTGGCGGCTGCCTGCCGCTCCGGCCCGCACCGCCTGGCGCGATTGGGCGATGGTCGGCTCGCGAGCCGCCGAGGTCCGCTCGCTCGCCCGCAGGATCCGCTACACGCCCCAGCCGGTCATCAGCCGCGGCGACCTGCGGCTGTGGTTGTATTGATCGCAGCTCAGCGGGTCTCGTGCCGTGGCTCGGGCAGGCCGGCGGCGATCACGGCGCCGACGGCGATGACGACAGCCCCCGTGACGAAGACGTGCCGAAACCCCAAACGGTCGACCGCAAGACCCACCAGGGGCGAGAGCACGAAGGGGGCCGCCAGCGCCGCTCCCACGATGCTCACGTATCGCGGGTGTTCGGCGGCCGATGGAGCGAGTTCGAGGGCGTAGTTGGTGAACAGTTTGAGCGAGATCGGGTTGAGACCCAGCGGCACGTAGACGATCCAGAACCAGTGCACCGCGGTCGAGTGCGGCAGCAGCGAGAGCGCCGTCACCACCAGCGGCGTGAGGGCGGAGAGGGCAACGAGCCAGACGAGCACGATCCGCGTACCGCGGCGATCGGACACGGGGCCCGCCACGAGGCTCGCGAGGCCCGTGGCTGCGTTCTGCGTGCAGACCCAGGCGAGCAGGCTGTCGGCGCCGCTCCCCAGCCGATCGCGGGCAAAGGCCTGGTAGTGGGGAAACATCATCAGCACCGCAGAGAAGCAGGCGGCCACGAGCGAGAGTCGCACGAGCGTGCGGTCGGCCAAGATCGTCGCCCGCCAGGTGGCGAGGCCCGCGGAGGCGACCGCCCACGGCAACCGCGAGCCCGCCGCCGCCAGGGAACGAACCGCATCGGCCGGCTCATCGAGGAAGAGCGGCGCGAGCGCCGCAATCGCGAAGAAC
>JBAXOU010000261.1:0-4231 GCA_037133115.1 Planctomycetota bacterium | reverse complement strand
CCGAACTCGCCGCCGATCACCACCAGCGTGTCGTCGAGCATGCCGCGGCGGGCGAGGTCGGTGAGGAGGCCGGCCGCGGCGGTGTCGGTGGGTGGACAGATCTCCTGCATGAAGCCGTCGATGCCACTGTGGTGGTCCCAGTCGCTGGCGTAGACGTGCACGAACCGCACGCCCCGCTCGACGAGCCGCCGAGCCATGAGGCAGTTGGTGCCGACCGTCGCCTTGCCCGGCTCGGCGCCGTAGAGGGCGAGCGTCTCGGGCGTCTCGTCGGAAAGATCGGCGAGCGTGGGCACGCTCGTCTGCATTCGGAAGGCGAGTTCGTACTGCTTGATCCGCGTGGCCACGTCAGGGTCGTGGAGCGAGGTGAGCCGGTGCCGCTCGAGCGCCGCGATGGTGTCGATCAGGTCGCGTTGGTGGGCCGCCGACACGCCGGGCGGATTGGCAACGTAGTGCACCGGGGCGCCGCTGGTGGCGAACTCGACGCCCTGAAACTGGCCCGGAAGAAAGCCCGAGTGCCACTGACGGGCGGCGATCGGCTGCGGGTTGCGGCCCAGTTTGCTCGTCATCACCACGAAGCCCGGCAGGTTGTCGGCCTCGCTGCCGAGGCCGTAGGTCACCCAGGCCCCCATGCTCGGCCGACCGGAGAGGGCGGTGCCGCAGTTCATGAAGGTGTGGGCGGGATCGTGGTTGATCTGCTCGGTCACCATGCTCCGCACGATGGCATACGAGTCGGCGAGCGCCCCGAGTTTCGGGAAGAAGTCGCTGACCTCTGCGCCGCAGGTCCCATAACGGGAGAACTTCGTCCGGGCCCCGAGGCAGATCAGCTTCTTGCCCTGCAGCTGTGCGATCGGCTGACCGGCCGTCACACTCTCGGGCATCTCCTGACCGTCGAGTTCCGTGAGTTTTGGTTTCGGGTCGAACGTCTCGAGGTGGCTTGGGCCACCCGCAAGGCACAGGAAGATCACCGCCTTCGCCTTGGCGGGATGGTGTCGCGGGAAGATGGCCCCGGGATAGCGGTCGCTGGGGAGCGACGCCGGCGCGGACACCGTGGCCAGCCCGTCGCGGGCGAGCATTCCCGAAACCGCGGCGCCGCCGAGCGATAGGCCCGATCGGGCGAGAAACGTGCGGCGGTGGATCGAAAGGTCGGGTGTCATCAATACCTCGCGATGGCTTCGTGGAGGTTGAGGACGGCGCGGGCGGTGGCGGTCCAGGCGGCGAGATCCTGTTCGTCGAGGTTCTTGTCACGCGGGGCGATGCCGACGGTGAGCAGTTCGGTGGCGGCCTTGGGGTCGGCCGAGTAGTCGGCGCGGCGGCGGGCGAGGAGGCCCCTGGCAAGGGTGAGCTCTGTGGTGTCGGGCGCACGGGAGAGCGTTCGCTTCCAGAGGAAGGCGAGCTTCTCGTCGTCGGAGCCCCCGTCCTTGATCGCAAGCTCGGCGAGTTTTCGCGCGGCCTCGACGAATGTCGGATCGTTGAGGAGTACGAGGGCGGCCTTGGGCGTATTCGACCTCATCCGCACCGCCGTGCACTCCTCGCGGGTCGGGGCGTCGAAGGCGAGCAGCTGGGGATGGAGAAACATCCGCTGCCAGTGAACGTAGAGCCCCCGCCGCCACTGGCGATCGTCGTCGTCCTGCGTGTATTCCCGCTGCGGGAAGTTGAGGTGCCGGTAGTAGCCTGCCGGCTGGTAGGGATGCACGCTCTCGCCGCCGAGCCGCTCCACGAGCAGACCGCTCGCGGCGAGCGCCGTGTCGCGAACGCTCTCCGCCGGCAGCCGCCAGCGGCCCTGCCGGGCGAGAAGCCGGTTGTCGGGGTCGCGGGCGAGCAGGTCCTCCGGGGCTTCCGACGACATCCGGTAGGCCCGGCTCGTCACGATCGTGCGGATGAGGTCGCGGATGCTCCAGCCATGCTTCATGAACTCCAGGGCCAGCTCATCGAGGAGTTCCGGATCGTCGGGCAGCTCGCCCTGGCCGCCGAAGTCGCCGAGGCTCTGGCAGAGGCCGGCGCCGAAGAAGATCGCCCAGATCCGGTTGGCGGTGACGCGGGAGGTGAACTCGCCGATTCCCCCGTCCTTCACCGGGGTAACGAGCCAGCGAGCGAGGTCGGCCCGCGTGGGGCGGGTTCCCGACGACGCCTGAAGCGTGCCGAGGAAGGCCGGGATCGCCGGCTCGACCATGTCGCCCGAATCGTCCATCCAGTTGCCGCGGGGCAGGATGCGGACCGTTCGGGGCTCCTTGAGCGCCTTCGTGATCATCAGTTCGCGGTCGAGCGAACTCCGCTCCTTCGTCAATGCGTCGAGCCGCTGCCGGTCGGCGACGAGCGCATCGGGCTCGGGCTCCGGCGGCTGGGCCCGCGGCGGGAGCACGAGCGGCGGCAGGCGGTTTTCAAGCGAGTGGATCTCGGCTTCGAGTTGCTCGGCGCGGCCGCGTTCAAACGGACCAACGATCGAAATCTCGGGGGAGCGAATCGTTGGCAGGCTGTTGAGGTCCTGCTTGCCAAAGCCGCTCCTGTCGAGATGCCTTTCGTCGTCGATGTCGGCAAAGAAGGCCCCGAGGCGATAAAAGTCGGCGGCCGTGTAGGGGTCGTACTTGTGATCGTGGCACTGGGCGCAGCCCACCGTGGCGCCCATCCAGGCGCCCGACACGCTGCGGATCCGGTCGGCCTGGTAGATCGCGCGGTATTCCTTCGCCTGCAGACCTCCTTCGTGCGTCGTCTGCAGGAGCCTGTTGTAGGCACTCGCCAGCACCGGATCCTCGGCATGCTCGCCCTCGCGCGGGCCGACGAGGTCGCCGGCCAGCTGCAGTTCCGTGAACCGGTCGAAGGGGACGTCGTCGAGGAATGCCTTGATCACCCAGTCGCGATACGGGGAGATGTTGTGCGGTTGGTCGCCGTGGTAGCCCACCGTGTCGGCGTAGCGGACGAGGTCGAGCCACCAGGCAGCGAGCCGCTCGGCATGGCGCGGCGAGACCAGGAGCCGCTCGACCAGCCTTTCGTAGCGGTCCGGCTTGGTGTCGGTGAGATAGGCATCGACCTCCGCGGAGGACGGCGGCAGACCCGTGAGATCGAAGGTGAGCCGTCGCAGGAGTGTGAGCGGGTCGGCGTCGGCCGCCGGGGCAAGGCCTTCCGTCTCCAGCCGCGCGAGCACGAACCGGTCGATCCAGATCGTCGGCCACGACGCATCCTTCACCGCTGGCGGACCATGCCGCTGCGGTGTCACGTAGGCCCAATGCGGGGCGTATGGGGCACCTGCGGCAATCCACTTCGCGAGGAGTTCCTTCTGCGTCGCGGTGAGCACGTGGTTGCTCTCGGGCGGTGGCATCACCACGTCGGGGTCGGTCTCGTGGAGGCGGGCCACGAGTTCGCTCTCCTCGGGATGGCCCGGCACGATCGCCCGGCTGCCGCTGTCGAGTTCCGCGACTGCCGCGTCGCGGTCGTCGAGTCGCAGGCCGCCGCGGCGGTCGTGCTCGTCGGGCCCGTGGCAGGCGAAGCAGTTGTGCGACAGGATCGGCCGGATGTCCCGGTTGAAGTCGGGCGGTCGGTCGGCGGCCAGCAGGGTGGCGCAGGTGATCGCCCACGCCACCGCCCCGCAGGCCGCGGACCGGGTCCATCGCACGACGACCACCAGATTCGGCATGAAACGCCTCGAATCCATCCAGTCTAGCCCACGCTGCGGCCGCAGGCACCGCGGCGGCGCTCGCGTTGACGATGCCCGACCGCGAACGTAGATTCGGGCGGCTTTTGCGGAGAAAAACCTCGGGTTTTTCCCCATCCACACCACGAAAGGGATCGTCCTGCCCATGGCCACGTCGACCAAGAAGTCCGCCGCCAAGAAGTCTGCCAAGAAGTCGGGAGCCAGCGGTGGCAAGGCGGGCAAGATGACCTACTACTTCGGGGTCAAGAAGTGTGACGGCGACGGCACCATGAAGGCCCTGCTCGGCGGCAAGGGCGCCAACCTCGCCCAGATGACGAAGATCGGGCTGCCTGTGCCCCCGGGCTTCACGATCACCACCCAGGTCTGCATCGACTACTACAAGCACGGCAAGAAGTTCCCCAAGGGCCTCGAGGACGAGGTCGCCGCCGCCATGAAGCTCATGGAGAAGGAGACGGGGAAGAAGTTTGGCGACATGAAGAACGCACTCTTGGTGAGCGTTCGTTCCGGCGCCCGCGACAGCATGCCGGGCATGATGGACACGATCCTCAACCTCGGCCTCAACGACGAGACCGTGAAGGGGCTCGC
>JBAXOU010000260.1:0-4232 GCA_037133115.1 Planctomycetota bacterium | reverse complement strand
GGCCCCGCGGCCGGCGGGAGGCATGCTCGGAGCCGGCGGCATGTGCGAGTACGCTTCCCAAACGGAAGAGCGATGCTTGGCGTCCGCACATGTCACCGGACTCCTGTGCGTGCCCCCCGACCGACCGCTCTTCCAGCGTGAGGACGACCAGGCCGGCAGTTTCGGCGGAGCGGGTCGGGGGAACGCGCAGGAGACGGTGACACTTGCGGACATTGGACTTGGCCCTACCGTTGGGGCATCGAACTCGCAAGTGCCGCCGGCTTCGAGCATTTCACCGCCCGCTCCGATTGGACGCGGGTTTCCCTGGGCCGTCCAACGGATACGCTGCCTCTCATGCAACCCGGATTCGCATTCGAGATCGCGGCGACGGACGGTGCGGCGCGGGCGGGAACGCTGACGACGCCGCACGGCAGCGTGCCTACGCCCCTGTTCATGCCGGTGGCCACACTCGCCAGCGTGAAGGGGGTCGACATCGGCCGCGTTCGCGAGACCGGCGCCGGAATGGTGCTCTCCAATGCCTATCACCTCCACCTGCGGCCCGGCGAGGCGCTCGTGGAGGCTGCGGGGGGCGTGGCGGCGTTCATGGGCTGGAACGGTCCGACGCTCACCGACTCAGGGGGCTTCCAGGTGTTCAGCCTGGCGAAGCAGGTGAAGGTGACGGAGGCAGGGGCGTTCTTCCGCTCGCACATCGACGGGCGGGCGGTGGAGTTCACGCCCGAGAACTCGATGCGGATCCAGGAGCGGATCGGCGCCGATGTCGCCATGCAGATGGATCATGTCGTCGCCCTGCCTGCCGAACGGTCGGTGGTGGAGGACGCGATGCGGCGGTCGCTTCGCTGGGCCGAACGGTGCCGGGCGGCTCACACGCGTGTCGATCAGGCACTCTTCGGGATCGTGCAGGGAGGGCTCGATCCCGAACTTCGGCAGGAGAGTGCCGAGGGGCTAAGGTCGCTTGGGTTTCCCGGCTACGCGGTTGGCGGCTTGTCGGTGGGGGAGGGGCCCGAGGCGATGGTGGCGGCGTTGCAGGCGACCACGCCCCACCTGCCCGCGGATCGTCCGCGCTACCTCATGGGGGTGGGCCAGCCCGAAGACATCATGGCGGCCGTCGCCGCCGGCATCGACATGTTCGACTGCGTGCTCCCCACGCGGTGCGGCCGCAACTCGCTGGTCTACACGTTCGCAGGGCAGGTGCGGCTGCGGAACGCCCGGCATGCCACCGACGAGCGGCCGCTGGAGGAGGGCTGCCCCTGCGTCGCCTGTCGCCATGGCCGGCGGTATCTGCGGCACCTGTTCCTGGCAGGTGAGATGCTGGGGCCGGTGCTGGCCTCGATCCATAACCTCACCTTCTACCAGCGGCTCGTTGCCCGGCTCCGGGAGGGGATCGTGTCGGGGTCCCTCCCGGCCGTGGTGGCGGAACTCCGCCGGGGCATGGCGGCCGGGGACGATCGCGGCACCGACCCCTGACCCGAGACGCGTGGCGTCCGGTCGTGACGCATCGCCCTTGTCGCTCGCGCGCCATGACCACTACATTTTCGGGCTTGGCATGACGGGGCCCTCCCCGGCAGCCGTCGTTTTCAGCCGGATGGCCGCATGACTGCACTCGTGATCACCGCGTTCCTCCACCCGACGCCTCTGGCGGCGGTGTGCATCGCACAGGCTGCCGATCGTCCCGAGGCGCCCTTCGCCCTGCAGTACCTGCCGCTGATCGCGATCGCCGCGGCGGCCTACCTGCTGCTGTTTCGGCCCGAGCGGGAACGGATGAAGAAGCAGCAGGACCTCCTCGCTGCCATCAAGAAGAATGACCGGGTGGTGACGTCGTCAGGCATCTACGGAACGGTTGCCAGCGTCGACCGCGAGGCGGACCGGGTGACACTCAAGATCGACGAGGCGTCGAACGCGAAAATCACCGTGACACTCGCGAGCCTGGCGCGGGTGCTTCGTGATGGAGCCGACGGCGGGGATCACGACGGCGGGAGCTGAGCGGGAGCCCGGTTGCGGCACGCCGCCAAGACCAAGACACGGATTCAGGAACGGGATGAAGGCATGAACATGTCGAGCTTTGCAGTGGGCATCATCGCACAGGCCATGGCATCCGCCGCGGCGACCGAGGCGGCGGTGCCATGGTGGCGTGAGGGCTGGGCACTGTGGGGCATCGCGCTGCTCACACTGGCAGTGCCGACGTTCGTGGCCCGGCTGATCGCGGGAGCCCTGCGGGCTTCCGACATGTGGGGCCGGATCGCCACCGTGCTCATCGCGCTCACCGCCGGTGTGGTGATCTGCAGGCTCGGCTGGCCACCGCGGCTCGGCATCGACCTCAAGGGTGGTCTCATCCTGGTCTACGAAGTTGACAACTCCAAGCAGTCGGCGGCTCGGGTCGACGACGCGATTCGCCGCGTGGAGGGCATGCTCAAGTCCCAAGACGGCTCCCAGGGAACGGTGCGCCGTCGGCAGGGCGGTGGGATGACCGTGCGGCTGGCGACGGCCGACGCTCGCGCCCGCGAGGCGTTCATCGCCGCGGTCAAGGAAGCGGAGTTCGACCGGGTCCAGGTTCGCGAGGTCGCCCGCCGCGATCGGGACGACGCCCTCGAAATCGACTACGACGTGGTCGCCGAGGCGGCCCCGGTCGCCATGGACAAACTCGTCGCAGCCGTCAGTCGCCGCGTGAATCCGGGCGGCCAGAAGGAGGTCACCGTCCGTCAGTACGGGCTCGATCAGATCGAAGTGATTATTCCCGAGGTGGAGCAGTCGGAGGTCGATCTGATCAAGCGGGTGGTGTCGAGCGCCGGCGTGCTCGAGTTCCGGATCCTGGCCAATCGCGACGACACCCGCCACCGCGCGGCGATCACTCTGGCCGAAAAGACGGCGGGACAGACCGTCCGTCAGGGCGACGAGACGCTCGCCCGCTGGGTCCAGGTCGACGTCAAGAAGATGGATCCCGCGGACGACCGCCGCCTGGTCACGCGGCAGAATGTTGACGGGGGCGTGGACATCCTGGTGATCAATGACCCGTTCAACGTCACCGGCGGCGATCTCGGCCGGGTGAGTCCAAGCCTCGACGAGAGTCTGGCTCCGTGCGTCAACTTCACGTTCACCTCCAAGGGTGCGCCCCGCTTCGGACTGCTCACCGGCCGCAACCTGCCTGATCCGGCCAACGGGCTGCAGAGCCGCCTCGGCATCCTGCTCGACGACGTTGTCCAGTCGGCGCCGTCGATCAGGAGCACCATCACGTCGTTCGGCCAGATCACGGGCAACTTCAAGCAACCCGAGGTCGATTTCCTCGTCGAGGTTCTGAACGCTGGCAGCCTTCCGGCCGCCCTGCGCAGCGAGCCGATCAGCGAGCAGCGGATCAGTTCCCAGCTCGGCGATGACACGATCAAGTCGGCCCGCCTGGCCATGATCCTCGCGACCCTGCTTGTGCTCACCTTCATGCTGGCCTACTACCGTTTCTCCGGTTTCGTGGCCGACCTGGCGGTGCTCCTGAACATCGTGCTCGTCGTCGCGGTGATGATTTCCTTCAAGGCGGCGTTCACCCTCGCGGGCCTCGCCGGTCTCGTGCTCTCGGTCGGCATGGCGGTCGACGCCAACGTGCTGATTTATGAGCGGATGCGGGAGGAGATGGACCGTGGGGCGGCGGTGCGGATGGCGATCCGCAACGGCTTCGCCCGGGCGTTCTCCACGATCGTGGATTCCAATCTCACGACCCTGATCACGGCCGTGGTGTTGTTCGCCATCGGCACCGACCAGCTCAAGGGCTTCGCCGTCACGCTGTTCTTTGGCCTGCTGCTCAATCTGTTCACCGCCGTGTTTTGCTCGCGGGTGTTGTTCGACCTCGCCGAGCGAAATCGCTGGATCACGACGCTCTCGATGGCGAGGATTTTTGGCCAGCCGAACTTCCAGTTCGTGAAGTGGATGAAGCCGGCGATCATGGGCTCGCTGCTCTTCATCCTCGCCGGCCTGGCGGCCGCCTGGCACCGCGGCCAGGGTCTGTTCGACATCGATTTCACCGGTGGCACGAGCGTCCAGATCGAGTTCAAGCCCGACCAGCCGCTGGGGATTGCGGCAGTCCGTGACGCGGTGGCGGCGTTGCCGGATGCCGCCGTCAGTTCGGTGTCGACTCCTGGCGCGGCTCCCGATCTGCGTTACAAGATCGACACCTCGCTCCGCGGAGCCGACTCCAGCGAGGTTGAATCGCGGATCCGCGACCTGTTTCCGGGCCGGCTGGCCACCTACGG
>JBAXOU010000259.1:0-4267 GCA_037133115.1 Planctomycetota bacterium | reverse complement strand
CAGCGGCACGGGCATGAAGCCGGTGGTCAAGATCTACGATCTCTCCGGAGCGACAGCCCGCACGGTCGACAGCTTCACGCCGTTTACGCCGGCGCTCGTCGGCGGGATGTCAGTGGCCGCCGGCCGCTACGATGCCAACCAGATCGATGACGTGATCGTGACCAGCGGCGGCGGCGGGCCGGGCACGGAGATCTACGACGGCACGGTGTCGGCGGCGGCGAACGCCAAACTGGCCAGCTTTGCCGCGTTTGCCGGCACGTCGCATCCGAAGGCGGCCGCGTTTACTGCCCCGGTGGATCGCAACGGCGACGGGCAGATCGATGGCTTCGGAGAAGTGCAGGGGCTCCCCGGCAATGGCGGTGCGGCAGGGCTCGCCTTCCTCGGCCAGTCGGGGACTCGGACGAACCTGTTTGCGAACGTGAAGGGGCCGCTGCGGACCGCCTCGGCGCGGACGTCGTACAACGACTTCCAGACGACGCTCTCCGGCATCAAGTATCGGGTGATCAAGCCCGGCACAGGCGTCACGGCGAAGGTGGGAGACAAGGTGACCACCCACTACACCGGCTGGCTGGTTGACGGCACGAAGTTCGATAGTTCCCGCGACAAGAACACGCCGTTTTCGTTCACGCTCGGTAAGGGCCAGGTGATCACGGGCTGGGACGAGATTGTTGCGAAGATGACGGTAGGCGAGCGGCTGACGGCGATCATTCCGGCGAGCCTCGCCTATGGCCCGACGGCGCGGCCAGGCATTCCGGCCAACTCGACGCTCATCTTCGACATGCGGCTTCTGTCGGTGGGGTGACGCCGAAATGGAGGTGCAGGTTGGTAACCTGCACTCAAACAGCGGCCGGCGGAGCGCATTCCGCAGGCTGCCAGCCTGCGGCTACTCCCATCCGCCTCACCGGCGGGTGATCGTCACCTCGATCTGGCCGTCGTTGTCGGCCAGCTGCGTCCAGTCGTCGTCGCACCTCAGGAAGAGCTGGCCGTCGCACGGGGCCGTGAACTCGGCGGTGGCTCCGAGCGGGATGGGCGACGAGAGCGTGTAGTCGCGAAACACCGTGCCCACGAGCCGGCCGTGCCCCGCTTCGCCGTTGGCATCGCAGGGCGAGCCCGCCTTCGCGGTCCGCCACGTTCCGCTCGCCTCGACGGTGTACGTCGCACCAGCCTCGACCGCCACGCCGGCCGCCTGCCAGCCGGCCGCCGCCTTCACCCGCGTCGTTTCATCGGAGCCCGACGCCAGCGGCCGGGCCTTTGCCTTCCACGGCCAGGCGACGAGATCGGCACGGTAGCCGTTGCCCACGGTGGCGAGGAACTGGTCGTATTCGAACGACAGCTCGCGGGCCACCGGCCCATACACCGATTCGAACGACACACCTGGCCGTCCCTCCATCAGCGCCACCGCCAGCGGCCGGAAGCGATCGGCGTAGTTCGGGTTGTAGGCAAGAAGGTGGCAGAGGGCCCAGCGCCAAGCGTAGTCCTGCCATGTGCCCGCGGGCTGGCGGCCAGGGCCGGCGATTTCCGCGAGCGTCCGCTTCGGGCTCGTGTTCTGCAGGTAGGCCATCACCGGGGGATCGATCTGCACCGCCGTGTCGCCGTCGCGCCACTGGTTGCCGAGTTCGGCGACGCCCTCGGAGAGCCATGTGGGGCCGGTCGAGCCGAACGTCACGTGGCAGAAGCCATGCACGCACTCGTGCTGAATCACACCGTGGTCGGCACAGGAATAGAGTTCGGCGCGGCGGTTGGGGCCGAGTGACGTGTTGAAGCACACCCCTTCTCGGCGGCGGATCTTTTCGATACCCATCGGCTCCTTCAGGAGGCCCGGCGGCCAGCCTGCGAGATCGCGAACGATGAATCCTTCGACCACGCCGCTCGACTTTCGCCCGAAAAACCCCTCCAGGAGACCCACCATCCGTTCGAGCTTGTCGCGGATTACCGCCCACTCGCGGTCGGAGATGTCGGTCAGAAAGGCGAAGTGCGGCGAGCGGACCAGCCGTGGTTCGCTCGGCGGTGCGTCGGAGAGCGAGCGGTACTTGTTTTCGAGGGTGTCGTCGCCCGTGGCAACCACGGCCTTCGCGGCGGGATTCTCAGCGACGAGCGTCTGGGCCACGAGGTCGCCCGTGTCGAGCCGCACCGCCTCGAGCCGGAGGATCGTTGCCCCGGGTTCAAGACGCCTGAGGTCGCGACTCTCGAGCGTCGTGCGCAGGTCGTCGGCAAGCGAGCAGAACACCACCGTCTTCTTCGTGAACGGTTGGCCGGCGGGCAACTCGACCGCGAGCCGGGTGCGGCTCGCGCGGAGCACGCCGGCCGTGACCACGCAGTCGGCCTTGGCCTTGGACTCTGGCTTTCCGTGTGGCCAGGCCACGCCAATCGTCGCGTCGGCGGCATCGATGACGGTGATCTCGGCGACCTCGCCATCGGCCACACCCTGGGCCGAAAGCTGCGTGCGCAACCGCACAACCTGCCCCGGCTTGAGCTTCGCGGGATCGACCGAGCCGGTGATCTGCACCTCGGCCGGAAACGCAAGCAAGCGGCCGTCAGCAAGGGGCACGCCCTGTTCGCCTGACTGCTGGACGCGGAGTTCGTGGCGGTCGCCCGCGCCGTCTCGAATCGTGAGCCGTGGGCCGGTCATCGCCTCGACCGTGCCCGTGAGCGAGAGCCGCTCGACGATCGACACCTGGGCGAGCGCCTGGCCGGCGAGGGCCATGCAGAGGCTGATCGCCACGGCGCACCGCGTGTTTATAATCATGCCGCGGCGGTAGCCAGGCTCGTTGACGGTCATTTCCGAACCTTCCACAATCACTCCATCGCCCGCCGCCCGCCCCAAGGAGCTTTCCCGATGCACTCCCCCGCCAACTTTGTGGAACTCGAGGACTCTGAGGTCTGGTCCGCCATCGCCGCCGAGCAGATCCGGCAGCAGGAGGGCCTCGAAATGATAGCGAGCGAAAACTTCACGAGCCCGGCCGTGATGCAGGCCGTGGGCAGCGTGCTCACCAACAAGTATGCCGAGGGCTATCCCGGCCGGCGGTATTACGGCGGCTGCGAGTTCGTCGACAAGGTGGAGGATATCGCCCGCGACCGGCTCAAGGCTGTCTTCGGCGCCGAGCACGTCAACGTGCAGCCCCATTCCGGCAGCCAGGCCAACGCGGCGGTGTATCTCGCCGCGATCCAGCCCGGCGACACCGTGCTGGCCTTCGACCTCGCCCACGGCGGCCACCTCACGCACGGCATGAAGCTCAACGCCTCGGGCGTGTTCTACAAGTTCGTCCACTACGGCGTCCGCCGCGAAGACTGCCTCCTCGACTTCGACCAGGTGGCCCGGCTCGCTCGCGAGCACAAGCCGAAGCTGATCGTGGCAGGGGCGAGCGCCTATCCCCGCGAGATCCCCCACGGGAAGTTCGCGGAGATCGCCCGGGAGGTGGGGGCGAAGCTGCTGGTCGACATGGCCCACTACGCGGGCCTCGTGGCTGCCGGCATCCACGACAACCCCGTGCCGGTCGCCGACTTCGTGACGAGCACCACCCACAAGACGCTCCGCGGCCCCCGCGGCGGGATCGCGATGTGCCGCGAGGCCCACGCCAAGGATCTCGACCGGTCGGTGTTTCCCGGCCAGCAGGGCGGACCGCTGATGCACGTGATCGCCGGCAAGGCGGTGGCCTTCGGTGAGGCCCTACGGCCCGATTTCAAGGTGTATGCCAAGCAAGTCGTGGCGAATGCGAAGGTGCTCGCCGAGGCCCTCGCCACCGGCGGCGTGCGGCTCGTCAGCGGCGGCACCGACAACCACCTGATGCTCGTAGACGTCACGCCTCTGGGCATTGGCGGCAAGGTGGCCGAGCAGACGCTCGACCGCTGCGGGATCACCTGCAACAAGAACATGATCCCCTACGACGAGCGGAAGCCGATGGATCCCTCGGGCATCCGGCTCGGCACGCCGGCGCTCACGACCCGCGGCATGGGCGGCGACGAGATGAAGCGGATCTCCCAGTGGATCCTGCGGGCCCTCAAGCACACCGACGACGCCAGCGTGGTGGAGACGACCCGCCGCGAGGTGGCCGAGCTCGCCGAGCAGTTCCCGGTGCCGGCCGCGCGGCTCCAGGCCGGCGCCGAGGCGGTGGCCTGACGGAGCACAGGGTTCCAACCTGTGCAGGACCAGTTCCGTCTGCCTGACGTAGCACAGGTTGTCAACCTGTGTGAATCCAGGACCGGCTGCCTTAAGTAGCACAGGTTGTCAACCTGTGTGAATCCAGGACCGGCTGCCTTAAGTAGCACA
>JBAXOU010000258.1:0-4294 GCA_037133115.1 Planctomycetota bacterium | reverse complement strand
TTGCTCCGCGGCGTGCGGCCGATCGGCGACTGGTCGATCACGATCACCTTGTCGAGGGCGTCGGCCCCCTTGATCGCGTCAAAGTCGCCGGGTGTCGCCACTTCGCTGCCGAGGAGTCGCCGCAGTTCCGGCTCCAGCACGTCGCCGACGAGCGAACTTTTTCCACTTCCCGACACACCGGTCACGCAGACCAAAAGCCCCAGCGGGATGTCGACGTCGATGCCCTTGAGGTTGTTGTGCCGCACGCCTTCGAGCCGCAGCGTCTTATCACCGGGCTTGCGCCGCTCGGCCGGCAGGTGGATCGCATCGCGGCCGGCGAGAAAGGCCCCGGTCACGCTTCGCTCGCTCTTCGCAATGTCGTCGGGCGTGCCCGCCGCCACCACCTCGCCGCCCCGCTTGCCTGGGCCGGGACCGAAGTCGACCACCCAGTCGGCAGCCCGGATCGTATCTTCGTCGTGCTCGACCACGACGACGGTGTTGCCCTTGTCGCGGAGGGCTTCCAGCGCGCCAAGCAGCTTCACATTGTCGCGAGGGTGCAGGCCGATCGACGGCTCATCGAGCACGTAGAGCACGCCAGAGAGCCCCGAGCCGATCTGGGCTGCGAGCCGGATCCGCTGGCTCTCGCCACCCGAGAGCGTGGGGGCCTTCCGGTCGAGGGCGAGGTAGCCGAGGCCGACCTGATCGAGAAACGAAAGCCGGCTAGAGATCTCCTTCATCAGTTCAACGGCGATCAGCTTCTGCGTGGCGTCGAGGACGAGCGTGGCGAGAAACTCGCGGGCATCGGCGATCGGTAGGGCACAGAGCGCGTCGAGGGAGAGTTCGGCCCGATGGCCGTCGGGATCCTTCTTCGCCGCGGTGAGCCACGCCTTCGACGCCGTCGTGATCCGCACGGCCCGCGCCTGGGAAGAGAGCCGCCGGCCCTGGCAGTCGTGGCACGGGGTGACGCTCATCAGCTTTTCGAGCATCCGGCGAATGATCCCGCTCTTGGCGGTCCGCCAGCGGTTGGCAAGCAGGCCGCAGAGCCCCTCGAACTTCGTCTTCGCCCCGCGCTCCGCCCGCCCGCGCTTCCAGGAGAGTTTGATTTCTTCGAGGCCCGTGCCGCTCAGCCAGAGTTTTTTCTGGGCGGCGGTGAGGTCTTTCCACGGCGTGTCGAGGAGGGTGCCGGGGTCGAGCTTTTTCTTCGCCTCCACGTGGGCCGCCACGCCGGTCAACAGCCGTCGCAGCCACCGTGGCATGTCGCGAAACGTGCCCAGCACGCCGATGGCCCCCTTGCGGAGCGTCTTCGTTGGCTCGGTGACGAGCTTGGCGGGGTCGATGCCGTAGATGTCGCCGAGGCCCTCGCAGGTCGGGCAGGCACCCTGCGGGCTGTTAAAGCTGAAGAGCTGCGGCTCCGGCGTTGAGTAACTCACGCCGCAGGCGGTGCATGCGTATTTACTGGAGAGGACCAGATCGGGAAATGGGGACGGGAGCGATTTTTGCGAAGCACCCCGACCAGCGCTGCCGGTCGGGACCGTGCCGCCTTCGGAGGCCGGAAAATCGCTCCCGTCCCTATTTTCACTCGCCACGATCACCTGGCCGCCGGAGGTCTTGAGGGCGAGTTCCACCGCCTCGGCGATCCGGCTTCGCGTGGCGTCGCCGGGCACGAGCCGATCGACCACCACGTCGATCGTGTGCTTGATCTGCTTCTCGAGCGGCGGCGGATCCTCGACGCGGCAGATGGTGCCATCCACGCGGGCCCGCGTGAAACCCTGGCGGACAAGATCAGTGAAGAGGTCCCGGTGCTCGCCCTTGGCGTCGCGGACGAGCGGCGCGAGCAGCATCACGCGCTCTCCCTCGCGGGCCGCGATGATCCGTTCCACTATCTGGTCGCGAGGCTGCGCCTCGAGCACGGCGTCGCACTCGGGGCAGTGGGCTGTGCCGACCCGGGCGTAGAGCACGCGGAGGAAGTCGTGGATCTCCGTCATCGTGGCGACGGTGGATCGTGGGTTCGTGCCCGCCGACTTCTGCGCGATCGAGATCGATGGCGAGAGACCGGTCACGCTGTCGACGTCTGGCCGGGGCAACTGGCCCAAGAACTGCCGCGCGAAGGTCGAGAGACTCTCCACGTAGCGTCGCTGCCCCTCGGCGTAGAGCGTGTCGAAGGCGAGGCTCGACTTGCCCGATCCGCTCACGCCCGAGAGGCAGACGAGCCGGCCGCGAGGCAGGCCGACCGTGACGTCGCGGAGGTTGTGTTCGCGGGCACCGCGGACGACGATCGGTGGGACATGCATGGGCGGCTGGCGTCGCGAGGGGCGTGCGGGATCGGCCGCAGTATTGTAGCGCTGGACAGCCCCTGCCGAGTGCCGTACGATCGAGTTTCCCGCGGGAAAAACGGCTGGACGGCCGTCCCCGGCACGGGGCGGTAGCTCAACTGGGAGAGCGCGGCGTTCGCAATGCCGAGGTTGGGAGTTCGATCCTCCTCCGCTCCATTACACGGCTGCACCGCCATCCATGGCCGGTGCAGCCTTGACGGGTAATCGGCCCTCCGGGCCTGGCCGCTGACTACACGGCCGAAATGCCATCCATGGCCATTTCGGCCTTGCCTGGGAGTAGCACAGGTTTCCAACCTGTGGCTTTCACGTAGCACAGGTTGGCAACCTGTGTCTTTCTCCGAGCAGGTTGCCAACCTGCTCTACGTTTGGGAACTCAGGTTTCCAACCGGTGCATTTCGCCGGGGCTGGTTTCCCGCAGGTTAAAAACCTCCGCGCCGGACGGCATAATCGTGGCATGGCCACGGATTCGACGGTGATGCCGCAACCGGTGCGTGATCCCTCCACGGAGCTCATGCTCCGCGTGCGCGATGGCGACGCCGACGCCTTCGCCGATCTCGTCGTTGCCTGGCAGGACCGACTCGTCACCCTCTTCCTGCATCACACCGGCGACCACTCCACCGCCGAAGATCTCGCCCAGGAGGTTTTTCTGCGGGTCTATCGGGCGCGGGCCACGTATCAGCCGACGGCGAAGTTCACCACGTGGATCCACACGATCGCCAACAACGTCGCGAGCGACCTCCGCCAGCGGGCTTACCGCCGGCTCGAACGGGGCGTGCCGGCGAACACGTCGGCATCGTCGTCGATGATCGGTCTCGACCAGCTTGCCGTCGCCGCCAGCAGCTTCCTGCCGACGCGGCGTGCTGACCGGACCGAGCTGCAGGCGGTGGTTCGCGACGCGATTGCCGGTCTCAATGAGCGGCAGCGGATGGCGGTGCTCCTGGCAAAGTTCGAACAGTGTTCCTACGAAGAGATCGCCACCGCGATGGGGCTCACCGTGCCGGCCGTGAAGTCGCTCCTCTTTCGGGCCCGCGACCAGCTTCGGATTGCGATCGAGCCGTATCTGCAGGGAGACCGGTCATGAACGACGGCCATGCCACAGGCCCGAATGGCCGCCCCGGCGACGCTTCGCAAGGCGGCGTGCCGGCGAACGATCTCGGGGAGATCTGGGGCGCGCTCGACGCCCTGCCGCGGGCGAGCGCCTCGATCGACATGGCCGCAACGACGATCGACATGGCCGCTGTCACGATGGGGCGGTCGGCACCGCGGGCCACACTCCGCATGGGCCGCGGCCGGCCGACGTCGTGGCGGGGCTGGATCCTTCCCGCCGTCGCCGTGGCGGGAAGCCTCATCGCGGGGGTTGTGGTCGGCCGTGTCACCGTGCCCGACCCCGATCTGCGGATTCTGGAATCCCTGCCGCTGGTCCGGCACCTGTCGCTTCTCCAGGAGGCCGGGAGCGTGAAGTTTCTCCAGTCGCTTTCAGCCCGCCGCAACCAGCAGCCGCTCCGCATGCCTCCCGAAATGCTGCGGGACGAGGGACACGAGTTCGATGCCGCCGTCGCCGATCTCGAGGCGGATCATGCCTGGCGAAACGTCGCTCGGCCGCTGATCGACGAACGGCGAGCGACGATCGCCACAATGGCCGGCGATGAGCGGGACTCGATCGAGCGGTCGGCCGCGGCCTTTCAGGAACTGACGACGACGGAGCGGCGAGACCTCGCCACGGTGGCGTCTGCTCTGGCCGATCCGAAGCGGGACGAACTTCGAGCCGCTGCCCGGCTCTGGCACTTGATCATCGCCGCGAGCGATCCACCGGATCGGAAGAACATCGTCCAGCTCGATCCTGAGAGCCGGCTCGAATGGCTCGAACGGCGATCGCGGTTTCGCGAATGGATGGGTGAGCGGCGGGGCCTTCCGCCAGGGATCGAAGGCGGCCCCATGCCGCCAAGGGTGCCGGGGCCCGGAGGGATCCCGGGCGACGGTCG
>JBAXOU010000257.1:0-4298 GCA_037133115.1 Planctomycetota bacterium | reverse complement strand
CATTGTTGCCGCGCTTCCGCGTTCCGGCGACTCCAGTCGTCGGACAGCAGCCGGTCGTGTCGCCGACCCGGTCGCCGCGACCAACTTTTCTTTATCGACCGATCGCACCGAAAACTTCACCAGAATTTTTTCTTACCAATTTTTCCCGTCTTACCGATCCACGTGGCCCCGGCAGTCGCCCGGACCGCCCAGTCTTCCCCGCTCGCCTACATCGCGAACTCGGGCTTCCGGCGGCCGAGTTGGCCCTGCAGCCGCTCGACGATGGCGCTGTGCATCTGGCTGACGCGGCTCTCCGAGAGGTCGAGGGTGGCCCCGATCTCCTTCATCGTCAGTTCCTCGTAGTAGTAGAGGATGATGATCAGACGCTCGTTGCGGTTGAGGCCCTTGGTGACCAGCCTCATCAGGTCCGACTTCTGGATCCGCCGCGTGGGGTCCTCCCCCTTCTTGTCCTCGAGAATGTCGATCTCGTGGACCTCCTTCGAGCTGTCGGTCTCGCACCACTTCTTGTTGAGACTCACCAGACTCACGGCGTTGGCCTCGATGAGGAGCTTCTCAAACTCCTCGCGCGAGAGCCCCATGTGCTCGGCGACCTCGGCGTCAGCCGGCGCGCGGCCGAACTTCGCCTCGAGCTGCTTGAGCGCCTCGTTGAGCTTGCTGGCCTTACTCCGCACGAGCCGCGGCACCCAGTCCATGGTGCGAAGCTCGTCGAGCATGGCACCACGGATTCGCGGCACGCAGTAGGTCTCAAACTTCACGCCCCGCGACATGTCGAAGGCGTCGATCGCATCCATCAGGCCGAACGTGCCGGCCGAGACCAGATCGTCGAGCTCCACGCCGTCGGGGAGCCGCGACCAGATGCGTTCGCCGTTGTACTTCACAAGCGGCAGGTACTGCTCGATCAGACGGTTACGGAGATCCTCGTCGGACTGGTCGGCCTTGAACCGTTTCCAGAGTTCCAGGGATTCTTCGGCCGACAGCTGGGTCGCGTGATATGCCACGTCATCCTCCTTGACAGGTTCTCGATCTCATCTGCGTGAGGCCGCGGCTCCGCCGCCCGCCTCCACACCGTGGCCCGCCCCGAGGGTAGGCCGCCCATCACCGTCGCTGCCGCTCCTCCGTCCAAACTTCAACTCATCGGCAGCTGCACGGTGATCTCTTGAATCAAATCTCGGGCGCCCCGGCACCCTTCGCTATTGCTCCAAACTTCCACGTCGTTATTCCCAAATCGTTTTTGTTTGCGTGATCCGTCGGTGTGGGTCGCGCACCGGGGCCGTCAGGCAGCCCGTGCCACCTCCGCGGAGCCCACCGTCGCGAACACCTCGAGCCGCGGCTCGTCGAGTGTCTCCTCGTCGGCGAGCACCACGACGTCGGGCAAGTGGCGACCGACCGCCTCCCGCACGAGCCGCCGCGCCGCCGCCGGAACGAGCAGCGCGGGCTGCCCGCCGCGTTCCACGGCCGTCCGCACCGCCCGCCGCACCTCGGCGACGAGCTTCGCGGAGACCCGCGGCGGCGTGCCGCGGGCCGACTTCGCGATCGCGTCGACCGCGGCGCCGGCGAGCCGCACCGCAGTGAGCCTGCCCTGTGGATCGCGCGCCCGGCGGCAGATCGTGCCTGCCAGCCGGCGCCGCACGATCTCGGCGAGCTGCCACGGTTCGGCCGCTTCGGCGGCGTGGTCCGACATGAGTTCAAGGAGTTCGGCAAGCGGCCGGATCGGCACGCCCTCGCGGAGCAGGCACTGGAGCGTCCGCTGAATCCGGGCCACGGTGAGCACGCCCGGTACGATCTGCTCGACCACCGCCGGCTGCGCCGCCCGCAGCGACTCCACGAGTCGGTTGGCGGCGTCGCGAGTGAGCAGCCTGTCAGCCCGCCGCCGGACGGCCGACTCCAGCGACCGCGCCACGATGCCCGCGTCGTCGAGCACGGTCGCACCGCGGAGGCGGCAGGTCTCGGCCTGAGCGTGCCCGACCCACGTGCCGGTGCGGCCTGAGAGCGGATCGATCGCGGCGTCGCCATCCACTGGCGACGATGTCCCTGGCGGGAGCACCGCCAGCAATCGCCCCGCCGGGATCTCATCCTCGACCACGGCGTCGCCGGCCACCGAGATCCGGTAGCCGCGATCGGGGAGTGTCAGGTCGTCGCGGAACGCCACCTGCGGAAGCACGAGCCCAAGATCGGCGGCCAGCGCGGTCCGCAGCGTGGACGCACGAGTGAGCAACGGGCCGTTTCCCGCCACGAGGCTGACGAGCCCACGGCCCACCTCGACCACGACGCGGTCATCAGTCAAGACGTCGGCGGCGGGGGTGGACTTCTGTGTGGCAGTCTTGGCCGGCCGGACGCCGGGAAGATCGCGATCAGGCTCGTCGTCAGCATCGGCCTCCACCGCGGACCGACGCCCCAGCACCACGGCCCCTGTCAGCGTGACCGCCGCCATGCCCGCCAGCGGCAGGAAGGGCAGACCGCTGAGCGAGAGCAGTGCGAGGAACACGCCGGTGATCGCCAGCACGTGGGGCTTGGCGGTGAATTGCCGGCTGAACTCGCGCGAGAGATCCACCGACTGGCTCGACCGCGAGACCAGGAGACCGGTGGCGACCGAGATGAAGAGCGCGGGGATCGACGCCGACAGGCCGTCGCCGATCGTCAGGAGTGAGTAGACGTTGAGGGCCTTGTCGACCGGCATGCCGTGCTCCACGACGCCGATCGCCAGGCCGCCGAGGATGTTGATCGCGGTGATGATCACGCTCGCCACCGCCTCGCCGCGGACGAACCGGCTGGCACCGTCCATGGCGGCGAAGAAGTCGGCCTGCCGCTGGAGGTCGAGCCGCATCCGTCGCGCCTGCTCACGGGTGACGGTGCCCGCGTTGACCTCGGTGTCGATCGCCATCTGCCGGCCTGGCAGGCCGTCGAGCGCAAACCGGGCGGCCACCTCGCTCGTCCGTGTGGAGCCGGCCGTGATCACGATGAACTGCACGATGGCGATGATCGCAAAGATCACACCGCCGACCACGAGGTTGTTGGCGGCGACGAACTGGCCGAAGGCCTCCACCACCTCGCCGGCCGCGGCGGTGCCGTCGAGGGCGGCCCGCGAGAGAATCAGCCGGGTCGTGGCGATGTTGAGCACGAGTCGAACGAGCGTGATCCCGAGCAGGAACGTGGGAAACACGCTCATATCGAGGGGCGTGCGGGCCGCAAGCGCCCCGAGCAGGGCCAGCACCGACACGGTGAGGTTGATCGCCAGCAAAACGTCTACCAGCGGCGCCGGCACGGGCGTAAGCACGACCAGCACGGCCAGGAGAATGGCCGCGGGGATCGCGTAGTCCATGATGTGGGCGGCGAGGGGCCGACGGAGGGCCGCCGCCGCGCCGGATGACTGTGCCATGCGCTGCAAAAACACCGGGGGTGACCCCGCCGGGCACCGGCCCGACGGGAGGCGGGACGGTAGCGGTGGCCGCCGCCGCGAGTCCAGACCGCTCATAATCACAGCATCTGGCTCCTATCTGGCTACAATTCGACCTTGCCTCGACCACATCCCTCTCGGACCAGTCGGGATCGGCGCGAGGACGCCCATCACGGAACATCCTTCGATCATGCACTTCGACCGCTTCGGCCTCGCCTTCGACTATCCCGACAACTGGTTGGTCGACACCGACGACTCCGCCGACCGCTATGCGACCGTGACGGTCTACGCGCCCGGCGGCGGCTTCTGGTCGGTGAGCGGCCACGCCCCGGGCGGTGATCCGCGGGAGCTCTCCGCCGCAGTGGTCGTCCAGATGAAGCGGGAGTACCAGGACCTCGACAGCGAAGAGGCCAGCGACGGCGTGGGCGGCCAAACGCTTCCCGGCTTCGACATGAACTTCTACTGCCTCGACCTCACCAACACGGCGCAGGTGCGGACGCTCGAGACGCCCGACGCGATCTACCTGATCATCTGCCAGGCCGAGGACCGCGAGTGGGACGAGATCGCGGCCGTGTTTGCCGCAATGACGACGAGCTTCGTCGCCGCGGCCGGCGTTGCGAAGCCGGATGACGGCGACGACTGAGCCCGGCCATGCCGGTGGGTCGCGGAAAGACGGCCGTGCCCCGGAGATGGTCCGGGGCGAATGTCGCCACACCCGAGCGACGCATGCCTAAGGTCCGCGACCCAGCCGGGGCCGACCGCGGGTCCACCACCCGCGGCAGAAGACCGTACGTTGCACGTGGCGTGCCGGACGACTTCTTGGAAAAAATCGGGTGTCCGACGTGCGGACCGGGAGGGTGGGGTGGATTGGGGGGGCCGCAGGGCGTGCGAATTGCTACCATTC
>JBAXOU010000256.1:0-4314 GCA_037133115.1 Planctomycetota bacterium | reverse complement strand
GCCTGGAGGGCCGAGGCGAACGTCCGGCGGAGAGGGCACGGGCAGCCCCGAGCGGGGATGAGCACGCACAGGTTGCCAACCTGTGCTACGGAGATCTCACAGGTTGACAACCTGTGCTACAAGTTTCCACAGGTTGGAAACCTTTGCTACGGGGTCAGCGGCCGGCCGTGACCGACTCGGCGAAGCGATCCTGGATCGGCTGCACCGTCAACGGCGCCTTCCGCATCCCCTCCATCGCCCGCACGCAGGCCTCCGCGGCCGGCAACGTCGTGATGCAGGGCACACCGTAGAGCACGCTCGCGGCGCGGATCCGCCCCTCGTCGGTCCGGGCGCCCTTGCCGCGGGGCGTGTTGAAGATCAGTTGGACGCGGCCGTCGATGAGGTGGTCGATCAGGTTGGGATGACCTTCCTGCAGCTTCTTCACCACCTCCACCGGGATCCCGGCGGCGGCGAGTTCGCGGGCCGTGCCCGACGTTGCGATCAGTTCGAAGCCGAGGGCGATGAGCCGCCGCGCGAGGCCCTTCATCGACTCCTTGGCCTGCACGCTCGCTACGCTCAGGAAAATCCGCCCCTTCTCGGGGAGGAGGATGCCGGCGGCGATCTGGCTCTTGGCAAAGGCGATCGCAAAGGTGTCGCTCACGCCCATCACCTCGCCCGTGCTCCGCATCTCCGGGCCCAGCGCGATATCGACCCCGGCGAACTTCACGAACGGGAACACGCTCTCCTTCACGCTCACGTGGGCCGGCAGCGGATCAGCGGTGATCCCCTGCTCCGCCAGGCTCGTGCCCGCCATCACCTTCACGGCCACCTTGGCCACCGGCAGGCCCGTGGCCTTGGCCACGAAGGGCACCGTGCGGCTCGCCCGAGGATTCACCTCGATCACATAGAGCGCCTGGCCGCTCGTGCCGTCTTCGCCGGCCTCCTTCTTGACCGCGAACTGCACGTTCATCAGGCCAACCACGCCGAGACTCTTCGCGAGGCTCGTGGCGGCCTCCTTGATCTCGGCGATCATCTCGGGCGACAGGCTATGGGGGGGAATACAGCAGGCGGAGTCGCCGGAATGCACACCGGCCTCCTCGATGTGCTCCATCACGCCGGCCACGATCACGTCTTTCCCGTCGGCGATGCAGTCGACGTCCACCTCGATGGCGTCCTCGAGGAAGCGGTCGATGAGCACGGGCTGCCCCTGGGCCACGGCGAAGGCCTCGGCCACATACCGCTCGAACTGCGACTGGTCGTAGCAGATCTCCATCGCCCGGCCGCCGAGCACGAAGCTGGGCCGCACGAGGCTCGGATAGCCGATGCGGGCCACCTCACGGCGGGCCTGCTCGAGCGTTCGCGCGATGCCGCTGTCGGGCTGCTTGAGGCCGAGCCGGTCGAGGAGGTCACGAAACTGTTCGCGGTCCTCCGCCATCTCGATCGTGTCCACGCTCGTGCCGATGATCGGCAGCCCGGCGGCGAATAAAGCTCGGGCGAGGTTGAGGGGCGTCTGCCCGCCGAGCTGCACGATCACGCCATCGGGCTGAATGCGATCGGCGATGTTGAGCACGTCCTCGCAGGTGAGCGGCTCGAAAAAGAGCATGTCGCTCGTGTCGTAGTCGGTGCTCACCGTCTCGGGATTCGAGTTGACCATCACGCTCTCGATGCCCATCTCGCGGAGCGCGAAGCTGGCATGGCAGCAGCAGTAGTCGAACTCGATCCCCTGCCCGATCCGGTTGGGACCGCCGCCGAGGATCATCACCCGTTTCCGGCCCGGCTCCTTGGGTCGCGTCTCGTCCTCGTCTTCCCAGGTCGAATAGTAGTAGGGCGTCTGGGCCTCGAACTCGGCCGCGCAGGTGTCGACCGCCTTATACGTGGCGACGATCCCGCGACGCTTCCGCTCCGCGCGGACTTCGAGTTCCGAGGAACCGAGCAGCACGGCCAGTTGCCGATCGGCAAAGCCCGCCTGCTTCGCCATCCGGAGCGTGCCGTCGTCCACCGCGGCAAGCGCCCCGACCGTCCGCAGCAGGCTCTCGATCTCGACCAACTGCTGCAGCTGGTCGAGGAACCAGCGGTCGATCGCGGTGATCTCGTGGATCTCGTTCACGGTGAGCCCGGCCTTGATCGCGTACCGGAGGTACCAGACGCGGTCTGGATCGGGCGTGGCGATCTTGGCCCGGATGTCGTCGATCGACGGCTCGGCGGCCGTGCCCCAGAGATCCTTGGCATCGCAGCCGAAGCCGAACGAGCCCACCTCCAGGCCGCGGAGCGCCTTCTGGAAGGCCTCCTTGAAGGTCCGGCCGATCGCCATCGTTTCACCCACGCTCTTCATCTGCGTGGTCAGCCGGCTGTCGGCCTCGGGAAACTTCTCGAAGGCGAACCGCGGCACCTTCACGACGACGTAGTCGATCGATGGCTCGAAGCAGGCCTTCGTCTTGCGGGTGATGTCGTTGGCGAGTTCGTGGAGCCGCCAGCCAACCGCGAGCTTGGCGGCGATCTTGGCGATCGGGAATCCCGTCGCCTTGCTGGCCAGCGCGCTCGACCGGCTCACTCGCGGGTTCATCTCGATCACGATCATCCGGCCCGTCGCGGGCTCGACGGCGAACTGGATGTTGGAGCCGCCGGTCTCGACGCCGATCGCGCGAATCACGGCGAAGCTGGCGTCGCGCATCCGCTGGTACTGCTTGTCGGTGAGCGTCATCGCCGGGGCGACGGTGATCGAGTCGCCCGTGTGCACGCCGCAGGGATCGAAGTTCTCGATGGAGCAGATCACGACGGCGTTGTCGTCGACGTCGCGCATCACCTCCATCTCGTATTCCTTCCAGCCGAGGATCGACTCCTCGACGAGCACCTCGCCCACCGGCGAGAGGTCGAGGCCTCGCTGGACCTTGGTGTCAAACTCCTCGCGGTTGTAGGCCACGCCCGAGCCCGAACCGCCGAGCGTGAAGCTCGGCCGGATCACCGCCGGCAACCCAATCTCGCCGAGCACCTCGCGGGCCTCTGGCAAGCTCCTGACAATCCGGCCCCGGCAGGTCTCGAGGCCGATCTTCTGCATCGTGGCCTTGAAGATCTCGCGGTCCTCGCCGCGGCGAATCGCCTCCGCCTTGGCGCCGATCATCTCCACGCCGTGCTTGTCCAGCACACCGTGCTTCGCGAGTTCCAACGCCAGGTTGAGCGCCGTCTGGCCGCCGAGCGTGGGGAGCACGGCGTCGGGCTTCTCGATCTCGATCACCTTTTCGAGCGTCTGCCAGGTGAGCGGCTCGATGTAGGTGCGGTCGGCCGTGCCCGGGTCGGTCATGATCGTGGCCGGGTTCGAGTTGACCAGCACTACCCGGTAGCCGTCCTCGCGGAGGGCCTTGCAGGCCTGGGTGCCGGAATAGTCGAACTCGCAGGCCTGGCCGATGACGATGGGGCCGGACCCGATCAGGAGGATGGTGTGCAGGTCGTCTCGACGTGGCATGGAACGGCTCTGCGGGGCGGGAAAAAAATCTCCCGAAGGTAGCATCCTTCGCGGCCCGCCTTCAACGAACGGCTACAATCCCCGGGCTTCACTCGACTCCGCTCTTCCTCCTGTTCCAGAAACCAGCCATGTCGATTCCCACGCCTGCCACCGACGCCATTCGCGACAGCCTCCCCGACGACCTCAAGGACATCCGCCTCAACGTGGGGGCCGTCTTGACCGGCGAGAACCTCCAGCCGGCCCAGGCCCTCGGCGTAGCGCTGGCGGCGGCCCGGTTCGTCCGCTGCCGGCCGCTCACCGCCGCCCTGGAATCAGACACCCGTGCGGGCCTCGGCGACGCGGCATCCTCCGTGCTCTCCGACGCGGTCGCCGCCGCCGGCCTGATGGCGATGAACACCGTCTACTACCGCTTCCGGCACATGCTGGGCAAGGAGAGCTACGAGGCAAGATCCCCGCGGCTGCGAATGAGCCGGATGGCCCAGCCAGCCACGTCGAAACTCGACTTCGAGCTGATGAGCCTTGGCTGCGCGGCGCTCGCTGGATGCGAGCTCTGCATCAAGAACCACGAGGCGAGCCTGCTCCACCTCGGGGCGAGCGAAGATGCCTGTCACGACGCGGTACGGATCGCGGCGGTGGTGAACGCCGCCGCCTGCGGACTCTCGTAGCACAGGTTGGCAACCTGTGCCTGCACACCGCAGGTTGAAAACCTGCGGCTACGACGCCGGACGCTGTCGCACGCCCCACGTAGGTGCAGGTTGGCTACCTGCACCAGCACCAATGCAACCGCAGGTTACCAACCTACGGCTACGACGATCACCTCCGCTACGGCTGCTGCTTCTCGCATCCCAGCTCGCGGAGATACTCGAGCGTGTAGA
>JBAXOU010000255.1:0-4339 GCA_037133115.1 Planctomycetota bacterium | reverse complement strand
TCAAGCGTGGCTGGGACCGCTGCCAAAGCCTCCGCAGCGGCTGGGACCGCTGCCACAGCCAGCGCAGCGGCTGGGACCGCTGCCACAGCATCCGCAGCGGCTGGGACCGCTGCCAAAGCCAGCGGCAGTTCGATCTCGCGGCGGGTCTTCGCCGTCGCGTCGAGTCGTGGCCCCTTCCACGTGATCGCCACACCGGCGGCGGTGCTCCGCAGTCGTAACGCCTCGTCGGTGACCGCAAAATCTCGGCTCGGGTGGTTGAAGTAGCGATCGACCTGCTCGGTCGTGCCGTGCCAACACGCGCCGAGGCTGGCAAGCCGGTCCTCAATCGCTCTTCCATCGGCCACCCGATACTTCAGCTCGACTTCGTACACTTGATCGTTCCTGAATGGCTCGGCCCCACGGGTCGCGTCGTGGGGCTTCCTGATGCGAATGCTTGTGGATGGTTCACCGATGATAGCCCGCGGTCCGCTTCTCGCCGCGATCCTCACGCTCGCCCTGGCGGCGATCGGCTGTCGGGTACCGCGACCAACGCACCCCGCCGAGGGCCGCGTGATGGGCCCCTTGCCGATCGTGTCGCTCGACGACGCGATAATCCCTGTGCCCTCGCTCGCCGGCAAGGTGACGCTCCTCAACTTCTGGGGCACGTGGTGCCCGCCATGCCGTAAGGAACTGCCCGGCCTCGTGCGGATCGCGCAGCGGCTCGACGACGAGCCCCGCTTTCAGCTCATTGCGGTCTCCTGCGGCTCGGGGGGCGACGACGCCGACCTCGCCCGCGAGACGACCTCGTTCCTCGCGGCGCGACAGCTGCCGATCACGGCGTGGGGATTCTCCGAGGCCGTCGTCGCCACGCACTTTTCCTTGGCCTACGGGCTCGAGGCCTTTCCGACCACGTATCTGATCGGCCCCGATGCACGCGTCCGGCGCGTCTGGACCGGCTATCGGTCAAGCGACGAGGCCGACATCGCGGCGGCGATCCTCGTCCTGCTCAAGGAGCAGGGGCCGTAAGCCTCGCGAGCGCCTCCATCAACTCGCGGGCGGCACGCGGCGGGTCGGCGGCCCGCGTCACGGCCGAGGCGACCGCCACCCGCTTCACCCCCAGCGACACCAGCGATTCGAGCCGCTCGGCGGTGATGCCCCCGATCGCGAAGGTGGGCAGCGACACCTCGCCACAGACGGTTCGCAGGAACTCCGGGGGCGCGTGCTCGGCGAATGATTTCGTGGGCGACGCAAAGCAGGGCCCGATGCCGAGGTAGTCGGCGCCGTCGATGACGGCCGCGCGGGCCTCCGTGACGCTGTGCGCCGTGCGGCCCACGAGCCGCTCAGGCCCGATGACGCGGCGAGTCAGCGGCACGGGAAGATCGTCGGCGCCCACATGGGCCCCGTCGGCCGTCAGGGCCGCGGCCACATCCACCCGGTCGTTGACCACCACGATCGGCCGGCCGAGTTCGCCGCCGCGGTGGACGATCGCCAACGCCGTGCGCACCCGCTCGGCGAGCACCGCCAGGGGCAGCGACTTGTCGCGGATCTGAAACATCCGCACGCCCGCCTCGACGAGCGACGCCACGAGCCTCGCGAACGCGGCCGTATCGTGGCCGCCATCGACGAGTACACAGAGCGACACGTCTGCAAGCCGATCGCTCGCCCGCACCGCGGTGGTCGCCGCCCGTTCCAACGTGTAGACCCGGTAGCGGATCGATTCAAACCCGGCCGTGGCCTCGGTGGCGACCACGGCAGCGCATTCCTGCAGGCTGCGAAGGGCCTGGGCTGCGCGAGCCGCATTGGCGGCGATGAGGTCAGCCAGGCCGCTGCGGGAGAGCGCCGCCTCGGCCTCGAGCCCCGCACCCACGTCGCCGATCACATCTCGGGCCGCCGTTCGCCGCCCAAGACCGTGTCGCACGAGCGCACCGGCGAGGTCGTGCCGCAGGTCCTTGGCCAGCCGGGTGAGGTGCTCGTCATCGAGGCCGAACCGGAGAACGTCTTCCAGCACCCGCAGGGCCTCACCGGCCCGGTTGGCCGAGGCGTCGATCGCCCGCCAGATGCCGGTGGTGCTTCCCTGTCCGCCCAGTCCGCCAGATTCGCCCGCTGCCATGATTTTGCCCGTTGTACCGCGCCGCCGCCCGCCATGGGGCCTGGCGGCTTGGAGTTGGAAAAAGCCTGCCCGGCTCCTACACTCCCGCCCCCTTGAAACCGTCCCCGAGCGGCCCGATGCACGCCCTCCGCTACCTCACGCTCGCCTGGCCCGGCCTCCCCTGGCTCTGGCTGCGCGGCAGCCTCTCCGGGCTGTTTCTGGCCATGGCGTTCGCAGTGTCGGTCGACATGGCGATCCTCGCCACCTTCATCTGGCCTGGGCTAGTGGAAATCCAGTTCACGCTCGGACTCTGGACGGCCGTGGCCGTTCTGTGGCTGATCTCAACCGTGTCGGCCGCGGCAGCTTTCCCGCCAGCAATCTTGGTTCCCCGCCGCGACGACGCCGACGCCCTCTTCGCGCGGGCCCGCGACGCCTATCTCGCCCGCGACTGGGTTCAGACCGAGGCTCGGCTGCGGGACCTCCTCGACATCGCGCCGACCGACGGCGAGGCGCAGCTCCTCCATGCCTCGCTGCTGCGACGGACTGGCCGGAGCGCCGATGCCAAAAAGGCCCTCGAGAAACTGGCCCGCAGTGACAGCGGGGCGCCGTGGCGGCACGAGATCGCCATGGAACTCGACCGGCTCGCCGGCCCCTCTGACAAGCATGGTGGCGAGGAACCGGCCGTCCTGCCGCTCCGCGACGAGTCTGGCGGACAAAACCCGCGATCCGCCGCCGCGTAAGCCGGCAAAAGCCCTGATTTTCCCGGGTGCGGCACCACCGGCCAGACTTTCCCGTCCGTCAGTCCTAGAATCCTCGGACGGGTTTGGCGTAAGGTTTGCTCCTTCAAAGAGTTCGGGGTGGTGGCTGCCGGAATGGCACGCCATCCCGCATGCCCCATCCCGGGGCCGAAAGCACCACAGGATCTGCCCATGTACGAGCGTTTCACAGATCGTGCCCGGAAGGTGATGCAGCTGGCCAACCAGGAGGCCCAGCGGTTCAACCACGAATACATCGGCACCGAGCACGTTCTCCTGGGACTCATCAAGGAGGGTAGCGGCGTCGCTGCCAACGTCCTTAAAAACCTCGACATCGACCTGCGGAAGATCCGCATGGAGGTCGAGAAGCTCGTCCAGAGCGGCCCTGACATGGTGACGATGGGGAAGCTCCCGCAGACCCCACGGGCTAAGAAGGTGATCGAGTACTCGATGGAGGAGGCCCGCAACCTCAACCACAACTACGTCGGCACCGAGCACATCCTTCTCGGCCTGTTGCGCGAGCAGGAGGGTGTTGCGGCCCAGGTGCTGATGAACCTCGGCCTCAAGCTCGAAGATGTCCGCGAGGAAGTGCTCAATCTTCTCGGCCACGGCATGGAGAACGAGGGGGGCGAGCGGGCCGGAATGGGCGGCCGACAGCCGGCCGGCGCCGGCGGCGGCAGCGGCGAGGGCAGCCCGAAGGGAGGCAAGAGCAAGACACCCGCCCTCGACAGCTTCGGCCGCGACCTCACGGAACTCGCGCGGCAGGGCAAGCTCGACCCGGTGATCGGACGCGAGGAGGAGATCGAGCGGGCGATCCAGATCCTCTGCCGCCGCACCAAGAACAACCCCGTCCTCCTCGGCGAGGCGGGCGTGGGCAAGACGGCGATCGTGGAAGGCTTCGCGCAGCGGGTCGTAGACGGCAACGTTCCCGAGTTGCTCGCCGACCGCCGGATCGTCGTGCTCGACCTTGCCATGATGGTCGCGGGCACGAAGTACCGCGGCCAGTTCGAGGAGCGGATCAAGGCGGTGATGAACGAAGTCCGCCGCGCCAAGAATACGATCCTGTTCATCGACGAACTCCACACGCTCGTCGGCGCCGGTGGCGCCGAGGGGGCGATCGATGCTTCCAACGTGCTCAAGCCGGCCCTCGCCCGCGGTGAGATCCAGTGCATTGGTGCCACCACGCTCGACGAGTACCGCAAGTACATCGAGAAGGATTCGGCTCTCGACCGCCGATTTCAGATCGTCATGATTGAGCCGGCCACGAAGGACGAGGCCGTGGAGATCCTGAAGGGTCTCCGTGACCGCTACGAGAGCCACCACCGAGTGAGCATCTCTGACGCCGCGCTCGAGGCGGCCGTCGACCTTTCCAGCCGCTACATCACCGGCCGCTGCCTCCCCGATAAGGCAATCGACGTGATCGACGAGGCCGGTGCCCGCGTCCGCCTCAAGGCGATGACCAAGCCGCCAGATCTCAAGGAGATCGACGAGGAGGTCGAGCGGCTCAACAAGGAGA
>JBAXOU010000254.1:0-4354 GCA_037133115.1 Planctomycetota bacterium | reverse complement strand
GGCTCGGGGCTGCAAGGCCTTCGGCTTTCACAGGCGAGAACTTAGCGAGGGGCTGCCCGTACTCCGAGAGCCGGCGTTGCTGACCAGCGGAGCCATGGATGGCGAAGCGCAGTCAGCATCGAGTGAGTGAAGCCCAGGATGGGCGGAACGAACGTCCGGCGACGGGGTGCGGGCAGCCCCGAGCCCAGTGCAACCCGGGAGTACGAAGGCACACAGGTTGACAACCTGTGCTACGAGAAGCCCCGAGCCTCATGTATGTGTTCAGTCCCGCCGTAGGCGGCGATCGAGGGATGCGATGAGGCGCTCCAGTCGGCGGCGGTAGGAATAGTGCTCCACCTCAAGCGCGTGTCGCGGTGAATCGACGTAGCGCATGCGCGGCCGTGGCTCGGATCGCTGCCTGGCGCGATAGAGCCAGGCGGCGGCGCGGGGCGATGATCGCGCGGCCGCCGCCATTCGCGCCACAAGTGCCGCCTGCAGGTCTGTGATGCCCCACTGGCCGCTGTCGGGCTGGATCAGGCCGACCACGGCGATGTCATCGCGATCGCGGGGCAGGAGATTCATGAACAGCCGCGGCGTGGCGTCGGGTGTGGCACCGCCGAGCAGCCGTGCGTCGAGGAAAGGGTGGCTGATGCGATAGCCCGTCGCGGAGATCACGACGTCGAACACCTCGCGGGTGCCGTCACGAAACACCACGTTGTGGCCATCGAACGCGGCGATGTCGCCCGCCGGCCGGATGCGGCCGGTGTCGATGAGCGAAAGGATCTCGGAGTTGATCACCGGATGCGTCTCGAACAGCCGGTGATCGGGCCGCGGCAGGCCGTGCCGCCAGGGGAGGCCGATCGTGCGGTCGATCAGTCGCTGGCCGATGAATCGCCGCAGCCACACCGGAGCCCCCATCTTCAGGAGCCGCTCGCCGCGGAGATCGGCCGGCCGGCCGTAGACTTCGCGGGGCACGACGAAGTAGCCGCGGCGGGTCGAATGCACGACCACCGCCGCATGCTGCGCACACTCCACGGCGATGTCAGAGCCCGAGTTGCCGCCGCCGATCACGAGCACCCGGCGTCCGGCGATCGGCACGGGCTGCGTGGGCGACTTGTAGTCGGCGGCATGGAGGTGGTCGCCCGTGAATGAACCAGGGATCTCGGGCCAGCGGGGCACGTGGTTGTGGCCGCTGGCGATCACCACGCCGGCGTAGTCGCGCGGCGGGACGTCGGCGAGCGACACTCGCCAGCCCGAGCCCGGGCTGCCGTGGGGCTCGATCCGCTCGACCGAGGCGTGAAGATGGATGTGTGGGGAGAGGCTGTGCCGGTCGGCGTAGGCCTGGAGGTAGTCGAGGCACTGCCGGTGGTCGGGATATGCGGGGTAGTGCCCCGGCATCGGAAAGTCGGCGAACTCGGTGAGCGATTTTGAACTGATCAGTCGCGTCGAGGCGAAGACCCGCGACGTCGCCGCGCCGAACAGCCAGTTGCCACCGATACCCCCTTCCCGTTCGAGGCATTCGGCGTCGATCCCCACCTCGCGAAGACGCTTGAGCGCGGCGAGGCCCGACGGCCCGGCGCCGATCACGCACCACGGCAGGCGTTCAGCGGAGGCAGGCGACGATGGCATCGGCAAGATGGTCGAGATCGGATTGGGGATGAAGCCACGAGAGGCTCGCGCGAACGAGACTCCGCCCGTGCGGCACGCTCGGCGGCCGGATCGCCGGCACGAAGAAGCCAGCCTCGGCGAGCCGCGAGGAAAGCGCCACCGCCGCCTCGGCCGCCCCCGCGACGACCGGCACGATCTGGGCGTCCGCCCCACCGAGGTCGAGCCCCGCCACGGCGAGTCGGTCGCGAAACGCCGCCGCCTTCGCGCGGAGTTCGCCGCGGCGGTGCGGCTCCTCTTCCAGCAACGCGATCGCCCGCGTCGCGGCGGCAGCCACGGCCGGCGGATGGGCGGTCGAAAAAATCCAGGCCCGTGCCGAGTGCCGCAGCCAGCGGATCAGATCGGCATGGCCGGCCACGAAGCCCCCCGCGGCCCCGAGCGCCTTGGAGAGCGTGCCGGTGCGGACGTGCACGCCGTCGGCGCAGCCGGCTTCCTCGACGAGGCCGCTGCCGCGCTGGCCGAACACGCCCGTGGCATGGGCCTCGTCCACCATCAGCATGGCGTCGTGGCGGCGGGCGACGGTGCAGAGATCGGCGAGCGGCGCGAGCGTGCCGTCCATCGAAAAGAGCGTGTCGGTCACGATCAGCCGGCGGCGGTGCGCCGTGCCCTCGGCTGCGAGCACCGCGTCGAGGGCGGCGACGTCGCGATGAGGATAGACGTGCACATCCGCCCGCGAGAGCCGGCAGCCGTCGATGATGCTCGCGTGGTTGCGTGCGTCGCTGAAGATGGCGTCACCGGGGCCGACCAGTGCTGCGATCGTGGCAGAGTTGGCCGCGAAGCCGCTGGGAAATGTCACGCTCGTGGGCACGTCGAGCAGTTCGGCGATCGCCCGTTCGAGGCGGTCGTGCGATCGCGAATGACCGCTGACGAGCGGGCTTGCCCCCGCCCCAAACCCTTCGGCACACGCGGCCTTTGAGGCAGCCTTCGTCAGCCGCACGTCGCCCGCGTAGCCGAGATAGTCGTTGGAGCCGACGTTGACGAGCCGCCGGCCGTCGAGATCGACCGTGGCTCCCTGCCGGCCGTCGCGGGTTCGCTGGGGCCGTTCGAGGCCGGCGGCAGCGAGTTGGTCGAGCGCCTCGGCGATCCAGCCGAGGGCGGCGGGCAATGGTGTGGCGGCGGATGGGGGGGCCGGCGTGGCGGGATCGATGCGGCAGGGCATGGCGGCATTATGGCCGCGCGGCCGGTCGCTTGGAGGCAAGCGACTGAATCGTGCGGAACTCGGCCGGCGTGATGGGATGCACCGACAGCCGGCTGCCGCGACGGAGCAGTTCCATGCCCGCGAGGGCCTTCACGCCGCGAAGCTCGTCGAGCGGGAGCTCTCGAGGAAAAATCTCGACGAGTTTCACGTCCACCATCGACCAGATCGGGTTGTCGGGGGAGGCTTTGGGGTCGTGATAGTCGCTCTGCCGATCCCAGGCGCTTTCGTCGGGGTAGGCCTCGCGGACGACCTCGACGATACCGGCGACGGCGGAGGGATCGGCATTGGAATGGTAGAAGATCGCCAGGTCGCCCTTCTTCATCGCCCGGAGGAAGTTCCGCGCCTGGTAGTTGCGGACGCCCTCCCAGTGCGTGGTCTTCTTCTTCGCCTTCGCGAGGTCATGGATCGAGAAGACGTCGGGCTCGCTCTTGATCAGCCAGTACTGCATGGTTTGTGATCAGGCTCCGTGGTGAGTGCCCATAGTGTAGGCACGCCATGGATCTTGGGATGGCCCACCGATGCTTGTATCGCCGGCTCGGGGGCGGCAAAAGTCTTGTCGCCGGGGCGAGGATACGCCCAAGGCTCCTCGAGCGTTCGCCGACCCCCTCGCCTCCGTAGCAAGGCCGCTTGAGTTGGATAGGAAACGATGACGGCGGGCCGGGCGACCCTGTTCGCCCGACCCGCCGCGCTATCGCTCAGACTCCCGGCGGCGAACCGCCGGGGGAAGGACTAGCAGCCCTTCTTGCAGCCGAGGAGGCCACCCTTCTTGCAGCCCTTGCTGCCGCCGTTGCCGCCGTTGCCGCTGCCGTTCGAGCAGCCGCAGGCGTCATCAGCCGGAACCTCTTCCTCGACGCACTTCTTCACCTGCACGCAGACCTGCTTCGTGACCTTCTTGGGCACGCGGACGACGTACGACTCGGTCTTCGTCTCGCAGACCGTCTCGCTGGCGCACACGCTGTAGGTCTGGGTCTTCTGCACGGGCACGTTGACCGTGTAGTTGACCTCACGGGTCCGAGTCTCGGGAACGCACTTGTTCACCGTGATCTCGCGGGTGCGAGTCTCACAGCGGCTCTTGTTCACGCACACCGTCTTGGTCCGGGTCTCCGGAACCATCTTGGTGACGCAGTAGGTGCCCGAACGCTCTTCGCAGCGGCTCTTGTTCACGCAGACGGTCTTGGTCCGGGTCTCCGGAACCATCTTCGTGACACAGTAGGTCCGCGTCCGCTCCTCGCAGCGGGAGAGCTTGACGCAGTACGACCGCGTCCGCTCTTCGCAACGAGACTTGTGAACGCACACCGTCCGCGACCGCTGCTCGCAGCGGGACTTCTTCACGCAGTACGTGAAGGGCACCTGCTCGCACTCGGTCTTCCACGTGGTGACGTCGATCTCCTTGGTCTCGCACGTCGGCACCCACTTGCGGCAGCAGACGACCTTCGGGCAGCAGGGATTGCCGGCGGCGTCATACTGGCCGTTCGCCGAAATCTCCTTCGCCTCGGTCACCCAGTGGCCGCC
>JBAXOU010000253.1:0-4355 GCA_037133115.1 Planctomycetota bacterium | reverse complement strand
CCCCACCGCAGGTTGCCAACCTGCGGCTCCGCGTTCCGCAAGCCGGTCACTCGTCGGTCACGCATCCCCTCGAGGCCGGGGCCACGCAGCGGATGTACTTCGCGAGGATCCCACGGGTGGCCTTCAGCGGCGGCGCCTTCCACTCCGCCTTGCGACGGGCAAACTCTTCGTCCGAAACCTCCGCATCGATCGCGGCGGTGTCGGCGTCGATCACCACCACGTCGCCGTCCTTCACCAGGGCGAGCGGGCCGCCATCCTGCGCCTCCGGCACCACGTGCCCCACGATGAAGCCGTGCGAACCGCCCGAGAAGCGGCCGTCGGTGATCAGGGCCACGTCGTTGCCGAGGCCGGCGCCCACGAGTGCCGAGGTGGGCGTGAGCATCTCGGGCATCCCGGGGCCACCCTTCGGGCCCTCGTAGCGGATGATCACCACATCACCCCGCTTGATGACCCCCTGCTCGAGCGCCGCCAGCATCGCCTCCTCGCTGTCGAACACGCGGGCCGGCCCGCGAAACCGCGAGCCCTCCTTGCCGGTGATCTTTGCGACGGCCGAATCGGGGGCGAGGTTGCCGTGAAGAATCGTGATGTGGCCGGTCTTCTTCAGCGGTTCTTCGACGGGGCGGATGATCTTCTGGCCCGCGGCGAGGCCCTTGCTCGTGGCGAGGTTCTCGGCGAGTGTCTTGCCGGTGACGGTCATGCAGTCACCGTCCATCAGCCCCTTGTCGAGCAGGTATTTCATCAGGCCGCTGGTGCCGCCGATCGAGTGCAGGTCTTCCTGCACGAACTTCCCGCTCGGCTTGAGGTCGGCGAGGTAGGGAATGCGGCGGGCGACCTTCTGAAAGTCTGCCGGCCCGAGATCGACGTCGACGGCGCGGGCCATCGCGATCAGGTGGAGCACCGCGTTGGTAGACCCGCCGAGGGCCATCACCGTGACGATCGCATTTTCAAACGCGCGGCGCGTCATGATGTCGCGGGGCTTGAGATCGAGTTCGAGCAGGTGGCGAATCGCCGCCCCGGCCCGCAGACACTCCTCGGCCTTGCCGGGGTGCTCGGCCGGGATCGAGGCGCTGTCGGGCAGCGACATGCCCAATGCCTCGATCGCCGTCGCCATGGTGTTGGCCGTGTACATCCCGCCGCAGGCGCCGGCTCCGGGGCAGGAGTGGCGGACAATATCGCCCCGCCGCGTGTCGTCGATCCGGCCCGTCACATATTCGCCGTAGCACTGAAACGCCGAGACGATGTCGAGCACCGTGCCATCGGCGAGGTGGCCCGGCTTGATCGTGCCGCCGTACACCATCAGCGCCGGCCGGTTGAGCCGGCCCATCGCGATCAGGCAGCCGGGCATGTTCTTGTCGCAGCCGGGGATGGCCACGAGGCCGTCGTACCACTGCGCCTCCATCACCGTCTCAATCGAGTCGGCGATGATGTCGCGGGACGGCAGTGAGAAGCTCATCCCGTCGGTGCCCATCGAGATGCCGTCACTCACACCAATGGTGTTGAACCGCATCCCGACCATGCCGGCGGCCAAGACGCCCTCGCGGACCTTGGCCGCGAGACGGTCCAGATGCATGTTGCAGGTGTTGCCCTCGTACCACATGCTCGCGATGCCGACCTGGGCCTTGTCGAGGTCGGCAGGTTGAAGCCCGGTGCCCAGCAGCATCGCCTGCGATGCCCCCTGCGAGCGTGGCTGCGTGATCCGGGAACTGGTGCGGTTGAGCACGGACATGATCGAGGGTTCCTGACGGTGGTGCCGGCCCCGCTGGCGCTGCCGCGACAGCCGCGACCAGTGACGGAGCGAGGCAGGATAGTATGCTGCGCAGCGGTTTGAAAGCCGCTGCGGCGGCCTTCGGCCGCCCCGCCTGTCGTCCCGGACGCACCGATGCCCCCCGCCTTCATCTACCTCGACCTCGGCAACGTCGTTTTCTTCTTCGACCGCGACCGGTCGTTTGCGGAGATGGCCGCCGTCAGCGGCACCGATGCGGCGACGGTTCGCGACGTGGTAATGGAAGGGGGGCTGCAGAAGGCGATCGAACGCGGCGACATCGACTGGGCCGAGTTCCACGCCGAGTTCTCCCGCCGCAGCGGCACGCAGCCCGATCCTGCCGCGCTGGCCCGAGCGGCCAGCGACATGTTTCGACTCAACACGGCGATGCTGCCGATCATCGCGGGCTGCCGCCGGGCGGGCGTGCCAATGGGTATCCTCTCCAACACCTGCGACCCCCACTGGAAGTTCCTCCTCTCGAGCGGCTACGCGATCCTGCCGGGCGGGTTTCGCGAGATCGTGCTCAGTCACGAGGAGCACTCCGCGAAGCCCGAACGGGCGATCTACGACGTGGCGACCGTCCGGGCGGGCGTGCCGCCGGAGCGGATCTTCTTCTGCGACGATCTCGCGCCGCACATCGACACGGCCCGCGCCGTCGGCTGGGACGCGGAGCTCTTCGTCTCGGCGCACCAACTCGCCGACCAACTTGCCCGCCGCGGCCTGCGACTAGGCGTCTGACGCCGGGCCCGCAGCGAGCCGGGCGATGGTGGCCTCGTCGAACCGGCCCTCGATCGCCACCGCGCCGTCGATCTCGAGCACGGGCACGCGGAGGTCGAATCGCGCCCGCGTCTGAGCGTCGCGATCGACGTCGATCACGACCACGTCGGACCGATGGCCGAGGACCATGTCCTCGGCCGCCTCGCAGAGGTGGCAGCCGCGGCGAGAATAGAGCACCCAGGTCACGATTTGGAGTAGGATTCGAGGAGGATGTGGGGCCGCGCGGTCGCGGCCCCCGCTCACTATCACTCCCGAGTGTTGCCGCCGATGTCCGCGCCGGTCCAGTCCGTCGATGAGTTTCTGCAGGTTGTCCGTCGCAGCGGGCTCGTGCAGGAAGACCGGCTGCTGGGCACCGTCGAGCCTTGGATTGGCCATGCCGGCCTGCCACCGGAGCCGATGCTCAAGGCCCTCACCGACTCGGAGTTGCTGACCCGTTGGCAGATCGAGCAGCTGCTCAAGGGCCGCTACAAGGGGTTCACGCTCGGCAAGTATCGGCTCCTGAAGCTCCTGGGCGCGGGGGGCATGAGCAGCGTCTACCTCGCCGAGCACGCCACCCTCAAGAGCAAGGCCGCGGTCAAGGTCCTACCGGTCAAGCGGGTCGACCAGACCTCGTATCTCGCCCGCTTCGAGCGGGAGGCCCGGCAGTCGGCCCGCCTCAATCATCCCAACATCGTTCGCACGTTCGACCTCGACACGGCCGGCTCGATCCACTTCATCGCCATGGAGTACATCGACGGCATCGATCTCCATGCGAAAGTGAAGCGGGACGGTCCGCTGCCGGTCCGCGAGGCGGCCGAATACATCCGCCAGGCAGCCCTTGGCCTCCAGCATGCCCACGAGGAGGGCCTGATCCACCGCGACGTCAAGCCGGCGAACCTGATGCTCGACCACCGGGGCACCGTGAAGGTTCTCGACCTCGGGCTCGCTCTCGCGGGTGGCGATGAGGACGGGTCGCTGACTCGCGAGCACGACGAGAAGGTGCTCGGTACGGCCGACTATCTCGCCCCCGAACAGGCGACCGATAGCCACAAGGCCGATCGGCGCAGCGACATCTACTCCCTCGGGTGCACGCTCTACTATCTGCTCGTCGGCAGGCCGCCGTTCGCCACCGGCAAGCTCGCGGAGCGACTTCAGGCCCACCTCACCAAGCCGCCGCCCAACCTCATCGAGCAGCGGCCCGACGTGCCGATCGCGATCGCCGACCTCTACTTCCGCATGCTCCAGAAGCACCCCGATGGAAGGCCCCAGTCGGCACAGGAGGTGGCCGACGCGCTCGGCACCTGGCTCGGCTCGGCGACGCCTGCCACGCCTGCGGCCCGCTCGGACGCGCCACGACGGCCGCTGCCCCGCCGCGCGGTCGTCGGCCACGACTCGGGCAGCAGTATCGTGGTGCGAAGCGGCCCGGGCAGCGGCTCGAGCGGCATCTTCCCCGCGGCGGCTCCGCCGTCGCCCGGCGGCTCCGGCAGCCTCGCACGCGCGGCCTCACCGTCGAGCATCACGCGGGCGCAGCCGAAGCCGCTGCCACGCCCCACGGCCGAAATCCCATCCGTACGGATCGACACCAGCAGCGCGGCCAGACCGCACCAACCCACGCCGCTCGCCGCGAGTGGACCCACGCAGCCGAGGCGGCCGCGCCGCGACATCGCTGGCCTCCCGCTCGGCGCCTGGATCGCCGTCGCGCTCGGCGTGCTCCTGGCGATCGGCCTCGCGGTGGCCGTCGCGCTCAAGTACTACGGGTAGCACCTGAACCTCGCGCGGAAGGGCACACAGGTTGACAACCTGTGCTACGAGAGGCAGCGAGGGGCTGCCCGTGCCC
>JBAXOU010000252.1:0-4389 GCA_037133115.1 Planctomycetota bacterium | reverse complement strand
TCAGTACACGCCCACGGTGGTCGTGGCCGCGAGTTCGCGGAACGGGCGGACGCCGCTGATGCCGTCCCACGGATACTTCGCGTAGGGTCGCTCGCGCTCGCCCTCGTCCCGCTCCAGGAAGCCGGGGATGAAGGTCTCCTTCGTGAGCGTGGTGAGGCGGACGCGGCCCGTGCCCCCATAGGAGACGACGCGGTCGCGGTCGTCGAAATCGACCACCTCGATTACGGCCCGCGGCTGCGGGGCGTAGTAGGCGATCGTGTAGCCGTCGGCGGGCGTCAGGGGACGCGATGCGGCGAGGCCCATCAGCGTGTTGCCGTAGGTGGGCGTCATGAAGGCGCCGTCGAGCAGTTCCTCGACCGCGAACCGCGTCCACTGCGGGGTGAACTCCGTGCCGCCCGAGAAGATGCCGGTGATCCCCACCTTGCCGATCGTGGTGCCCTTCTTCTCGAGCGCCAGGGCGAGAGACTCGAGGAGTTTCGGCGTGGTGAACATGCAGCGGATCTCGTGGCCCGCCTCGAGGACGGTGATCGCCTGATCGATGCAGTGCTGCTTGTAGGCCTCGAGGTGCTCCATCCAGCCCTTCTGGATCAGCTTGATCACCCAGCGGGGGTCGAGGTCGACGCAGAAGCAGATGCCGCCACGGTGCTGGGCGAGATGCTCGATCGAGAGTCGCAGCCGTCGCGGGCCCGAGGGGCCAAGCATCAGCCAGTTGGCGCCCCGCGGGAAATACTTCTCGGGAAGCGTGTCGCTGAACATCTCGTAGTCGGTGCGGAAGTCGCGAGAGTTGACCCGTGACTTCGGCACGCCCGTCGTGCCTCCCGTCTCAAAGACATAGATCGGCTGGTCGGCGAGCCCCTTCGGCACCCAGCGGCGGACCGGACCGCCGCGAAGCCACTCGTCCTCGAAGGGCGGAAACTTCTTGAGGTCGTCGAAGCACTTCACGTCGGTGAGCGGATTGAACGGCAGGCTCTTCGCATACTCGAGCCAGAACGGGCAGCCGGTCGAGTCGTGGAAGTGCCAGGCCATCATCTCGACGGTCTGGGCGTCGAGATTCGCACGGGCCTGCTTCACCGCCTCGTCGCTGGCGACTTCGAACACCGAGGGCTTTTCCTGCGCGGATGGGGCACCTGACATGGGCGGATTCCTGGAGGGGGCGGGGGCCGCGAAGGAGGGTGCGGCAGGTCGCAGACGATCAGCCGTCCGCAGGGGTTTCTGGCTGCGGCAGCGGTGCGCCGAGCTGTGCGAAGAGTTGGAGCACGCCATTGAAGTGGGCGAGGCGGGGGCCGTAGCGATCGATGAACTCTCCGAGGGCGTACTCGCTGTCGGAGAAGCCGTCGGCGTTGTCGGCGGCCTCCTGGGCGAGGCTCGACAAGAACTCGGTGTGCACCTTCGAGAGCGACTCCGCGGCATGGCGGCATGCCTTGGCGAGCTGCGGGTTGGCCTCTTTCCAGGCCTTCAGTTCCGCCATTCGCTGTCGCTGTTGCTGCGACACCTGGTTGACCAGTTCGACGAGCAACTCGTTCGACCTGTGCTGCGCCATCACGAGGTCATGGAGCAATCGGTTCGTCTCGGCCAGATCGCCGCTGACAGCCTGACGATTCCCCGCGGCGACCGTGCCGGCCGAGATGTCGAACTGACTGAAGATCGGCGGAACGTCGCTCATGGGTGTCCCATCCTGAGGGGGATGCGGGGTCGGAAGCATCCGCACAGCCTCCTATCGTAGGCGCGAGTGGGCCTGTTTTCCACGGCTCGACCGCCGTCGCCGGCACCATCGGCAGGGTTTGCCCAGCTTGGCAGCCGCTTCTGGGCCCTTGAATCAGAGGGTCGTCGGCCCGTTGGACTGCGGCTGTTCAAGTGAACGGCGGGGACGCCCGATGGATGGGAAGCCTTGCGCGGCGCCAGGGAAGGCGGCCGCGGCGGGGCGAGGGGGTGAGGCGGGCATGCAGCAGCAGGCGGAGCCAGGCGGCGACGGTGCGGTGTTCGGGTTCCTCACGGCGGTCGATTCGCCGCTGCACGGACTGTTCGGCGGCTACCTCGTGGTCGACGCGGTCGGCCGGCCGGTGGAGTTTCACTGCACCGCACCGGTGAAGGTGAGCCGCGCGCAGCAGATCCTCTACGGCTCCACGCTCCACGGCCACCTTCACGGCCAGCAGATCGGCGGCGCGCTGCTCGCGGAGAGCAAGGCCTCGCCCACGATCGTGCTCACCGACCACGACGGGATGCTCCACGTCCGCCCGCACACGAAACTGCCAGTGGTGCTCGTGCGGCCGCTCGACGGCGAGTCTTTCGCGGCAGGGTTTGCGGTGGGCGAGTCGCACGTCACCACGCACGCTGGCGATCCCGCCGACGAGGCCCTGATCCGCGATCGGCTCGCTACGCTGGCCGAGGCCGTCGATCTTCGTGAGCCCTTCGAGCGAATCCGCGCCGCGATCGAGGAGGCACAGCGGCACTGACGTTTTCAACCGCCCCCGGGGGCGTGGACCGAACAGGCATGGCATGACCGACAAACCCGTGAACTCGGTGCGATCGATTCGCGCTGCCGATCTGGCGATCGGGCCGTGCCTCGTCCTACCGTGGGTTGATCTGCAGATTTCACGGCCGCCTGCGTTGCGGCTGCCGGTCGCCGGATCGCCGCCGGCGGTCGTTCGCGTCGATCTCGGCTTCGCGCGGCCGAAGGTGACGAGCTACCGGTTCGCGCCGCCCGCCCAGGTCGCGGCACCGGCCGCGCCGCCTCGGGTTGTGCGACCGGCCGAGCCCACCGAGGCGGCCACGGTCGATGCCGCGCCACAGTCGGCGGCCGCGCGGCGGACGCGGATCGCGCCGCCGCGAGACGTCGTCAAGCTCTCCGAGAAGTTCTTCTACCTGCTCCAGCCTGACCTTGAGACGATGCTGCACGCGGGGAAGCTCGAGTTTCCGCGACAGCCGTTCCCGTTTCAGTTCGATGGCATGGCCTTTCTCGTGCCGCGGCACTCCGCCGTGCTGGCCGACGAGATGGGGCTCGGCAAGTCGATGCAGGCGATCTCGTCGATCCGACTGCTCGTGCGGAGCGGTGAGGCCCGTCGCGTGCTCGTCGTCTGTCCGAAGGGGCTCGTCTCCAACTGGGCCCGCGAGCTCGCTGACTGGGCGCCGGAACTCGTCGTGGCCGTGATCGAGGGCGACCAGCCGCGGCGGCGGTGGCAGTGGAGCCTGCCCGACGTGCCAGTGAAGCTCGCCAACTACGAGGTGCTGGTCCGCGACCGCGACCTGGTGGCCGAACTCGGTCTGTCGTTCGACCTCGTGGTCCTTGACGAGGCCCAGCGGATCAAGAACCGCGCCAGCCAGACGAACCAGTCAGTCCGCTCGCTCGACCGCCGCCGCTCGTGGGCGCTGACTGGCACGCCGATCGAGAACAGCGCCGATGACCTCGTCGGCCTGTTCGAGTTCGTGGCCCCCGGGCAGATCAGCGAGCGGATGACGCCGAAGGCGATGGGCGCGGCGGTCTCCGACCACATCCTCCGGCGGACGAAAGACAAGGTGCTCAAGGACATGCCGCCGCGGCTCAACCGCGACGAGCGGATCGAACTGGGCGCCGAGCAGCGGGAAACCTACCGCCGGGCCGAGGAGGAGGGAGTGCTGCGGCTGGCTGACATGGGCCGCGAGGCCACGATCCAGCACGTCTTCGAACTCGTGCTTCGGCTCAAGCAGATCTGCAACTTCGATACCGCAACGGGCGAGAGTGCGAAGCTCGAATGCCTCCAGGCGGAGTTGGAGGAGGTGCAGGCCAGCGGCCGCAAGGCCCTCGTCTTCAGCCAGTGGGTCGAGACGCTTGGCCGGCTCGAGGGAAGTCTGAAGCGGTTCGGGGCGCTGCAGTACCACGGCGGGATGTCGACGGTGGCCCGCGACCAGACGATTCAGCGTTTCAAGAACGAGAAGAAGCACTCGGTGCTGCTGCTGTCGTATGGGGCCGGGGCCGTGGGCCTGAACCTGCAGTTCTCGCAGTACGTCTTCCTCTTCGACCGCTGGTGGAACCCGGCCGTCGAGGATCAGGCGATCAACCGGGCTCACCGCATCGGCGCCGCCGGGGCGGTGACCGTCACGCGGTTCCTCTCCGTGGACACAATCGAGGAGCGGATTGACGAGGTGCTCCGCCGCAAGCGGGATCTCTCCGAGACGATCCTCTCGCAGGCCGGCGAGCCCGCGTCGGCGGGGCTGACGGCGGACGATCTCTTCGCGCTCTTCAAGCTCGCGCCGCCCCGGCAACGGGCGGCGGCGTAACGATGCTGGACGGGCCCGTCGCTGCCTGTCGTAGCACAGGTTTTCAACCTGTGTCTGTGTCTTGGCTGTAGCACAGGTTTTCAACCTGTGTGCCTTCCTGGGCTACCTCCCGCTCGGGACTGCCCATGCCCGTCG
>JBAXOU010000251.1:0-4401 GCA_037133115.1 Planctomycetota bacterium | reverse complement strand
GCCAGACGTGGGTCGACCCGTCCTGCATCTGCCGTGCCGAACAGGATTGCCCTCCAGGCCTTCGCTCGCTCGATGCTTCCTTCGCTTCGCCATCCTCGCTGCGCGTCGGAAGCAACGCCGGCTCCCGGACACGGGCAGCCCCTCGCTGCTCTCCCCCGTAGCACAGGTTTTCAATCTGTGTGTCTTCCCGGTTCGCATCATCCCTCTCATGTGATTCCAGAAGGGGGAGCAGCCGGATCGGAGGCACGCGCAGAAGCCGGTGAGACGTGTGCCCCGCGGCGGTCGCTCCGGAGCGTTTGAGAAGAGAACTCACACGTCCCGCCGGCGCCGAGCATGTCGCCGGCCGGCTGCGGTGGCCGTCAGCCTGTGAGCCATGTGGCATAGCCACAGGAAGCGTAACGCCGTACGGCGTACGGTGGTCGGCCGATGCAGCCAATCCCTCTGGAGATTGAGGATAGACGGGCTATCCTTCAGGCATGCCTGACATCCTCGATCAAATCGTGGCGCGGAAGAAAATCGAAGTGGCGGTGTGTCGCGACCGGGTGCCGACGGCAGCGCTCGAGGGGCGGCTCTCCGTGGCACCGGCGGTGCGGGATTTCTTCGGAGCCCTGGCCGCGCCGGGGCCCATCAAACTGATCGCGGAGTTCAAGCGGAAGAGCCCGTCGGCCGGGGAGATCCGCCCGGGGGCTACGATCGAGGAAGTGGTGCGTGGCTATGCCGCCGCCGGGGCGAGCTGCCTCTCGATCCTCACCGACGGCCCCGGGTTCGGTGGCAGCCTCGTCGATCTCGAGAGCGCGCGGATCGCCGTGCCGCTGCCCGTGCTCCGCAAGGAGTTTGTGGTGGACCGCTACCAGGTGATCGAGGCACGGGCTCACGGCGCCGACGCGGTGCTCCTGATCGCCGAGTGCCTCGATGACTGCCTGTTGCGCAGCCTCTACCGCGAGATTCTCGACCTCGGGATGACACCGCTCGTGGAACTTCACGATCCGGCGAACCTCCCCCGCGTGCTCGATCTTGGAGCCACGCTCGTCGGCATCAATAACCGCGACTTGAAGTCGATGACCACCGACCTCGACACGGTGCTGCGGCTCCGCGAGCAGGTGCCCGACGAGGTGCTGCTCGTGGCCGAGAGCGGCATCAAAACGCGGGCCGACGTCGCGCGGCTCGAGGCGGCGGGGATCGCCGCGATGCTCGTGGGCGAGTCGCTGCTCAGACAGCCCGACCCGGGGCAGGCCGCGGCGGCGCTGCTCGGTCGCTGACGAACTTGTAGCCGGTGCCGCGAACCGAAAGAAAATGGACTGGCCGCGACGGGTCGTCCTCGAACGTCTTTCGCAGGTTGAGCATGAAGGTGTCCACCGTCCGCGTCGCCGGCGGCCGGTTCATGCCCCAGACCTTCGTGAGGAGTTCGTCGCGGGTCACCACCTTGCCCTCGTGCTGCACGAGGTACTTGAGCAGTTTCATTTCGAGGCTCGTGAGCTTCACCGGCTCGCCCCGGCAGGTCGCCTCCCAGGTCTCGAAGTTGACCTCGGCCGAGCCAAACCGCACGGTCGCCGATGCGGCTGCCTCCACCGGTTCGGGCGGGCGGTCGTCGCGGCCGCGGCGGGAGAGGAGGCTGCGGATCACCGAGAGCAGTTCCTCCAGATCAAAGGGCTTCTGGAGGTAGACGTCGGCCCCCGCGTCGAAGCCGCGGATCCGGTCTTCGACGAGCGTCCGGGCGGTGAGCATCACGATGGGGAGCGGGTCGCCGCGGCCGCGAAGCGTCTCGCAGACTGCGTAGCCGCTCATGCCCGGGAGCATCAGGTCGAGCACGACGAGGTCGAGCGGTGGCTGCGCCGACTCGATGACCGCGAGCGCCGCCGGACCGTCACCGGCCGTCGTCACGGTGTAGCCTTCGGCCTCGAGGTTGAACTTGATGCCGAAGGCGAGGTGCTGCTCGTCCTCGACGACCAGAATGTGCGGCATGCTGTGGCTCGCGAAGAGGCCCGATCACGGCGCCGGAGGCCGGGAAGTGGGTCGTGCGGGTATGATGCCGGCATGACCCACGACGCCGAGCCGGCCGAGGAACGCTTCACCGCCTATTATGCCGCCCCACGCGCGCCCTGGGACATCGGCCGTCCCCAGCGGGCATTCGTGGAGGCTGCCGAGGGGATCGGGGGCCGCGTACTCGACAGCGGCTGTGGCACGGGCGACCTCGCCATCTGGCTCGCCGAGGGGGGCCGCGCCGTGACCGGGGTCGACTTCCTCGAGCCACCGCTCGAGGCGGCGCGGCGAAAGGCGACGGAGCGGGCCGTCGCCGTGAACTTCCTGAGGATGGATGCCCGCGACCTCGGCTCGATCCCCGAACGGTTCGATGCGGTGACTGACTGTGGGCTCTTTCACACGTTCGACGATCTGGGCCGGGCGGCCTACGTGCGGGCGGTCGCCGCGCTGCTCGAACCCGGTGCGAGGATGTTTGTGCTCTGCTTCGCCACGGACGAGCCGGGAGCCCACGGCCCGCGGCGGGTCGCCGAGCACGAACTCCGCGAGGCGTTTCGCGACGGCTGGGTTGTCGAGTCGATCGAGCCATCACGGTTTGAAGTGGTGCCCGGGATCGCCGGCGCCGAGTTCACGACCGGCGGGGCCCGGGCGTGGTTCGCGACCATCCGCCGGGCCTGACGATGGGCGGTCGTGGTGGGTTGCGATCGCCGCAGGCCGATTTGACGCCCGCGACCGCGGCCACCCAAGATGCACGAAAACAGGGAGGTTTCCGTGGCCGATATCGCCATCCAGCCGGTCGAAACGAGGAGTCAGCAGAAGCGGTTCATCCACCTGCCCTGGCGGATCTATCAGGACGATCCCTGCTGGATGCCGCCGCTGATCATGTCGCAGGAGGAACTGCTTGGGTTCCGCAAGCACCCGTTTTACGAGCGGTCGAAGAGCCAGTCGTTTCTGGTCACGCGGGGCGGCCGCGACGTGGGGCGGATCACGGCGATCGTCAACGCCGGCCACATCGACCGCTACAAGGAGCAACGGGGCTTCTTCGGCTTCTTCGAGTGCGACGACGACACGGCAGCCTCGCGGGCGCTCTTTCAGGCGGCGGGCGACTGGCTGCATGCCCAGGGCATGACATGCATCCGCGGCCCGGCGAATCCTACGCTCAACTACGAGTGCGGCTTGTTGATCGATGGGTTCGACACGCCCCCGTTCTTCATGATGACGCACAACCGGCCGTGGTACGCCCACCTCGTCGAGGACGCCGGCTTTGGCAAGATCGAGGACATGTTCGCCTTCTACGGCAAGACGTCGATGCTGGACGGCATCGACCCGAAGCTCGCCACCATGATCCAGGGCGTAAAAGAACGGTTCGGCGTCACACTGCGGCCGCTCGACAAGAGCCGGTTCGCCGAGGAGGTGCGGATGTTCCTTCACATCTACAACGAGAGCCTGGGCGGAACCTGGGGCTTCGTGCCGCTCACCCCCGGCGAGGTCGATCACATGGCGGCCAGCCTCAAGTATCTCATCGAGCCGGAGCTCGCGATCGTGGCAGAGGTGGGGGGCAAGCCGGTCGGGGCCGTGTTCTGCCTGCTCGATTACAACCCGCGGATCAAGGCGATCGACGGCCGGCTGTTTCCATTCGGCTTCCTGAAGCTGCTCTGGAACAAGAAGGCCATCAAGCGGTTGCGGGCGATCAGCACGAACGTGGTACCGGAGTATCAAGCCTGGGGTATCGGCCTGGTGTTGATGAGCGGACTCTACGAGCGATTCATCAAGTGGGGCCTGGAAGAGGTGGAGTTCTCGTGGGTGCTGGAGAGCAACTACCTCTCGCGCCGCACGCTCGAGCGGGGCGGGGCGATCGTCACGAAGAAGTACCGCATGTATCAGGACGACCCGCCGCAGGCGTGAATGTGTCCGCCACGCTGCTCGGGGCATTCCCACGTAGGTGCAGGTTGTCAACCTGCACAAGGATCTCGCGACTGCTCGGGGCTGCCAGTGCCCCATCGCCGGACGTTCGTGTCGGGCATCCTGCCCGACGCTCACTCGAAGGAAACCTCGCGAGTCGTTGCGATTCCGCAGCCGGCCGGCGACATGCTCGGCGCCGGCGGGACGTGTGAGTTCTCTTCTCAAACGCTCCGGAGCGACCGCCGCGGGGCACACGTCTCACCGGCTTCTGCGCGTGCCTCCGATCCGGCTGCTCCCCCTTCCGGAATCACACATTCAAGCGATGATGCCGCGAGCCCAATGCGAACCGGGAAGACACACAGGTTGAAAACCTGTGCTACGGGGGGAGAACTGCGAGGGGCTGCCTGTGCCCGGGAGCCGGCGTTGCTGACAAGCGGAGTCTGGACCGCGGAGCGAAGTCAGCATCGAGCGAGCGGAGGGCCGGAGCCCGCAGCGAGCGTCCGGCGACGGGCACGGGCAGAC
>JBAXOU010000250.1:0-4460 GCA_037133115.1 Planctomycetota bacterium | reverse complement strand
CGTAGCACAGGTTGTCAACCTGTGTGCCTGTCGCTGCCTCGCACGGCTCGAGCGCGGTGGGTGGCTCAGAGGCCGCGTTCGCGGACCATTCGGGCGGCGTCGAGGGCGGCCCCTCTCGCTCCAGCCGAATCACCGGTGGGCATCACGTGAATCGGCAGTTCGGCCTGTTCCTCCCGCTGCGACGGCATGCCCGCGCGGATCTCGTCGAGAAACCAGCGGCGAAATTCGTCGGACGTCTCCACGGCACCGCCACCGACGATCAACGCGTCAGGATCAAACACGTTGACCATCTCGTCGAAGAACAGGCCAAGGGCGTGGGCCTGCACCCGGAAGATGTCGCGGCACATCGGGTCGCCTCGCTCCGCCAGGCCGCGGACCTTCTTGGCCGCGTCGCCGATCTCGTCGGCCGCGAGGGGGTGGCCGGGGTTTCGGGCCAGGAAGTGCGGCAGCAGCGTGCGGCGGATCGCCGTCAGCGAGCAGAGCGATTCAAGGTCGCCCGTGCGTCCGCAGTTGCAGGCGGGCACGGCGCCCTCGATTCCGGGCACGGCCTCGTGGGGAATCAGCACGTGGCCGAGCTCACCGCCGAAGCCGTTGCGGCCGGTGACCACGCGGCCACCGACGATCACGCCGCCGCCCAGGCCCGTGCCAATGATCGCCGACACGCTGGTGGCCGTGTTGTCGGACCCGAAGATCGACACGTGGCCCCAGAGAGCCGCGGCATTGCCGTCGTTGAGGTAGGTCACCGGCAGGCCGAGTCGTGACTCCAGGCCGGCCCGCATGTCATAGCCGGCCCACGCCGGGTGGACGAAGTTCGTCGAGCCCTTCTTGCTGAGCACCCCCGACCCGCTCGCCGGGCCCGGTGTGTCGAGGCCGACGGCCACGAGCTTCGCCCGGTCGACGCCCGCTTTGCCGCATGCCATCTCGAGGCCGTCGGCGATCTGCCCGATGCAGATGTCGGGGCCCTCGACGCTTCGGGCCGGATGCTCGCAGAGCCCGTCGATGAGGAACTCACCGCGTTCGTCGAGAAACGTGTAGTTGATGGCGGTGCCGCCAAGATCGACGCCGGCGACCACTTTCTCTGCGGGTGACATGGGGTCGGTCCTTTCTGGTGTGGTCTGCTCGTTGGGAGTGAGAGTGGGAGGGAGCGTCTCAGCCCGAGGCGTGCTCTGCGAAGCCCCGCTTCACGCGGGCGACGATCGCCCTCAGGCCGCGGGTGCGAAGGATGCCGAGCACGTCGGCAAGCCCCATCCGTTCGAGAATGTCGTCGGAGATCGTGGCGACATCGGCCACTGGCCGGCCGTTGATCGCCTCGGCGAGGATGGCCACGAAGCCCTTCACGGTCGGCGCCTCGGGGGCCACCTCGGCGACGAGCCGGGCGGAGCCATCGGCCGACTCCGTCCAGAGAAATACGGACGTCTGGCACTCGTGCACGCGGCGATCCTCGACCGCCTTCCGCGCCGCATACTCCGCCGACAGCGCCGGCAGCCCGTGGGCGAAATCGACGAGAAGTTCGAGCTTCTCCCGCGCGTCGAGGTCGGCGAACTCGCCGACCAGTTCATCGAGGCGTTCTCGTACGCTCGCCATGGCTCAGGCGTGGATCGCTGGCGCCGACCCCACGACCGCGGCACCGCCCGGCTCCCCGCCCTTGGCGATCGGCACGCGGACGGCGTTGCCCCACTCGAGCCACGAGCCGTCGTAGTTCTTGACGTTGCCAAACCCAAGCAGGTAGGTGAGCACGAACCAGGTCAGGCTCGACCGCTCGCCGATCCGGCAGTAGGCGATCGTCGGGGAGCGCCGCTTCATCTTGAGCTCCTTGATGTAGAGCTTCTCGAGGTCCTTGGCCGACTTGAACGTGCCGTCTTCATTGCAGTTCATCGGCCAGGGCACGTTTTGGGCGCCGGGGATGTGCCCGCCGCGGATGGCGCCCTCGTTGGGGTAGTCGGGCATGTGCATCCGCTCGCCGCGGTATTCCTCCGGGCTGCGGACGTCGAGCAGCTGCTTGCCGGCCTTCGTGTGCTTGAGCACCTCGTCACGGAGGGCCCGGATCGATCCGTCCTGCTCCTGCGCTGTGTAGTGGGCCCGCGGAGACGAGACCCGCTCGTTCGACCAGGCCCGGCCGTCCAGTTCCCAGCGCTTCCGACCGCCGTCCATGACCCGGCAGTCCTTGTGGCCGTAGAGCTTGAACACCCAGAAGGCGTAGCAGGCCCACCAGTTGTTCTTGTCGCCGTAGAAGACCACGGTCGTGTCGTTGGAGATGCCCCGCTCGGCGCAGAGCTTCTCGAATGCGGCCCGGTCGATGTAGTCGCGGACGACCTGGCACTGCAGGTCGACCGCCCAGTCGATCTCCACGGCGCCGGGGATGTGACCCTGCGTGTAGAGAGCCCGATCCTCGTCCGATTCGACGATCCGCACCTGCGGGTCGGAGAGATGCTCGGCCACCCACTCGGTTGAGACGAGCACTTCGGGATGGATGTAGTCGGGCATGGGCAACTCCTCGTCGGCGGTCTGAATTTGGCGGTGCGAAGGCCACGAAGCATCGTAGACCATGCCCCGCGGGCCAGCAACGGCCCCTCATGCCGCGCCCGGGTTTTGCTAGGATCGTGAGCCGACAGTTTTCCCGTCCCATTCCCCTTTGTGCGAGCACCGTTCATCCGATGGGTCCGGCCTTCATTTTCCAAATCAGCGACCTGAACAAGAAGTTCGGGCAGCGCGAACTTCTCAAGAACGTCAACCTCGCCTTCTACCCGGGCTCGAAGATCGGCCTGCTCGGCCGCAACGGCGCCGGCAAGAGCACGCTCATGAAGATCATGGCGGGCATCGACAAGGATTATGACGGCGAGGCCCGGCTGGCCGAGGGCTACACGGTGGGCTACCTCGAGCAGGAGCCGCATCTCGATCCCGGCAAGACCGTGTTCGAAAATGTGATGGATGCCGTGGACCACTCGCGGGCCGTGCTGCGGCGGTTCGAGGAGATCAACACCCGCCTCGGTGAGCCGCTCTCGGACGCGGAGATGGAGAAACTCCTCGCCGAACAGGCGACGGTGCAGGACGAGATCGACGTCAAGAATCTCTGGGATCTCGACCGGCAGGTGGAGATCGCGATGGACGCGATGAACCTCCCGCCCGGTGACTGGGGCGTGACGAACCTCTCCGGTGGCGAGCGTCGCCGCGTCGCCCTCTGCAAACTGCTCCTCGAGAAGCCCGACCTGCTCCTCCTCGACGAGCCGACGAACCATCTCGACGCCGAGAGCGTGAACTGGCTGGAGCGGCATCTGGCCGAGTACACCGGCACCGTGGTGGCCGTGACGCACGATCGCTATTTCCTCGACAACGTCGCCAAGTGGATCCTCGAGGTCGATCACGGCCGCGGCATTCCCTTTGAGGGCAACTACTCGTCGTGGCTCCAGCAGAAGAAGGCCCGGCTCGAACTCGAAGAGAAGCAGGCCAGCGCCCGCCAAAAGACCCTCGACAAGGAACTCGAGTGGGTGCGGATGTCGCCCAAGGCGCGGCAAGCCAAGAGCAAGGCCCGCCTTGCGGCCTACGAGAAGCTCTCTGCGGAGCAGGCGGCCGTGCGGGATCAGGACATCGAGATCTTCATTCCTGCCAGCCGGCCGCTCGGCGACCAGGTGATCGACGTCGAAAACATCTCCAAGGCCTTCGGCGACAAGATCCTCTTCGAAAACCTGTCGTTCAAGCTTCCGCCGGGAGGCATCGTGGGGATCATCGGCCCCAACGGTGCCGGCAAGACGACCCTCTTCCGAATGCTCGTGGGGGCCGAAAAGCCCGACTCGGGGACGGTCAAGGTGGGCTCCACCGTCGACATCGGCTACGTCGACCAAAACCGCGACGCCCTCGACCCGATCAAGACGGTGTTCGAGGAGATCTCGGAGGGCCACGACACGATCGAACTGGGCAAGCGGGCGGTCAACGCCCGCAGCTACGTCGCCAAGTTCAACTTCATGGGCCCGGACCAGCAGAAGAAGGTGGGCACGCTCTCGGGCGGCGAACGCAACCGCGTGCACCTCGCCAAACTGCTTCGCGGCGGAGCCAATCTGCTCCTGCTCGATGAGCCCACCAACGACCTCGACGTTGACACGCTCCGGTCACTCGAGGAAGGGATCATGAGCTTCGCGGGTTCGGTGGTGGTGATCACCCACGACCGCTGGTTCCTCGACCGACTGGCGACGCACATCATCGCCTTCGAGGGAGATGGCTACGTCCACGTCTGCGAAGGCAACTTCGAGGTCTACGAGCGGAGCCGCAAGGAGCGACTCGGCCTCGCTGCCGACGAGCCACACCGCTTCCGCTACAAGAAACTGCAGCATTGATTCACGTGGGCTGTCCCTCCTGCCGGCCCCGTCCGCTTCCGCGGCCGGCATCCTGCCGGCCCCGTAGCACAGGTTGTCAACCTGTGTGCCTTCCCGGTTCGCAGTGGGCTCGGGGCCTCTCGTAGCACAGGT
>JBAXOU010000249.1:0-4461 GCA_037133115.1 Planctomycetota bacterium | reverse complement strand
CCTCGTGGCATCTCTTGCCCTCCCTTGGTTTGCGCCACCAGAGATTCTCTCTCTGAAAGTGGCGACGTTTAAGGGGGGCAGGTCAAGCACCACCCCGGCGGAGTCATTCTCCACCCATCCAGCGAGCCCCAACCGCGTGGCCCGCCGCCAGACGAACGGCCGGAAGCCCACGCCCTGCACGACGCCGCTGAGCGCCACCCTGCGGCGGATCGTCTCGGCGGCGTCGTTCATGGCAGAGCCGTTATCTCGCGATGTACGACTCGCCCCGCACCACCTGCACGTCGGACACCCACGCGATGCACGCGTAGTGTTCGAAGTAGTTGTGCGAGACGTGCTTGAGGATCTTTTCGGCGACTTCCATCGGCACCACGAGCTCGGCCTTCATGGTCTTGGAGCCGGTGGTGATGATCACGTTGCGGGTGCTGCGGGATCCCTGTCCGTTGACATCGGTCAGCGAGTATCCAGACGCGCCCAGCTTCAGAGTCTCCTCGGCGATGTCCTCCATGATGATCGACTCACCGACGATGGTCACGAGCTTCAGCGGATAAAGTTGCATGATTGATTCCTTTTTCAAAGTGGGGTGGGGTCGTGCGTGAATGGTACCCGGATCAGGTCGCCCCGACCCACTTGGCCATCTCAAAGTAGATCGGGATCCCAAAGGCGATGTTGAAGGGGAACGTGATCGCCAGGGCTGCGGTAATCGACAGTGTGGGATTCGCCTCCGGCAGCGTGAGCCGCACGGCCGGCGGTGCGGCAATGTACGACGCGCTGGCCACGATCGCTCCGAGCACCGTGCAGCCGCCGAGGTTGAGCCCCGCAAGGTGGCCGAGGTAGACGCCAAAGAACCCGTGGATCAGCGGCATCAGAATGCCGAAGGCCACCAGAAACGGTCCTACCTTGACGAGGTCGCCCAGCCGCTCGCCGGCCACGAGGCCCATCTCCAGCAGGAAGATGCAGAGCGCGCCGCGGAACAGCATCCCCTTGCTCTGGAAGAAATCGTAGAAGGGCTGAAATCCCTTCGGATCCATGAAGAGCGTGGAGATGAAGCCGATCACCAGCAGCCCAGCCATCAGCAGGATCGACTGGCCGGTCATCACCTCATAGAGCGCCTCGCCGAGCTTCGACTCGCGGACGGGCCTTCCCGTCGTGGCCGCCTTGGCGGCCCGCTCTCGGGCCGAGAGCGCCGCACCGAGAACCAGCGCGATCGCGATGCCGGGGCATTCGAGAATCGTGACGAGTGTCGGTAGGAAGCTGTTTGCCGGATGCTGCGTCTGCTCCACGAACGAGTTGGCCACGGCGTACGTCACGGCCGATGTGCTGCCGTAGTGGGCGGCAATGCCTGCCGAGTCGGCGATCGACAGCCGGCCGATGTAGTGCAGCACGACATACGACGTGATCGGCGTCACGCATCCCAGGATCAGCGTGGCCAGCGCCGGCTTCCAGATCGTGGAGATACCGTGCTCGTGGTATTCGTGTGCCAGTTCGTGGCCACCGATGAACCCAATCGACATCAGCAGGAAGATGGCGATCGTCAGGTAGAGTTCCTTCGGGATCTTGATGCCACCGTGAATCCGGGTGCAGATCAGCCCGAGCACAAAGCAGAGCGGGATCGGCGTGAGCAGGTTGCGCTCGAGCGATTCGAGGATGCGGCCGAGTTGCTCGGCATTGAACACGGCGAGGACCGCCGGGATGTGATCGCAGCTGGCTGCGAGCGACAGGGGTGTCATGGAAGGAGCCTTTCGTGTCAGGGAGCGTGGGGCCGGGACTCGGAGATCTCATGGCGGAAACGGTCCTGAACCGCGCCGTGCGGCCCAGGCTGGTCGGGGGTGGAGCCTTCGGCCGCGGCGGCTCGAAGCACGCCTTCGGCGGCGCGCTCGAGCGACTGCACGAGCGGGCCGGGCCAGATGCCGAGCACAAACAGCGTGCCGATGAGGATCGTCAGGGGCACCTTCTCGCGGCCGAGGATCGCGTGGCGGGGGCTGTCGACGGGGGAGGGGCCGCCGAACACGTGAAACCAGCAGCGCATCACCGCGATCCCGCACAGCACCGTGGAGCCGATCACCATCAGGCCGGCGGAGAGGTGGTCGTCGAGGCTGCCCGACACGATCAGGTCGTCCGCGACGAACGAGAGCGTGCCCGGCAGGCCGATGGCCGCCAGCCCGAAGAGCAGGAAGAAGGCGGCCAGTTCGGGGGCGTCCCAGAACCTCCCCTGAAGGGTCTCGAGCGAGATGTCGCCGGCACGGCTCTCCAGGGCCCACGTCACCAGGCCGATGCCCGTGATCGCCAGGCCGCTCGAGATCCAGATGCAGAACGCGCCGTTGAGTTCCATCGGCAGCCTGCCTGAGAGTCCGGCCAGTACGATCGCCGACTGGCTCATCGCGAAGGTGCCGATGAATCCGCGGAGATCACGCTGCACGAGCGCCAGCGCCGCCCCGTAGACCGCCGTGACCAGGGCCAAGACGGCGAGCACCTCGAGTTCCACCGCCACGCCGTCGGCGTGCCCGACGAGCAGTCGGACCGCGGTGTAGGAAGCGACCTGCGGCATCGTCGCCGCCAGGGCGGTCGACATTGGGGCACCGGAAAACAGCGCCGGATACCAGGAATGAAACGGCACGATGCCCTTGCGGATCATCACCGCGATGGCCACCAGCCAGCCCCCCGTGGTTCCCACCATGCCGCTCAATCGCTCCCACGGGGGATCGGCCACGAGCATGAACGTGCCGGCCGCCATGCAGACAATCGCAAGCGTCGTGTAGATCGCGTAGACGCGGGCTGCGGGCCGGCCCCCCGGCGTCACGCGGGTCGCCCGCCAGGTGGGCTGAGCCGTGGCGATCCAGAGGGCGATCAAGGCCAGCGGGTGCGACGTGAGGAACACCGCCAGGGTGGCCGCGAGGCCGAGGAGCGCGCGCCGCACGGCGGCCCTGTCGAGCGACCGCCGTGGCGCCACGAGCAGGATCGCGATCGAAATCAAGGCAACGTAAGGCACGAGCGCCGCAGTGAGCCCGTCGATAAACACGAGTCTGCCATCGCCGATCGCTTCGCCGAAACCGACGGGCGTTCCGTCGGACACGGCCCACGCGCCGGCGATCACGAGGCTCGCGACCAGCGAGATTCCTGATGCGACCATGGCAAGCAATCGTGGCGACCGTGACGCCACGCCGGCCGCGGCAAGGCCGCCGCCGACAAGAGGCGCGGCCACTGTGGCGGCGGCCGCCACCAACATCCAGTCGCGGGGGGTTTCGAGGGCGAGGATCGACGTCATCGCTCGCCTCCCACAGGCTCGCCCGACAGCCATCGGATCCACCTCTTTTCCGCCGTCACGGCGGTGTCGAGCAGCCGAAGGACGGGGCCGACGACGAACCGGCCGATCACCATCTCCTCGTAGCCGCGATCGAGGGCGACGCGGTAGATCGCCTGCTGCCAGCGTGCGGGCATGAGGCTCACCGGCCAGAGGCCACCCGGGCCGGGATGGCCGCCGAGGGCCGCGTCCAGTTCGTTGCGGTCGTGTAGGGCCGACGGCGAGCGGAGGATCTGGAGGCTACGAACGATGGCGTGACCGATCACATGCATCAGGGGGATCACCCGCCAGCCCAGGCCGATCTCCACGAGGATCAGCGAGGCCTGGGTCATGGAGGCATAGGCGAGCATGCTCTTGAGATCAGTCTGGGCCTTGCCCACAAAGGCGGCGTGCAGCGCTGTTCCGCTCCCGATGACGATCAGAGCCGCGCGGGCCAGCGGCGCCTGATCGAGCAGCGCCTCGCACCGCAGCAGCACGTAGGCCCCGGCGTGGATCGACAGGGCCCCGTAGAAGATCGCGCTCGACGGTGTCGGTCCTTCCATGGCGCGGGGCAGCCAGCCGGAGAATGGCACCTGGGCGGTCTTTCCCAGGGCGGCGAACACCAGCAGGAGGCAGATCACGGTGGCGGTCGTCGCCGGCACGAGGCAGGTACCGTGCGGCCAGTTCGTGCCGAACACGCGATCAAAGTCGCCGGACCCGACCGCGCGGTGGATCACGACGCTGGCCACGAGGATGCCGACGTCGCAGATGCGGTAGGTGGTGAAGGCCCGGAGTGCCGCCCGGACCGCGTTGCCGCGTTCGTGGAAGAAGCCGATCAGCAGGGCCGACGAGATGCCGACACATTCCCAGCCCGCAAACAAGACGTCGATGCTGTCGGCGAGCACCATCAGGTTCATCCCGGTGCCGAAGAGGGCGAGCAGGATGAAGAATCGCGTGAAGCCCGGCTCCCGGTGGAGGTACTTCCCGGCGAAGGCGTTCACGAGCCAGATCAGGCCGCTCGTGAAACAGACGTAGGGCACCGAGAGGGCGTCGGCCACAAGATGGATCGTGGCCTCGTGGTGGCCGACGGCGAACCACGTCACTCCGTCGACGATCTCCGGTCGGAAGTCGCGGGCCGCGAGGATCGCGAGCGTCGAGACGGCGGCCAGGAAGCCGGCGGCGAA
>JBAXOU010000248.1:0-4548 GCA_037133115.1 Planctomycetota bacterium | reverse complement strand
CTGTGCTACTGAGGGAGCCTCGGGATCACGTGGAGCCCTCCCGTCATGCCGATTCGTCGGATGAAGGCACGCTCTTGCGCAATGCCTCCTCGCCGTCATGCGCAATTTGCGCAATCAGACGCACGAGATCTTGCCCAACTGGCTGACCGACGACCACGGGTGCGGAAACCGGGTTGCGAGACGCGTTGTCCTCGGCGTAGAGCCTGCGACTCAGTTCGATGCTCGGCGTGGCTTTCAGCCTCGCGACCGCCCGTGGGCTCACCTCCTTCAACCCACGAAGCGAGAGAACCGCTCCGGCATGCGTGGCGAGAATGGCCGCCACCCGATCCGAGACCCCGGCGAGCCGGTCGAGGCTGAGCATCGGGTGCTTCACAAGCTCCCGCGCCACGTCTTCCGTCAGGTCGGTGAGATCATTGAAAGCCAAGCCGCCCGTCGTGTGGGTAGCGAGAATCGACGCGACCGCCGGGGAGAGTCGTGTCACGCCGTCGATGAACAAGCACGACAGCCCGTGGATGCTCCGCGGGCCGGGCTGGGCGGCGAGGACCCTGGCCCGCCGCTCGTCGAGCCTGGCCAGACCCGAGATCTCCAGCGGCCCTTGATGCCGGACGAGGGCCTCGAGCCGGTGCAGCGGGAGGTTGGCCGGCACGTGGATCAGCAGGGACCCCTGGTGGCGACCCAGGCATTCCGCCACCGCATCGTCGACTCGCACGGCGGGAATCTGCAGTTCGCCCCGGTGCCCCGCGAGTGCCTCCGCCTGCCACGGCGTCAGGCGGGATAGCCGCTGGAGGCAGAGGTGCCCGGCGCGTTGCCCAAAAGCCGCAGCCGCATCGTTCGAGAGAACGGAGATTCCATGGAGATGCAGTTGGCCCGCATGGCAGGCAAGGTGTCGCGCAGCGCGACCCGCCAACACGGCGATACCGTTGAGGTGGAGATTTCCGCGGTGGCGGGCCAGTGCCGCCGCCGCCTTCGGCCCCAACAACACGATGCCGTCGAGATGGAGGTCATGCGCGTGGTGGGCCAGACCCCGTGCCGCGGCCTCGCCGAGGTGCGCCACCGCATTGAGCGAAAGTCCACCGCCATGGCTCCCGAGCGCGATGGCTGAAGGCTCCGAGAGGGTCCGCAGGCCGTCGAGCGAGAGTGATCCCCCCACGTGGCTGGCGAGCGTCGCCGCGACAGAGTCGGTGATCGAGGCCAGCCTGTCGAGATAGATGTGCCCGCGGTGCTCCACAAGTTCCCGAGCCACCGACAGCGGCAGCCGGAGCAACCCGTGCAGGTGCAGGTGGGTTTTTGCATACGCGACCACATCTGGCCGAGCGTCGTGGATCGCCGCCCGATGCAGCGTCACGCAGCCCCAGGCTTCCTCGATGACTGGGTCGTCCACGTGGCGAGACAGGCCCGCGTTGTCTGCTACCACCGGCTTCCTGAACGTGTCCACGAGTTGGCGTGCTCGCAACGCATCGAGGTGCCGGATCGTGCCCGCAACCTCGCAGATCGATGATTTCGCTGCTGGCTCGGCCATGCCGAAACTCCTTGATGTGTTCAGGCTTCCAGGCCGCTTCGGCGGCCCGCGAACAGTGGCGTTGGCCCGGTCGTCAACGAGAGGATGTGCAGACCGTCCAGGGGGGCGGGACTAGCCGGGGCGATCCGCCTTGGCCGCCGCTCGGGCACTGGCTCGCCTTCGCAGGCAAGTCGCGCGAGGAGGTCATCCCGCCGCCGAACCGCCACGTCGAACGCCCGCGTCCCGAGCGACCGTCGGATCCGCCGCTTGCGGCCGCCAAAGTGGAGCGTGTAGTGAACCCACCACGTGCCGTTGTTACACCAGAGATGGTGCCGGGGATTCGAACCGTCCACTCGTATCGATGGAAACCCGATGTTCATGAGGTGCTCTCTTCCTTTTCGACCAAAGGAAAGGAGCCCGTGAGCGTCCCCAGTGGCTTCGACCACCGACCAAGACGTTCATCGAAAGCTTCGCCAGCCGCCGCCCCACCCTTTTAGGGGGTTTTGAGCAACGCCTGACGCACATCCTCCTGACCCGTTGCCGGGGCAGGTCACCACCTTGTGCTTTCGCGAGGTTGGACCGGGCGGCCACGTGGGTCGCCCGAATCAAGACGGATGTACCTTCCATCCATGACTATACGCAAAATGCCGGGGAAAGTTCGCCCTGCGGTCCGTCAAAACAGTGTCATACGCTCCTCGTGCTGGAAACAGGACCGCGCGAACCACGGCCCCAGAAGAGCCGTATGGTTGACCGTACGCATAACCTTTCCTAGTTTGCCTAGAGGCGCCTGGACGGCTTCGTGAGAAGCCGGCCGGGAACGTTTCGGGGCATGGCACTAGTCGCAGGAGCAACGCGATGTTCTTTTCCGCAAAGAATCGCTCCGGTCGCCGGCGGTCCGATCTCCGCCGTGCCCAACTCGCCGCCGAGCGGTTGGAATCGCGGGCGTTGATGACCGTCTCCCCTGGCACCGAATTTTCCCGGCCTGCTGGCTTTGCTGCGGCCACGGAGCCAACCGCCTACTTCGACGTCGCCACCGGCGTGCTCCAGTTCGACCCCGTCGGCCACAACGTCAGTTTCGTCATCTTCACGTACAACACCGAGGTGGCAAACATCACCGGCTCCACACCGGGGCCTTTCGTGTATCCCTCGGGCACGCTCCAAAACGCCGTCTCGACGTCGGCAGAAAAGAAGACGTTCCCGGCCGGCACCTGGGGGCTGGTGCCAACGACGTTTCCCGCGCGGCTCGGCGGCGGGATAACCCTGACGAACACGCCCTCGCTCGCCACGACCGGTGCCAACTCAGCCTCGACCAACGGCTGGTTCAACAAGCCCTGGAGTTTTGGCGCCGTCGTCGCCCCGAATGCGCTCTCGATCGCCGAGGCCGAGCGAAACTTCATCTCCAACACCACCACCACCGACATCGGCTACGGGCCCGGCCGCGACCTCTTTCAATACGCGGAGTTCGGCGTCGTTGGCAACCGCTACGGCCGCGTGGTGGTCTTCGCCACGCCCGACCCGGCCTCAAAATCAAACTCAGTCATCGGCATGGCCGGCGATGAGATCGTCGTCAGTGAGTCGACGGGCAACTCCTTCACGACAACCACGCTGGCGTCTCTGCCGGCCGGTACGACGTGGGTGAACTCGGTCTCCGGCGACTTCGATGGCGACAATCGCACCGACATCGCCACGCAGACGGATGCCGGAACGTGGTGGGTGACGAAGAATCCGGCCTCCGGTACGCCAACGCCGCAGCAGTGGGGTTCCGTGGCGGCATACCAGTTCGCCACGGTCGGCGACTTCAACGGCGATAAGAAGTCCGACATCGCGGTTCGCAATTCGAACAACGGCGCCTGGCAGGTGCTGACGAGCACGGGATCGGGCTTTAGTCCCTCTCGGTTTGGACGTTGGAATCCGGCGGTGACCTGGAGCAACGTGCTTGCCGGCGATTTCAACAACGACGGCCGCGACGACATCGTCGGCCAACGGTCCGACGGGCAGTTGATCGTTGCGGCGAGCACCGGTACGGCCTTCTCATCGAGTTTGTGGGCCACGCTCAAGATCGGCCAGGTAGGCACCGTGGGCGACTACAACGCCGATGGTCGAGACGACCTCGCCCTCTGGAACTCCACCACCGGGAAGGTGCGCGTGCTCAGAAGCAGCGGGACGGCGTTTGTGCCCAAGAAGTTTGGCAGTTGGGACCCCACGACCACGTGGAGCAACATCCGGCCGGGTGACTTCAACGGCGACGGCCGGACCGATCTCCTCGCCCAACGGGCCGACGGAACGTGGTTCGTCTCGGTGAGCAATGGGTTGGCCTTCTCGACATCGGCCTGGGCTGCGCTGCCGATCGGCCAGTTCGCGACCGTCGGCGACTTTAATTCTGACGGCCTCGACGACGTGGCGGTGCGGAATCCCACGAGCGGGATCTGGCGGGGGATGACCAGCACCGGTTCGGCGTTCACGTCGTCGATGTTCGGCAGTTGGCCGACCGCCAAGGCTTGGTCGCGGGCGTTCGCGGCCCGGGCCTGATGGCGGTGCCACCGCGTTGTCACCTGGCCTGCGGCAGCGCGGCCTCAATCCGCCGCGCGACTTCACTGGCGAGGGTTTGCGATCCCTGGGCCGTGTAGTGGACGTCGGCAGGCTTGCCGATGTCGGCCATCCGCGGAGCCGCGAAGGCATGGAGGTCGTTGATCTCGACCCCGGCCTCCTTCATCACCTCGGCCGCCACGGCGTTGTAGGCCACCTCGTCGCCAGGCACGCGGCCCTTCGCCCCCTCGGGCACCGGTGTCGTGGTGCACCAGATCAGCCTCGCACCCGTCCGCTCCAGACGCTTCACAATCGCCCGCAGGTTATCGCGATAGGCGTCGAGTTCCACCTGCCGATGGCCCACCTCGCGATCCACGGCCGCGCCGGCATCACCCACGTGTTTGATGTCGTGGAGCCCGAAGTTGAAGTGGATCACGTCCCACGTCGACGTCCCAATCCAGTTCTCAACCTGCTCGAGGCCTCGCGTCGTCGGGCCACCGTTGACGGGAATGCGGTGGACGTTT
>JBAXOU010000247.1:0-4555 GCA_037133115.1 Planctomycetota bacterium | reverse complement strand
GCCCGCGGCCTTACGGCCGGTCGGCTTCCTGAGACGTGATAGGTCAGCCTTCGCCAGCGGCGCCCAGGCTCGTGAGCAGTTCGGCCATCTCGGCGGCGGCGTGGGCTTCGCCGGCCGCCCGCGCGACTTCGATGCCCTCGCGAAGCGCCCGGCGGGCGTCGTCGATCCGCCCGTGCCTCACGAGGTGCTGCCCGGCCATGTGGAAGGCGGGCACGTAGGGAGGCGACTCCCGCGCGAGCTGCTCGAGGATCTCGAGGCCCGCCTCCCATTCGCCCGTCGACTCCAGCTCCAGCGCCAGGCTGTACCGCAGGAACACGTCCTGCGGGTCGTCCCTGAGCATCGCCTCGATCTTCTCGCGCCTCGAACCGCTCATCGCTCACCCTCCTCACGCCGTTCTTCCTTTGGGTCGACCACATCTTCGTCAGCGGTCATATCGATGCGACTGATGGTTCGCGGCTGCGTGCCATGAACGACCACCAGACTATGGTCCGACACCGCCACCACCGCGCGGGGATCGGCCAGTCGGGCGACGCACGTGGGCCGCACCGCCTGGCTGCCCTCGCGAATCACAGCGTCGAGCCGCCAGAGTCCAGCAGGCTGCCGGCCGTCGCCTTCCACTTCGCCGGCGATCACCCAGAGCGACGAACCGTCGCGGGCGAAGGCCACGCCCCGGACGTCGGTCAATCCGGTGTCGAGCCGCAGGAGTTCGCGGCCGCCATGCCCCGTGGAGACGAGGCTGGCCACCGCCCTCGGCCCGGAAGCCTCGAGCGTCACGAGTTCGTCGGCTGGCCCGACCGCAACGGCGACTGGACGGCCGCCAGCCGACGGCTCGTCTGGGCGCCGCCTCACCCCCGGGCCGGCGAAGGCTGCACGAACCACGGGCGGCAGCGGTGGCGGAAGGCCCACCACCGCAAACCAGTCGCGAGTCCGGCTCACCGCCATGGCGGCTGTCTCCGGCCCGTCGCCGTATCCAAGGATGACCTCCTGCAACGACTGCGTTGCATCGACCGATTCCTCCGGCCGCGTGCGATAGGTACGGAGCGACCAGGTGTCGTCCGCGCGGCAGACCACCGCCATAATGTCGCCGGGCAGGACGGCGAGCGACACCGGCTGAGGTCGACCGTCCACGGCTGTTCCGACCACTTCCCGACAACGGCCCACGACAAACGGATCGATCGCCACGATGCTCCGCCGGGACTCGTCGACGCCGTAGACGGTCTGCCCGTTCGGCGATGTCGCCAGTTGCGAGATCTGCCGCGCCTCGATTCCGAGCGGCGTGACGGCAACGGGGCCGGCTCCTACCGTGGAGCAGGCCGCCGCCAGGACCAAGGCAGCCAGACCGCGGCGTGCCATCGCGTTCAACCCGACACGGCGGGGAGGCCGTGCGCCGCTTCCCAGGCCGCGACTTCATCGGTGTGGCGAAGCGACAGGGCGATGTCATCGAGCCCCTCGAGGAGGCACTGGCGACGGAACGGATCGACCGTGAACGATCGCGAGAAGCCAGCGTCGTCGGATACCGTGCAGGCCTTCAGGTCGACCGTGAGCCGATACTGACTTCCGGTGGCCGCCGCGGCGCTGACCCGTTTGAAGAGTTCCTCCACGTCGGCCTCGTCGAGGCGGATCGGCACGATGCCGTTCTGGAAACAGTTGTTGAAGAAGATGTCGGCGAACGTCGGGGCGATCACCGCGCGGAAGCCGTAGTCGGCGAGCGCCCACGGGGCGTGTTCGCGGCTCGAGCCGCAGCCGAAGTTACGCCGCGCGAGCAGCACGCTCGCTCCGGCCGCGGCAGGCTGGTTGAGTTCGAACTCCGGGTTCAGCCCGCCGTCGGCAAGAAACCGCCAGTCGAAAAAGAGGAACTGGCCAAAGCCGGTCCGCTCGATCCGCTTGAGGAACTGCTTGGGAATGATCTGGTCGGTGTCGACGTTGGCCCGGTCGAGGGCGGCGACGACGCCGGTGTGCGTGGTGAACGACTGCATGGCACTCGGACTTCCTGTCGGGTTGCTGCTCCGTGTCGGGCTGTTACTTGTACTGCCAGTCGCGAACGTCGACGAAGTGGCCCGTGACGGCGGCGGCCGCGGCCATCGCGGGCGACACGAGGTGGGTGCGGCCCCCCTTCCCCTGCCGGCCCTCGAAGTTGCGGTTGCTCGTCGAGGCACACCGCTCCTGGGGCGCGAGCGTGTCGGGGTTCATGCCCAGACACATGCTGCAACCCGCCTCCCGCCAGTCAAAGCCGGCCTCCCGGAACACGCGGTCAAGCCCTTCGGCCTCGGCCTGCCGCTTCACGCGACCGCTGCCCGGAACCACCATCGCCCGCACCGTCGGCGCCACACGGTAGCCGCGAACGACACCCGCCGCCGCCCGAAGGTCTTCGATCCGGCTGTTGGTGCAGGACCCGATGAACACGCGGTCGAGCGGGATGTCGACGATTCGCGTGCCTCCCGTGAGGCCCATGTAGTCGAGCGCCCGCTCGGCGCTCGAGCGGTCGTTGGAATCGGCAAACCGTCCCGGATCGGGAACCGTGGCGTCTACACCGGTGACCTGCGCGGGGTTCGTGCCCCAGGTGACCTGTGGCACCACATCGGCAGCCTTGAAGATCTCCACGCGGTCGTAGGCGGCCCCGGGATCGCTCGGTAGTTTCTCCCAGCGGGCCACCGCCGCGTCGAACGCGGCCCCCTTGGGCGCGAGGTCGCGACCGCGGAGATAGTCGAAGGTGATCGCGTCGGGGGCGATCATCCCCGCCCGGGCGCCAGCCTCGATCGACATGTTGCAGACGGTCATCCGCTGCTCCATGCCGAGGCTGCGAATGCACTCGCCGGTGTATTCGATGACGTGCCCCACGCCCCCTTCCGTGGAGAGCTTCCCGATCAGGTAAAGCACGATGTCCTTGGCGGTCACGCCGGCGGGCAACCGACCCTCGACGCGGAGCTCGAGCGACTTCGGCTTCGCCTGCCGGAGCGTCTGCGTCGCGAGCACATGCTCCACCTCGCTCGTGCCGATCCCGAAGGCCAGCGACCCAAGGGCGCCGTGCGTGGCGGTATGGCTGTCGCCGCACACGATCGTCATCCCGGGCTGCGTGATCCCGAGTTCGGGCCCGATGACGTGCACGATCCCCTGATCGGCGTCGTCGAGGTCGAAGAGCCTGACGCCAAACTCGCGGCAGTTTGCCCGGAGCGTGTCAATCTGCTGCTTCGAGATGGGGTCCGCGATCGGCAGCCGGCGGTCACTCGTCGGCACGTTGTGGTCGGGCGTCGCGAACGTCGCCTCGGGCCGGCGGACCTTGCGGCCGGCGAGTCGCAGGCCCTCGAAGGCCTGCGGGCTGGTCACCTCGTGAACGAGGTGGCGGTCGATGTAGAGCAGCGGCAGTTCGCCCGCGGGCGAGCAGACCACGTGATCGTCCCAGATCTTGTCGAGCAGCGTGCGTGCGGTGGTGGGCATGGCAGGAGGAAGTGCGAGGGAAAACGTCGTCACCTAGCCCGATACTTTACCAGACGATCGCCGGCTGAAACGACCACGCCGGTTTTCACTCGCGTGGCGGTTCGGCAAGGTCTGACGGGTGCCCCGCCGCCCTTCCAGCGTCGCCCCCGCCGACGCCGATCCACCCGAAGGGGGCCGAGGGGCTCTCACTGTCGCGGAACGTGGGGGGCTCTCATGGGTCGGCTGGGCATGATCCGTTCATTGTGGCTCACTCGGCTCTCCAAACCGGCGGGAGAAAGGCCCATCTACCGGCACGCCGTCAAGGTGCCGCCTCGACGAATCCTGGAACTCGGCGTGGGCACCCTCGCCAGAACGGAACGGCTGCTCGAGGTGGCGACCTCGGCGACCCCCGCCGCCGACATCAACTACGTCGGCCTCGACCGCTTCGAGAGCCGCGGGCCGACCGATCCGCCGGGGGTGTCGCTCAAGCAGGCCCACCAGCGGCTCCACGGCAAGGCCCGCGTGCAGCTGGTGCCGGGCAACGTCGACTCGGCGCTCGCCCGCGTCTGCAACCACCTCGGGGTCTTCGACCTCGTGGTGATCTCGGCGGCCAACGACGAGCGGCACCTCTCCCGCTGCTGGTTTTTCCTGCAGAGGGTCACCGGGCCGCAGACCACGGTGTTCATCGAGTCTGGGCCAACCTGGACCGTGCTCCCCAAAGCGAAGATCGACGAGATGGCCGCGAAGGCCGTGCTCTCCCGAGCCGGCTGATCCGCCCCCACGTCGTGTGCGGGTCACAAGTTGACCGCGCGTGTCGTCTTGCGACCGCAGCCGGCCGGAGACATGCTCGGCGCCGGCGGGACTTGTGAGACAGGGTCTTCATGTGCCTTGCGCGGCCGTTCGTACAAGCCCAACGCCGTGAGGCGTGGGGTGAACCACCACCAGACGCCGCGTCCAGCGTGGTTTGCCCGCGGCCTTACGGCCGGTCGGCTTTGACGACGCCGATCCCAATGCGAACCGGGAACGCACAGAGGTTGAAAACCTGTGCTACGGGAGGCAGCGAGGGGCTGCCCGTGCCCGGGAGCCGGCGTTGCTTCCTCCGCGCAGCCACGATGGCGAAGCGGAGGAAGCATCGAGCGAG
>JBAXOU010000246.1:0-4577 GCA_037133115.1 Planctomycetota bacterium | reverse complement strand
AGAAGCCACGGAAATCAGAAGCCACGGAAATCCCACGACAGAGCCTGGCCCGGAGCGATCTGTTCATCTGCCGCGTTGCGGCCGCGGAATATCGCCCACGACCGCGATCCCTCCCGCCGTAGCCCCCTGCGGGATACGATTGTTGGTGTCGCGGCTTTGCCAGCGACTTTTGGTCATCCCGCGAGAATGCCGTCGTGCCGCCCGAATCGATTCCCCACGCCACCGCCACGACAGGCTGCCGCATGCCCGCCGATCACGCAGAGGAGAGCGGCGTCGACAAGAGCGGCGGCCGCGTCCGCGGGATGTTCGCCGAGATCGCGCCACGATACGACCTCGTCAACCGGATCCTCTCAGGCGGGATCGACGTCTGGTGGCGGCATGTCACCGTCAACCGTGCCCCACCGCCGGCCGCCGGCGCCGTCCTCGATGTCTGCACCGGCACCGGCGACCTCGCCCTCGCCTATGCCCGCAAGGCCGGACCGGCCGTCCGCGTGGTGGGCAGCGACTTCTGCCGCCCGATGCTCGACCGTGGCGTGGAAAAGTCGCGGCGGGCGGGGCTCCCCGTCGAATGGGTCGAGGCCGACGCGATGGACCTCCCCTTCCCCACCGCCGCCTTCGACGTGGTCACGGTCGCCTTCGGCCTCCGCAACATCGCTGACACGGCCCAGGGACTCTCCGAGATGTCCCGCGTCTGTCGCCCGGGCGGAAAACTCGCGATCCTCGAGTTTTCGCTGCCGCGAAACGCTGCCATCCGCAACTTCTACCTCTGGTACTTCCGCAACGTCCTGCCGCGGCTCGGCAACGCCGTGGCCCGCAACTCCTCCGACGCTTACACCTACCTCAACCAGAGCGTCGAGCAGTTTCCGTCGGGCGAGGCTCTGGCGGCTCTCGTGAAGCAGGCTGGCTTCAGTCGCGTTGACGTCGTGCCGCTCACGCTCGGCATCGCCACGCTCTACGTCGCTACGCGGAGCACCTGAACGATGGCCGCAGCAGCTCCACTCGTCGTCGGAATCACGGGCGCCTCGGGAGCCCCCTACGCCGTGCGGCTCCTCGAGGTGCTGCTCGAAGCCGGACGCGACGTCCACCTCTCGATCAGCCCGTCGGGCCAGGCCGTGATCGCCACGGAACTCGGCCGCACGATCGATCTCGAGCGGTTCGACATCGCCGCACTGCTCGGCCACGCGACCCCCGCCGCGGGCAGGCTCACCTACCACCACCACAAAAACCTGATGGCGCCGATCGCCAGCGGCTCTTTCCTCACCGCTGCGATGGTGATCTGCCCGTGCAGCGGCAGCACGCTCTCCGCCGTCGCGCATTCGATGGGCGAGAACCTGATCCACCGGGCCGCCGAGGTGCATCTCAAGGAGCGGCGAAAGCTGGTCATGGTGCCGAGGGAAACGCCCCTCTCGCTGCCGCAACTGAAAAACATGCAGGCGATCCACGAGGCGGGCGCGGTCGTCCTGCCCGCCGCCCCGGGCTTCTACCACGGTGCGGCGAGCGTTGCTGATCTGGTGGATTTCGTCGTGGCGCGGATCTGCGACCAGCTCGGCGTGGCCAACTCGCTCATCCGCCGCTGGGGCGAGGCCACCTGATGGCGACGGCGGCCTCCAGTGGTACGTCGCCCGCGCCGGCTGTTCGCCCCTCGCGGCTGCAGACCTACCTCGAGCTCGTGCGGTTTAGCCACACGATCTTCGCCCTGCCGTTCGCCGTGATGGCGGCGCTGATTGCGATCCGCTGGGGGGGCGACCCGGCGCTCGACTGGACGTCGCCCGTCGGCGCTCTTCGGGGCACGCTCGGCATCCTGCTCTGCATGGTCACGGCCCGAACCGCGGCGATGGCGTTCAACCGGCTCGTTGATCGCACGATCGACGCCGCCAACCCGCGCACGGCCGCGCGGCATCTTCCCCGTGGTGACGTGAGCGTGGGGGAGGTGCTCCTGCTCGTCGTCGTCTCGTCGGCCGCCTTCATCGCCTCCACACTCCTCTTCCTGCCCAACTGGCTGCCGCTGGTGCTCTCGGTGCCGGTGCTCGCCTGGCTGCTGGGCTACAGTTATGCGAAGCGGTTCACGGCCCTCGCGCATCTCTGGCTCGGCGCGGCCCTCGGCTTCGCCCCCGTGGCCGCATGGATCGCCCTCCGCGGCCAAACGCTCACCCGCGACCCGGCCGACGTGCTACCCGCCGCCATTCTCGGTCTGGCGGTGATGCTCTGGGTCGCCGGCTTCGACATCATCTACGCCTGCCAAGACGCCGCCTTCGACGCCGCCCACGGCCTGCAGAGCATTCCCGCGCGGCTCGGCGTGCCGCGGGCGTTGCGGCTGGCGAAGTGGCTCCACGTGGCCACGATGCTTCTGCTGGCCGCGTTGCCCCTCGCGGTCCCGGAGCTTGGCTGGATCTACTGGATAGCCTTGGCCGCGATCGTGTCCCTGCTCGTCTGGGAGCATGCGATCGTGAAAGCCGACGATCTCTCGCGGGTCAACCAGGCTTTCTTCTCGGCCAACGCCCTGATCGGCCTGGTGCTGCTGGCCGCGATCGCCGCCGACCTCTGGCTGTGATCCCGTCCACCACGTAGCCGCAGGTTGGCAACCTGCGGGAAGGCAACGCCGACCAGCACTTCAGGTGCAGGTTGACAACCTGCACCTACGACAGACAACCGCTGCTGCCACCACGTAGCCGCAGGTTGGCAACCTGCGGTAGCCCGGCCCTGGCCGCGGCTAGGCGGTGCCGCCGAGGATCTCGCGGAGCCGCATGGCGGGCATGCGTCCGAGCGTGAGGGGCTCCACGCCGTCGCCAAACGTCACTCGCGTCTCGTGCCGTGAGTCCCACTCGACCTGCTCCGCGAGGGCGAGTTGGACGCGGTATGACCGCCCGATCCGGGCGAACGAATCGGCGGGCAGAAGTTTGTCCCAGTCGCTCAGTCGGCGGCGGAAGAGCACCACCCGCGGAGGCCCTTTGAGTGCGACCCGGGTGAAGTTGCGGAGCGACTCGATCCAGCAGATGTCGCCGACGGTCATCACGGCCGACGTGAGCGCGTCGGCCAGCGGGGCGCTCACTGTGTCATTGAGCCCCAGCGCGGCCTCGCTGGCTGCACCATCAGCCTCGAGTTCATCGTCGTCACGCTCACTCACATTCTCTGGCAGGCCCCGCCTGCTCGCGACCTGCTTGTTGATGCGATCCACCGTATCGGCGAGCCGCTCGGGGTCGACGGGCTTCACGAGATAGTCGAGGGCGGCAACCTGAAACGCCTGCACCGCATACTTTTCGCGGGCCGTGACGAACACCACCTGCGTGGTGCCGGGCACGCTCACAAGCAGGTCGAGGCCGCTGCCCCCGGGCATCTCCACGTCGAGAAACACCACGTCGGGCGAGCGCGTCTCGAGAAAGGCCCGGGCCGCTTTCAGGCCTCCGGCCACGCCAATCACGTCGATCTCCGGATGGGCGGCAAGCAGTTCCCGCATCCGAATATTCGCCAGGGGTTCGTCGTCGACGAGCAGGGCGGTAACCATGGCGGCTTCCGAAGGCGTGGAGGGCATCGGCGCGATGAATGTGCTTCAGACGGATTCCGGAGCCCGGGCCGGTTTCAGGGCAGTCGGCGGCTGAATGATCGTGGTTGGCATCCGGATCACCACGCGGACCCAGCCGCCGTCGAGATCCGGATCGATCACCGTCTCGACGGTGGCATCCTCGTTGATCAAGAGCGCCAGCCGCTTTCGCAGCGAGCGGATGCCCGTGGAGGGCGACCGCGTCGTGTCCGGCGTCACCCAGCGGCCCGTGTTGGCGACCACCACCTCGAGCCAGCCCTCGATCACCTTGGCCGTCACGGTCACCTTCAGCGGCATGCTGCTCGTCTGGGAACCATAGTGCAGGGCATTCTCCAACAGCGGCTGAATCAGCATCGGCGGTACGAGCATGGAGTGCGCCGCGCGGTCGCACGAGACGCGGCAGATGAGATTGTCGCCAAACCGCGCCTGCTGCACACCGAGATATTTCTCCAGAGCTTGGAGCTCCCGCGACAGCGGCTCAAAGGTGCGTGCCTCGCCCAGCGTGAATCGCAGGTAGTCGGCGAGGTCGCGGGTCACGGTCTCCACCGCCTCGGGATCGTGCTTGCTGGCCACGACGGCGTTGAGCGCATTGAAGAGGAAGTGGGGATTCATCTGCTCCTGCAGCTGCCGCACCTCGAACGTTCGGGCAGCCGCTTCCGCCTTCAGCATTCGAAGTTCCACGTCGATCATCATCGCTTCGGCCTCGGCGAGCAGAATCTCGGTCTTGTAGAGATCCTCGATCGTCTCCAACCCGAAGAAGATCACGCACCAGAAGCCCACCGCCACAAACCGCGGCACAAGCGATCCCAGCGTCGTCTCGCCCGTCCAGTTGGTGGGCCCGCCCACGCCCCCGGCGATGAGCAGCAGCACCGACGCTCCGAGCGCCACCGCCGCGGTCACCACCATCAGCGGCCACCGCACCTGCCGCGATAGCCCGCGGAGCCGCGGCGTCTCGAACACGAAGTACACGAGGGTCGAGATCACGAAACCCGTGCCCACCCGCAGCGCCATCGGCAGCCACGGCGTCGGCTCGGCGGGC
>JBAXOU010000245.1:0-4666 GCA_037133115.1 Planctomycetota bacterium | reverse complement strand
GGAAGGGGGAGCAGCCGGATCGGAGGCACGCGCAGAAGCCGGTGCGACTTGTGCCACTTAGCGGTTGCTCCGAAGCGTTTGAGCAGAGAACTCACAAGTCCCGCCGGCGCCGAGCATGTCTTCGGCCGGCTGCGGTGCCGCGACCACACGCGAGGTTCACGTGTGACCCGTAGAAACCAGCGTCAGTCCGCCGTGATCAGCCGCACGAGAGGGTTTTTCGGGAGGTCAGGCACCACGGCCGGCACGGCGATCCCGAGATACCGGCCGGCGGCCGCCGCGGCGATGCGGCCGCTGCGGATCGCCCCCTCCATCGTCGATGGCCAGCCCGTGGCCGTCCAATCGCCTGCCAAAAAGAGATTGGGCAGGCGAGTGATGGCGGCAGGCCGCTGGGCATCGACGCCAGGCCTGACCGAGAGCACGGCCGTGGGATCGGTCACGACCTTCGCGTCGCGGAGCGTGGCATGGCGGGCGGCCGGAAAGACCTCGCGCAGTTCCGCGACGACCTGGTCCACGATCGCCCGCCGTTCACTCTGCATCAGCCCGCGGGACGCGCTGATGACCACCTGGCAGTGGCCGGGCGTGGTGGACCCGGGCTCGCCGCGAAACACCCACTGCGACACGCGGCCCACGAGCACGGCGTGGGGAACGTCGATCACATCGCGATCGAACCAGAGATGCACGGCCGTGATCGGCGATCCCGCCAGCTGCTCGGCCACGTCCGGCACGACATCGGGCACCAGCCGGCCCGCAGCCTTCCACGGCACCGCGAGCACGACGGCATCGCCGGCGATCGACTCCGTTCCACAGCGGACGGCGGCAACCCGTCCATCGGCGGCCCGCTCGATCTCCGTGACCGTCATCCCGCTGGCGACGACGACGCCCGCCGCCTCGAGCCAGCGGACGAGCCGGTCGCCGAACAGCCGACCCAGCGGCTCGGTGGGCACGATCAGGTCGGCCGCGTCGCGATGGGCGAGGAAGCCGTCGACCGCCACCTTGCGAGCGGCCGCGACTCCCACGAGGTCGATCGATTCGCCAAGCGCGCTTTCGATCACCGGCTGCCAGAAGAGGCGAATCACCCGCTCGGGCTGGCCGATCGATCGCAGCCACTCCAGCGCCGTCGCCGCATCGGCCCGGTCGGCGGTTCGATGCCGCGCCAGCCGCAGCATGCCCAAGCCGAGGGCACACTTCTCGCCGACCGAGAAATGCCGCATGCCGAGGAGCAGGGGAGCGAGGTGGAGCGGCGCCGGCAAAAGCCGCGACGGCGTGCAGCGGCTGCGGTCGCCGTCGGGACCGATGAACCAGAGCGTCCGGTCGCGGCGCAGGGCATCGTCGAGGCCGGCCAGGCGGCAGAGGTCGAGAAAGTTGGTGCAGCAGCCCATGGCCACGTGCTGGCAAGCATCGACGAGCCCGCCGCCCACCGGGTCCTGATACGACGCCGCGCGGCCGCCACACCGCCGCCGCGCCTCGAGCAGCGTCACGCGACAGCGGCTCTCCGCGAGTGCCGCCGCCGACGCGAGTCCGGCGAGTCCGCCGCCGACGACAACCACGTGCGACTGCTCACCGCGCCCTGCGCTCATTGCCACACCTTCGTCCCGCAGGCGAGCGTGGCAAGCGCCGCCGCCATGAGCCGCGGCTTGGAGGCCCGCACCTTCGCCGTGAAGATGCCGGCTCCCTGGCGGCTCACCGCCCGGAGCAGTGTCCGATAGACGCCAAACATCGAGCGAAACACGCCCCGGCCGTCGGTGGAGAGCATGCCGTCGAGGGCCGCCGCCCGCCGAAACCGCGCTGCCGCCCGCTGGGTCTCCAGCGTAGCAAGCCTGGCGAATGGCGGGCCGATCCGACCCGCCAGGAGGTCGTCCACGGTGCAGCCACACGCCACGAAATCTTCTTCCGGCAGATAGACCCGGCCGCGACCGAGGTCCTCGGGAATGTCGCGCAGGATGTTGGTGAGTTGAAAGGCGACGCCGCAGTCATGCGCGAGGTCGATCGCGGCGGGGTCGGTGAATCCCCACACGTGGATGGCGGCGATCCCCACGGCGCTCGCCACCCGGCTACAGTAGAGTTCGAGTTCGGCGGGGGTCTCGTAGCGGCTGCGGTTGAGGTCCATCCGCACGCCCGCGAGGATGTCCCGCAGGCACTGCTCGGGCACCGCGTAGCGGCGGATCGTGTCGGTGACGGCGCGGAGCACGGGATCATCGACCGGGAGGCCCGAGATCGCGGCGTCGGTGGCGGTGGACAAAGCGGTTAGCCCCGCGGCGGCGGCTTCACGATCGGCGGCGTCGTCCACGATGTCGTCGGCCACCCGGCAAAAAGCGTAGAGCGCGGTCGTGCCGCGGCGTTTCGCTTCCGGCAACAGTGAGATCGGCATGGCGAAGCTCGAGCCCGATCGCCGCAGGATCGCCGCGCACGCCGCGTGATCGGCCGCCAGCGTGGTCATGCGCGGCCCCCGCCGGCCACGCAGGATCGCCACCAGGCGCGGGCCGCGAGCCGCACCTTCGCCCAGCGGCCCACCGTGGGCCGCCGGGAGAGCGTGTCGAAACCCGCTCGCTCGATGGCGTCGGCGACAGCCCGCCCGCCACCGATGAACATCTCGATCGCGGGCCGCAGCACGGCGGGGGCGGCATCGGCCAGCGGCGCTCCCTCGGCGAAGCAGCGGCGGGCCCACTCCACCTCGTCGGTGAGGAGCCGCCGCAGGGCAGGGGAGGCCGACGGCGCATCGAGCATCGCCTCATCGACTCCGTGCCGCGTCATGTCGTCGAGCGGAAGATAGACGCGGCCGGCGAGCCGGTCGCGGCGAACGTCCTGCCAGAAGTTGACGAGTTGCAGCCCGGTGCAGATCGAGTCGGACATCGCCACCACCTGTGGATCGCGACAGCCCTCCAGCGCCAGCACGATCCGGCCGACGGGATCGGCGGAACGGCGGCAGTAGCCCGCGAGGTCGTCGCGGGTCGCATACCGCGTCTGTCGCTGGTCCTGCTCGAACGCGGCGATCAGGTCGGCGAAGGGCGCACGGTCGAGGCCGGTGCGGCGGATCGTGTCGGCGAGCGCGAGAAACACCGGGTGTCGCGGCCGGCCGGCGAAGCAGGCGTCGAGTTCCTCGCGCCATGCCGCGAGCGCGACAGTGGCCTCCGTCGGAGATGTCGATTCGTCGCCGAGGTCGTCGGCCCAGCGGGCGAAGGCGTAGACATTGGCGAGGTGCTGGCGGAGCTGCGCTGGCACGAGGCGGGTGGCGACGGTGAAGTTCTCGTAGTGGCGGCGGGCGACGGCCCGACAGAAGGCCTCGGCGGCGGCGAGGTCTGCGTTCGTCGGCAGATCGGCCAGCCGCCACGCCACGGGGTCGCGGGCGGCCGCCTGACCGTGCTGCGGCGACGGCGCCGAGTGTGATGTCCCGACCTGCATGCACTGCTCCCTCACGCCGCGGCGGGGAGCCCCAGCGACCGGCCTGTCTGGCCGCGTTTCGCCGCCTCCACTACGATGCTCCGGCGGTGCCAACCGTTGTACCCGATGGCGGCGGCCTCCCGCCCGCTGCCGCCCCGAGCCGGAACGCCCGATGAAAATCCTCCTCGCCAGTCCCCGCGGCTTCTGTGCCGGCGTCAACATGGCCATCGAGACGCTGGAGACGGCGATCCGCCTCCACGGCACGCCGATCTACGTGTTCCACGAGATCGTCCACAACAGGCACGTGGTCGACCGCTTCATCCGCCAGGGCGTGGTGTTCGTCGACTCCGTGGAAGAAGCGCCGGAGGGCGCGGTCCTGCTCTTCTCCGCCCACGGTGTGGCGCCGGAGATCCGGCGGGTGGCGGCCGAGCGGCGACTGCGGGCGATCGACGCGACCTGCCCGCTCGTCACCAAGGTGCACCTCGAGGCGATCAAGTACGCCACGCAGGGTTACCGGATCGTGCTCATCGGCCACGAGGGCCACGACGAGGTGATCGGCACGATCGGCCAGGCGCCGGCGGCGTTCACGCTGGTGGAGTCACCGGAGGACGTCGACTCGCTCCCATTCGGCACGGACGACAAGCTGGCCTACCTCACACAGACCACGCTCTCGGTGGACGACGCCTCGCGAATCATCTCCAGGCTCAGAGAGCGGTTTCCGCAGATCGTCGGGCCGCCGAAGGATGACATCTGCTACGCAACGCAGAATCGGCAGGAGGCCGTCCGCCTGCTCTCGGAAGAAGCCGACCTCGTGATCGTGCTTGGCAGCCAAAACAGCTCCAACAGCCAGCGGCTCGCCGAACTTGCCCGCGAGCGTGGCATCCCCGCGCATCTCATCGACGGTGCTGGAGAAATCGACCCTGCGTGGTTCCACGGCGAGGAGACGGTGGTGATCACGGCCGGCGCCAGTGCCCCCGAGGCCGTCGTGCAGGACTGCTTGACCTGGCTGCGGGACCGCTTCGGCGCCGAGGTGGAGGAGCGGTCGATCCGCGAGGAAGACGTCTACTTCCCGCTCCCGAAGGAGCTCCGGTCAGCCGTATCGGCAGCCCGGCTGCCGATGGCGTGAAGCGCCCCGCTCATCGGCCACAGGTTGAAAACCTATGCTATGGGGAAGCGTTGCACGCGAGGGGCATGGGCATGCCCCGGCCACGTCACCAGTCGGACACAGGTTGCCAACCTGTGCTACGAGAGGCCCCGAGCCCACTGCGAACCGGGAAGGCACACAGGT
>JBAXOU010000244.1:0-4680 GCA_037133115.1 Planctomycetota bacterium | reverse complement strand
AAGCCGACCGGCCGTGAGGCCGCGGGCGTCCCACCACGCTGGAGTTCGTGTTCAAGCCGACCGGCCGTGAGGCCGCGGGAGAACCACGCTGGACGCGGCGTCCTGTGGCGGTTCGCCCCACGCCTCACGGCGTTGGGCTTGGACGGCGGCCGCGCGAGGTTGTACCGCGAAATGCGGGCGCGGTGGGATCACGCCAGAATGTCGCCGATCACGCGGCCGTGAACGTCGGTGAGGCGGAAGTCGCGGCCGGCGTAGCGGTAGGTGAGCCGTTCGTGGTCGAATCCGAGGAGGTGCAGGATCGTGGCGTGCAGGTCGTGCACTTCCACCGGCCGGTCGACCGCCCTGAAACCGAAGTCGTCGGTGGCACCGTGCACCGTGCCACCGCGAACGCCGCCTCCGGCAAGCCAGACCGTGAATCCGTAGGGGTTGTGGTCGCGGCCCGTGCCCCCTTCGGAGACCGGGGTGCGGCCGAACTCACCCCCCCAGACGACGAGCGTGTCGTCGAACATGCCCAGTCGCTTGAGGTCGGTGAGCAGCGCCGCCAGCGGCCCGTCGAGCTCGCCCGCATGCTGCCGAATGCTCTTCTCGATGTCTGAGTGATGGTCCCACGGCTGCCCCTGTCCGTGCCACAACTGCACGTACCGCACTCCGCGCTCCAGAAGCCGCCGCGCCACGAGCGTCTGCCGGCCATGCACCGTTTCGCCGTATGCTTCGCGCACGTGCTTGGGCTCCCGCGACACGTCGAAGGCGTCGGTGGCCTCCATCTGCATGCGATAGGCAAGTTCGAACGATTGGAGGCGAGCTTCGAGGCGGGGATCGTGGCGTTCGGCGCGATGGGCGGCGTTCAGGCGGCTGAGCATGTCGAGCTGCCGACGCTGCATGGTGGCCGTGGCATGGCCGCTGCGGATGTTCTCGATCAGCTCCTCCACGCGCTCGTGCTTGCTGTCGATGTACGTACCCTGGAGCACGCCCGGCAGGAAGCCCGACTGCCAGTTGTCGGGGCCCTTCACCGGCTGTCCCCCCGGACACATCGCCACGAAGCCAGGAAGGTTGCGGTTCTCCGTGCCCAGACCATAGAGCACCCACGAACCCACGCTCGGCCGCGGCTGCACCGCATCGCCGCAGTTCATCAGCATCAGCGACGGCTCGTGATTGGGTAGGCGGGCCCGCATCGAGCGGATGACCGCCAGCGAGTCGGCGTGCGCGGCGGTGCGCTCGAAGAGTTCGCTGACCTCCAGCCCGCTGTCGCCGTACCGCTTGAACCGAAACGGGCTGGCGAGCGCACCTCCCGTCTTGCGCTCGGTGGCAATCGAAAACGGCAGCGGCTGGCCCGCATACTTCGCCAGGAGGGGCTTGGGATCGAAGGTGTCGATATGCGACGGACCGCCGTTGAGGAAAAACTGGATCACGCGCCTCACCCGCGGCGCGAAGTGCGGCGGCCGGGGGGCGAGTGCGTCGGCGGGAGGCGGCACGGCGGTGAGATCACCCGCGTCGGCGAGCGCCGCCGCCAGCGCGACGAACCCGAGGCCAGCGCCTGCAGACGCGATCATCTCACGGCGGCCGATGCGGTCTGGGCGTTGATTGGGCATGGCCATCGCTTTCAGTCTACGAACATGAACTCGTTGGAGAGCAGGAGCACCTGCGCGAGCTGCTCCAGCGGCGCGAGCACGGCCTCGACGCGGGGATCGCCGGCAGGCTCGACGAGTGCCGCAGCGACAAACCGCGCTGCGTCCTGCCGTTCAGAGTCGGAGGGTGAGCGGCCGAGGATTCCGCGATACAGTTCTTCGATCTCCGCGTCGGAGTCTGCGGCGTGCCGCACAACCGCACGACGAGCACGGTCGGCGACGAACGGATGATTGAGCGCGAAGAGGGCCTGCAGCGCCGTCGTCGTCTCCGGCCGCTGTGGGGAGTGGAGGTCGGGGTTGGCGACGTCGAACACGCCAAACACGGCGGGTAAAGCCTGCCGTTCGACCGTGACGTAGACCGACCGCCGGGTGCCAAAAACGCCGTCTCCGCGGCCCCCTGTGGCGAGATCCAGGTCGCCTGAGGCCGCGAGCAGCGTGTCGCGCAACTGCTCAAACGACAGCCGCCGTGGGTTCATCCTCCAGAGCAGCCGGTTGGATGGATCGATCGTGTCCGCGTGGCCAGACACAACGCGGTCCGCATCGCTCCGCGACGACTGCCGATAGGTCGCCGACAGCATGATCTCGCGATGAAGCGGCTTGGTCCGCCAGCCATCCGCCCGCAGCCGCGTCGCCAGCCAGTCGAGCAGTTCGGGGTGGCTGGGAGCGGCCGCACGGACCCCGAAGTCGCTCGGGGTCGTCACAAGCCCCGCTCCGAAGTGATGGAGCCAGACGCGGTTCACCCACACGCGGGGCGTGAGGGGATTGGTTGGATCGGCGATCGCCTCGGCGAGCTCCAGGCGGCCGCTGCCGCGTTCAAACGGCCGCCGTGCGGAATCCGCGAGCACTTCCAGGAATTGTCGTGGCACGGCATCGCCCTTCGCGGCCGCGCGGCCGCCTCGGAACACGAGCGGATCGATGAGCGTGCGGCGGTCCTCGAGGATCATCGCATACGGCGCGGCGTCAGGATTCTCGGCGTGCAGCCACGCGTCGATAGCCGCCCGCGCCTTCCAGAGCGCCTGCCGCGTCTCGAAGTCCCAGAGGTAGTCGGTCTGCACCAGCGGCTCGTCCGGGATCACGCAGGGCGACCCCTCGCCCGAGAAGGCCTGACGAGCCTCCTCTTCGGCCACGTTGGCGAGGCAGGTCGGTTCTGGCAGTCCGTCACGCTCCGCGGCCGAGACCGTCTCGGCCCAGCGGGCGTCGCTCGCCGCCATCAGCGCCGCATAGCGGGATGCGACGTCGGCCATCGATACCGGCGGGTCAGCAAAGGCGGCGGCGACGAGCGGGTTGACCGTCTGCGGGCCGGCCCGCAGACCGGCGGTGACCTCCGACGCGCGGCTTGGAAACTCGCCATCCGAGAGCGCGGCGTAGCGAATCCACGGTAGGAACACCGGGTCGGCGACCCGCTCGGCATGCCTGAGGAACACCTCAAACCTCCGGACGATCCCGGGCAGGATGTCGTCCTCCTTGGAGAGTTGGACAAACTCCTGTTCGGGATACGTGGCGAGGTCGCGCTGCGCCAGCAGGTAGTCGGCGAATCGCTTCCGGAGGCGAACGTTGGCCTCGCCGCGCTTCCGCGTCACCAGGGCGTCGTACTCGCGCTGGCGATCTGCCAGGCCCTGCGCGAAATCCTCATTCACGGGCGGCGCGTTGGACCGCCTGGGGATGGGCACGAGCCGATCGACGCAGTTCTGGAAGACGCCGTAGAGCGAGTAGTAGTCGCGGGTCGGGATCGGGTCGTACTTGTGGTCGTGACAGCGGGCGCAGGCCACGGTGAGACCGAGCATACCCCGGGTGACCACGTCGATGCGGTCGTCGATGATGTCGGGAGTGTTGCCGAGAAACCGCCGGCCGAGCGTGAGGAACCCCATCGCGGCGAGGTGCTCCGGCTCGTGGGGAGCTGCCTGGTCGGCGGCCAACTGCAGCCGCAGGAAACGATCGTACGGCATGTCCTCGTTGAATGCCCGAATCACCCAGTCGCGGTAGGGGGCGGCGTGAACGTGCCAGCGTGTCTCACCGACGTCGGTGTAGCCCTTCGTGTCGGCGTAGCGGGCGGCGTCGAGCCAGTGCCGCCCCCAGTGCTCCCCGTAGCGAGGAGACGCGAGGAGCCGGTCGATGAGCGTCTCGTACGCTTGCGACGAGGCATCGCTCTCGAAGGCCTTGATCTCGTCGGTCGTCGGAGGCAGCCCGAGCAGGTCGTAGGTGGCGCGGCGGATGTATGTGGCCCGATCGGCTTCGGCCGCCGGCCGAAGCCCCGCGGTCTCCAACGCGGCGAGCACGAATCGGTCTATCGGGCCACGGATCCACGATTCGTCCGCGACCGACGGCGGCACCGGCGCAGTGACCGGCTGGTAGGCCCAATGCGTCTCACGGGCGGCCGCCATTGGAGACGCGACGGGGGCATCACCCGCCGGCCAGACCGCCCCCGCGGCGATCCACGCCCTGACGGCATCGACGACGTCCGGCGAAACGGGCGGGCCCTCCTCGGGAGGAGGCATGCGCACCTGGTCGTCGGGGCTTGCGAGCCGCGCCACCAACTCCCCGACCGCCGCGTTTCCCGGCACTACGGCCGGCCCGCTATCACCCCCGTCGAGAATCCCCTGCAGGGAATCGAGTCGCAGCGACGCCCATTGCTTCGCATCGCCGTGGCATTTCTGGCAGCGATCGACGAACAGCGGTCGCACATGCCGCTCGAACAGGTCAACGGCGTCGTCGGCCACCGCGGCGTTGCAAACGGCGAACGACGAGAGGCTCGCAATGAGGATGCGAAGACGCTGCGACATACCGTGGCCCTCGCGCAGGTCCGCGAACCCTCGGGGCGGCCCTCCGAACCGCTAGACAACCAAAATCCAGAGGTTTCGACTGAAAGTATAACCTTCTGGCAGGTCGGCTTGAACACGAACTCCAGCGTGGGGGGACGCCCGCGGCCTTACGGCCGGTCGGCTTTCACGTGCCGATCGTACAAGCCCAACGCCGTGAGGCGTGGGGTGAACCACCAACAGACTCAGCGGTCAGCGTGGTTTGCCCGCGGCCTTACGGCCGGTCGGCTTGAACACGA
>JBAXOU010000243.1:0-4819 GCA_037133115.1 Planctomycetota bacterium | reverse complement strand
CGCAGCAGTTGGTGAGGCCACGGACGCACGAGTGACACTTCTGGCAGTTGATATAGGGCTCGACGCAGCACCGGTCACCGGCCTTGAGGTTCGTCACGCCCGCGCCGACGGCCACCACCTCGACGCCGAGTTCGTGCCCTGGGATCCGTGGGTAACTAAAAAACGGCATCTTCCCGAGGAAGCCCCCGTAGTCGGTGCCGCAGATGCCCACAGCGTGCACGCGCACCACCGCCTCGCCGGGGCCGGGCGCCAGCGGCTCGGGAACGTCGATGAACCGAAACGCCTGCGGGCGTTCGAGGAGCAGGGCCTGCATGGTGTCTCCTTCGCCGCGAGTGCCGCGGCCCCGTGTCACGTCAGTCCGTAGAACCTCGCCGCCGTGCCGCCCCAGATCATCCGCTGCTCCGTGGCCGAAAGCCGTGAGAAGTAGTCTCGCGGAATCGTAGCGACGTCGGCGTATTCCCCGGCAAGCAGGCAGACCGGCCAGTCGCTGCCGAACATCAGCCGTTCTGGCCCGAAGGCCTCGAGGACCACGTCGAGGTAGGGCGTGAAGTCGTCGCGCTTCCATCCCTGGCGCGCCGCCTCGGTCACCATCCCCGACACCTTGCAGCAGACGGTTTCATGGCGGGCGATCGCCCGGATGTCGCGACCCCAGCCCTCGATCTCACCCGCCGCGATCCGCGGCTTGGCCAGGTGATCCACCACGAACGGCTGTTCGGGGAGCAAGGCCACGAGTTCGACGGCGGCCGGCAGTTGGGTCGGGTAGAGAAGCAGGTCGTAGGTCAGCCCGTGCTGGCGGAGCTGCCGCAGGCCACGGATGAAGCCCTCGCCGAGAACAAACCGCGGATCGCGCTCGTCCTGGACAACGTGCCGAACGCCGACAAACTTCGGATGTGCCGCCACCATACGAAGATCGTCGCCGACGCGGTCGCTCCGCAGATCAACCCAGCCGACCACGCCCTTCACGAGCGGGTGTGCCTCGGCCAGCGCCAGCAGCCAACGGCTTTCCTCGACGCTCTGCCGCGCCTGCACCGCGACGGAGCCCTCAAATCCCTCCGCGGCCAGGAGCGGCTCCAGGTCGGGCGGCAGATAGTCTCGCGCCAGTCGCTCCAGACCGGCGCCGATCCACGGGTATTCGGCGGCCGAGTAGTTCCAGAAGTGTTGGTGAGCGTCGATGCGCATCGCGATCAGTTGTTTTCGGGTAGACCTTCGATGTGGCCGATGTTCTTCACTGGGGCGAAGATTGCGTGCACGTCGCGCACGAGTTCCTCGTCGAGTGGCTCCGCCGCCCACCGAGCCCACTCGCGGACGTTCGCCGGGTTGGCGCTGCCCGCCACGGTCGTGGCGATGTCGGGGTTGGCGATCGAGAACTGCAGGGCGAGTTTCGCGATCGATGACCCACGGGCACGGCAGATCTCGGCAGCATGGCGGGCTGCTGCCTTCACCTCCTCGGGCTCCTTGAGCCAGGGGGGCAGGGGGGCGTCGGTGAGCAGCCGGGCGCTGAAGGGCCCCGCGTTCATCACGCCGATGCCCCTGGCTTTCAGCCAGGGAACCGTCTCATCGGCGAACCGCGTGTTCTGAAGCGTGTACTGGTTGTAGTTGAGCACGCAGTCGACGTCGGCCTGATCGCAGATAAACCGGAAGATCTTCTGCGGATACCCGCTGAAGCCGATGAACCGCACCTTCCCCTGCTCCCGGGCCTTCCGCAGCGCCGGCAGCGTCTCGTCGACGATCTGCTGCATCGGCACGAACTCGATGTCGTGGCAGAGGATGATGTCGAGGTGGTCGGTGCCCAGCCGATGGAGCGACACGTCCACGCTCTCGGCCACCCGCTTCGCCGAAAAGTCGAAGTGCTCGAGCGAATAGCGGCCGAGCTTCGTGCAGAGGAGGTAGTCGTCGCGTGGAATCGACTTGAGGGCGACGCCGAGTAGCACCTCGCTCATGCCGCGGCCATAGAAGGGGCTCGTGTCGATCAGGTTGAAGCCGGAGTCGAGCGCGGCTTTCACGCTGCCGAGCGCCTCGTCGAGCGTGACCGAGCGAAACTCCTGGCCAAGCGAACTCGCCCCGAAGGAAAGGATCGGCACCTGGAGGCCCGTCTGCCCAAGCGGTCTGGTCTTCATGTCGCTCCTCTCACGAAAACGTCCGGCAGCCAACGGAGAGCAGGAGGTTGGCCCACGGCTGCATGTCGGCGGTCTGGATCGTGAGCACATGGTCGTCGGAGGCGACGGCCGCGTAAAAATCCCATTTCAGAATCGGGGCAAGTTCGCAGGGCGACTTGGCTGCGGCGAGGATCCGCCGGTACTCGGTCCACACCGGTGGGTCGCCGGGCGTCGCAGCGGCATAGGAGTCGGCCCGATCGACGCCCATCGTAAACACCTCGTCGATCTGCACGGCCGCGAGCACCGCCTCAAACACCTGCGCCACCGTGGGCACGCCGGGCACGAGTTGGAGCGAGACGAGCTCCGCTCGCGGGCCCCGCTTATTGAGGGAGGGATAGTTGCCGTCGGCAATCAGCACCTTCGAGTGGTGGCCCGATCGGGCGAGCACGCGGAGGATGTCAGGGTGGAGCAGGGGGCCATTGAGCATGGAGAACTCTCCGCTGGGTCAGGCTGTAAGGTGCCGCCTGAGGCTCGCAATCGTGCGGGCCGCGGCCTCCGAGGCCGTCGGCAAGGGAAAGACCTCGGCCGACAGCCAGCCTTCATACTGGATCGCCCGCAAAGCCGCCACGACGGGCCCGAAGTCGGTGTGGCCAAACCCCATCGCCCGGCGATTGGAGTCGGCCCAGTGGACGTGACCCACGCGCGGCCCACAGGCCACGAGCGCCCCGGCGACGTTCTCCTCTTCGATGTTCATGTGAAACAGATCGCAGAGAAGTTTCACCGTGTCGAGACCCTTGGCTTCGACAAACGCAGCCGCTTCCGTCTGACGGTTGAAGAGATCGGTCTCGTAGCGGTTGAGCGGCTCGTAGAGGAGTGGCTGGCCGTGGCGAGCGGCTCGGGCTCCGAGCTCGCCGAGGGCATCAGCCAGCATCGAAAGGGCCGACTCCCGGGAGACGTCGGCGCCGCTTCGGCCCTGCATCGACCCGATGATCGCCGGAGCCCCGAGGGCGCCCGCCGCATCGACGATCGAAGCGATGAATGCCCGTGCCCGGTGTCGCACGTCCTCGTCGGCGTGGCAAAGTGAAAGCCCGTGCTTCACCCAGCCGGCCCCCGTGCCGATGGCGGCGAGGGCGACGCCATCGGCCGCGAGCAGCGGCCGCACGACCGAGGCCGCCACCTCATCGGCATCAGCCGGAAAGATCTCGACGCCGTCGAAGCCGTGCTCGGCGGCCGCTCGACAGCCCGCTTCCAGGCCGTCGTGAAACACAAACGGCCCGCGTCGCGCCTCCGGCACCAGGCAGATCGTGATCGCCGACTTCACGCCGTCTTCCCTGCCGCAAACAGCGGCTTCAGATGGCGGTCATAGATGTTCTCGGTCACCTGCTTCGCCACCACGTCGCGGTTGGCCAGGAGCAGGTCGGTGTATCGCTTCCCCTGCTTTGCCGCCACCTTAAACGACACGTGGACAAGCTGCCGCATATGCGGGTTAAACGCTGGATTTGCCGGCACGTGCCGCAAGGCGGCTGCCAGCTGCGGGCCGTTCCACGAAGCCACCGTGGCCGGCGGCGGCAACTTTGCCCGGTCAATGTCGATCACCGTAGCGTAGGGAGCGCAGAACTCCTCGACGTGGTCGTAGGCATAGGCGTAGATCTCCTTGGCGAGCACCAGCCCGTCGCCGCCCGCCTCGGCCAGGCCGATCATCTCCTCCAGCCACGTCGTGCCGGCCGTCTTGAGATGCAGCCCGGCGCCGGTCCGCTCCACGATCCGGCGGATGATCGAATAGAGCGAAAACTTATCGCTGCCACTGTGCACGGAGAGCTTGAGGTTCTTCGGCAGGCCATAGCGGTCGGCTGCATAGGCCAGCACCGCCACGTCGTCGGAAAACTCCTTTTCGAACCCGGTGAGGTCGCCGACGTAGTCCACGCCCTTGTTGAACCGGCCGGTAAACTTGGGGGCGATCGTCTGCAGCGGCACGCCCTCGTCGGCGAGCAGGGCAAGAATCACGAGGAGTTCCGGCGGCGTCTGCGCCGCGTCGGTCTCGTCCATGCTCACCTCGATGGCCACGCGGTCGCCACGCTTCGCGCCGATGTGCCGGAAGATCTCGCCGGCCTCGCGGCACGCCAACAGGTAGCTGCGAGCCACCCTGCCAGACGTCTCCACCGAGAGCGGCACCGGGGCGGCAATGCCCGGAATCGTGAGCGACGCGGTGAGCTCCGCGTGCTTGGCGAGAAACGCGGCAACCTCGGCCTCGCCCGCCGGCTTACCGATCGAGTCGGCAACGTCGATCGTGAAAAAGTCGCTCGAGTCGAGGAACCTGTCGACCGTCTCGAGGCGGATGTGGTCGGCATCGACGAACCACGAATGCGGCCACTTCCGCGCCGCGACGGCGGCACTCGCCGCAGCCCGGACGCTTGCCGGCTCGCTGCCAATGAAGGTGTGTTCGCGGTTCGACTTGTTCCACACCGGCGAAACGACGACGCCGTCCGCGGCGAGTCGCTCGAAAGCGGCGAGCTGGGCCTCGGCTTGGTGCGCAAACCGGTCACCGACGCCAAACGTGAATCGTGGAAGTGTGAGCATACGGAGAGAATACCCACCGAGATGCGGCGGTGATACCGCCTTGCGCAACAGGATTGACCAAGGTTTTCTGCAGTTCTGATGCGTGCTGTTCCATCCCAACTCGCCAAAACCGGCTGCGGGACGGTGCGCGGGTAGCCCCGAGCCAC
>JBAXOU010000242.1:0-4827 GCA_037133115.1 Planctomycetota bacterium | reverse complement strand
TTCCACCGCAGGTTACCAACCTGCGGCTACGTAGCACAGGTTGGTAACCTGTGCCCAGCCAACGCGACGTCATACCAGCTCGAACACCGCCTCGATCTCGACGGCCACGCCCAGCGGCAGCGAGCCCGCGCCAAACGCGCTCCGCACGCCCACGCCGTGGTCGGGCCCCCAGACCTCGGCGAAGAGTTCACTGCAGCCGTTGATCACGTGCGGGTGCTGAACAAAATCAGCCGGACAGTTCACCAGGCCCATCAGCTTCACGACCCGACCGATGCGGTCGAGGCTGCCGAGGTTGGCCACGAGCGTGGCCAGGATCGACAGGCCCGTCAGCCGGGCCGCAGCCTTGCCGGCATCGGCATCAAGGTCGACACCCACCTTGCCCTTCACGAGCGAGCCGTCGGCCTGGAGCGGCAGGTGGCCCGAGACGTAGACCATTCGGTCAACGACAAGGCAGGGCTTGTAGGCGCCGGCCGGCTTCCCAATGGGGGGCAGCACGAGGCCAAGTTCGGCGATTCGGGCGTGGGGCGAGGCGGTCATGGCTGGAGGTCCTTTCGTGGTGAGATCAGGTGGCGTGCAGGGCAGCGTCGATCCGGTCGAGGATCGTGCGAACGATCTCGCGGTCCGTCGCAGGCCGTCGCGGACTCTTCGGGTGCGGTTCGTCGGTGGCGATCAGCCCCTGGAGGTGCAGGGCCTGGGCCATGGTGTGCTTGTAGGCGGGCACGGGCGGCCGAAACGCGAAGTCGCCAAGGGCCTGCAGGGCGTCGTCGAGTTCGTCGAACCGCGAGTCGCCGGCGGCCCACCACTGGTCGCGCTTCGCAAACGCGGCGGGGGCGGCGGTTGAGAGCCCGAGCAGCCAGTCGCTGCCGTAGCGGACCATGTCGATGGCGAGATCGTTGCCGGTGAACACGTGAAAGTCGGGCCGCACGCGGTCGCGAAGCGCGAGCCGATCCCACTCCAGCCGCCGCGAGAGCGACGAGTGCTTCGCCCCGAGGCAGTTGGGGATCTGGAGCAGTTCGGCGTAGCCGTCGAGCGAGAGCATTCGGCCACAGGGCACGAAGGCGGTGGAGAGTTCGAAACCGATGAACGACGGCATCCGGCGGGCGAGGGCCTTGTAGCCGGCGAGCATCGCGGCATCGCCGCCGGCGGTGAGGCCATACGATGGAAAGATCACAGGCGTGGCACCGGCGGCCACGATCATCTCGATCTGGGTGCCGTAGGCCGCCTCGTCGAAGGCGGCGCCGGGCTCGTCCACCACACAGGCGCCGGCCACGAGTGTGCCGTTCGGCCCCACGGCATCGCGGGCGATCCGGAGCGTCTGGCGGCGGGTGGCGTCGTCGATCAGCTGCACGTAGCCCGTGTCCATGTTGATGGCGGGCGTGATCCCAGCGGCCGCCGTGCGGGCGACGTGGGCGGCAAAGCCCTCCCAATCGACCGTGAGATCGGCCTTCATCGGCAGGAGGATCGCCGACATCCCGGTGATGACACGGCGGGGACGGACGAGCGACGCAGGGTCGATGGACATGGTGGCTGTCATGGCGGACAGTATCGGCGAAGAAGCCGACGTCGCCAATGCCGACGCGGCCCGCTCCGCGATTGCCACCGCCGATGCACACCTCTCCCACCGCACGCGTTCGCTACGAGCACTCGGCGGCGTTCACGATCGTGGAGCTGCTGGTCGTGATCGCGATTCTCGGCACGCTCGTCGCCCTGCTCCTGCCGGCCATCCAGGCGGCCCGGGCCGCCTCCGCTCGCGCCCAGTGCGCGAGCAACCTGAAGCAGATCGGCATCGCGTGCCATGCCTATCACGAGGCGAAGCGGACGCTGCCGAGGTACCGCCGCTGCCCCGACCTGACGAGCACCGCCGATCCCGTCACGGGCCAAGCACCCGACGTGGACTGCAACTCGCTCACGAGCGCGACCACCTACACCGGGCCGAACGAGGAGTGGTGGGCACCGTACGACAACCGGCCTGGATCGAACGTCTGCACGCAGCTCGATGGCGGCTATCCCCGCGGCATTCTCTGGCCATACGTCGAGCAGAACCCCGCGATTTTCGCCTGCCCGCAGGGGTTCGACCTCGACCCCGCAAGCACCACGTACGGCCAGCGGTTTCAGTGCAGCTACGGGATGAACTACGTCACGAACGGCCCCAACGGCCGCAGGCTCCCCGACATCTCGCGGGGCAACGGCACGGCCAAGGTGATCATCGTCTGGGACCACGGTCGTACGCCGGGCTGCGCCAACTCGAAGGTCGCCGCCCCGCGGGGCCCGTGGAAGCAGGCCGACGGCACCTTCGTGCTCGACTCCGACACGACGCACTATCCCGTTCGACGGCACCAGGGCGTGTTCACCGCCCTCTACTGCGACGGGCACGTCGGCTCGCTACAGCAGACCGACCTGCTCGACAGCATGTTCCGGTGGTCGGGTGAGTGACGGCTGGTCGCCGTCAGCCTCAGGCTCGGCGCACCCCCACGGCCGCCATCCGATTCCAGGCCGCGGCGAGCGAGCCGTCGACGTCGATCCCTCGACAGCCCGACTCCACGACCGTGACCGAGTAGCCGAGCCGACGGGCGTCGAGCGCCGTGCGGAGCACACAGAAGTCGGTCGCGAGGCCGACCAACACGACTTCCCCCACACTCGCCTCGCGGAGCAGCGCGTCGAGGCCGACTGCCGTCGTGACGTCGTTTTCAAAAAACGCCGAATAGCTGTCGATGGTTTGGTGGACACCCTTGCGGAGCACGGTGGCATGCGGCGGAACGTGCAGCCCGCGATGCAACGCGGCCCCCGGCGTGCCGGTGACGCAGTGGTCGGGCCAAAGAATCTGCTCGCCGGTGGGAAGCGTGATTCGGTCGAACACCCGCCGGCCGGGATGGCTCGACGCAAACGAGACGTGCCCCGGCGGATGCCAATCCTGCGTGAAAATGACCTGCTCAAACTTCCGCACGAGCTCGTTGACCACGGGCAGGATCGCCTCGGCATCGGGCACGGCAAGAGCGCCCCCACCGCAAAAGTCATTCTGCACGTCGGTGACCACAAGCGCGGAAATCGCCATGGGGCCATGGTACTGCCGCCGAGGTTGCGCGTCCCGACGTTCTCTCATATGATCATCACGCCCCCAGGGAGCCCCCATGTCGTCCTATCCCCGCATTGCCCGGTTCCGCTCCGTGGGCGAACTGCGCAGCCACCTCGCCACGCTCGACGCGCCGATCCCCCTCGATGACGCGCCGCTCTCCGCCGCCGCGGGCTCGCCGTTGGCCGAGCCGCTCGTGCTCGGCGACCGCACCGTGGGCAACCGCTGGTGCATTCATCCGATGGAAGGCTGGGACGGCAGCCCCGAGGGCGCACCCACGGAAATTCTCCTGCGCCGCTGGCGGCACTTTGGGCTCAGCGGCGCGAAGCTGATCTGGGGGGGTGAAGCGGTGGCCGTGCTCGCTGAGGGCCGGGCCAATCCCAACCAACTCTGCGCTCCGGCCTGCGGCCGCGCCGGCTTCGCGGCCCTGCTCGCCGAGGTGAAGACGGCACACCGCGAGAAGTGTGGGCGTGACGACGACTTCGTCGTGGCACTCCAACTCACGCACTCGGGCCGGTTCAGCAAGCCGGTGGCCACGGGCCGCATCCCGCGGATCGCCTACCACCATCCGCTGCTCGACGCCCGCCACGGCGTTGACCCTCGCGACACCGCCTGCGTGCTCACCGACGCCGACGTCGAGCGGCTGATCGACGCCTACGTCGTCGCCGCACAAGACGCCGAGGCCGCCGGCTTCGACATGGTGGACCTCAAGGCCTGCCACGGCTACCTCGTGCACGAGTTTCTCTCGGCCCGCCGACGACCGGGCCGCTGGGGGGGCGACTTCGCCGGTCGCACGCGACTGCTCGCGACGCTCATCGAGCGGGTGAAGGCGGAGTGCCCGCGGCTGCTGATCGGCGTCCGCCTCTCACTCTTCGACATGGTGCCCTGGCACATGGTGAACGGCCACGGCGAGCCGTTTTCATTCGAGGGCTCGCTCCCTTACGACTGCGGCTTCGGCGTGGACGAGCACAACCCGCTGGCCTACGACCTTGCTGAGCCGATCGCACTGTTGAAGGTGCTCCGCGATCTCGGCGTGTGCGCCGTGAACCTCACCGCGGGCAGCCCGTATACGGTGCCGCACATCCAGCGACCGGCGGCGTTTCCGCCGTCCGACGGCTACCCGCCGCCGGAAGATCCGCTCATCGGCGTCTGGCGGCAGATCGACGCCTGCCGGCAGGCGAAGGAGGCGGTGCCCGACCTGCCGCTGGTGGGCTCGGGCTACACGTATCTTCAGGATTACGTGGTCCATGCGGCCCAGGCCGTCGTGGCCCGCGGCTGGATCGACTCGGTGGGCCTCGGCCGGATGGTGCTTTCGTATCCGGCGCTGCCGGCCGACGCACTCACCGGAGCCTCGCTGGTCCGCGGCTCGATCTGCCGCACGTTCTCCGACTGCACGACCGCCCCGCGGCACGGCCTGCGGAGCGGCTGCTATCCGCTCGACGCCTACTACAAGGCGCTCCCGGAGGCGGCCGAGGTGAAGGCGATCAAGGCCCGGGCGGAAGCGTGACCGTCGAGTAGCCGCAGGTTGGCAACCTGCGGTATCGCAGCCCCACCACCGGTTCAGGTGCAGGTTACCAACCTGCACCTACATGGCGGCAGCACACCAAACCACTCCACGTAGCCGCAGGTTGGCAACCTGCGGTATCGCAGCCCCACCACCGGTTCGGGTGCAGGTTACCAACCTGCACCTACATGGCGGCACGATGCCAAACCACTCCACGTAGCCGCAGGTTGGCAACCTGCGGTATCGCAGCCCC
>JBAXOU010000241.1:0-4897 GCA_037133115.1 Planctomycetota bacterium | reverse complement strand
GCACTGCCGAACGTAGCCGCAGGTTGGCGACCTGCGGTGAAGCACCGCCGGACGCAAATCCGGGTGCAGGTTACCAACCTGCACCTACGAAGGGCCCTACAGCCCGCCTGTGAAGGCCTCGGGCTCGGTGAGCACGAAGGCATGGCCGTGGTCGCTGGTCACGATCACGACGGCATCGTCCCACGCCTGATGCCGTTCGAGCCACTCAAACACCGCCTTCACTGCGGCGTCGCCCGACCGCACGGCCCCGATCGCGTTGTCGATGTTGTTGGCGTGCGAGGCCCAATCGACGTCGCCCGCCTCGACCATCAGCCAGAACCGGCCCCGCGCGGCGAGCACGTCCATCGCGGCGGTGGCGATCTCCGCCAGCGACGGATTCTCGGCGATGTCGGCCTCCGTGTAGCGGATCGTCGACCCATACTTTTTCCGGAGCGCGTCGACGTCCTCGTTGGTCGGTAGGTGGCCCGCCGCAGGGTCGTAGTCACCGTTGGCGGTCTGAAAGGGCAGGTGGCCCTCGGCAGCACCGAAGAGCCCGAAGAGCCGGAGGTTTCGGGCGATGGCGTCAGCCGCCGCCTCCGCCAACACGTCGCCCCCGCGGCGACCGGGCGTCCGCAGCGCTATCCGGTAGCGGCCGCCTTCGGCCGCGTCGATCGCCTTCAGCGTCGAGTCGGCGAGGTACTTCAGGCCCAGTTCGAGATTGGCCCCCTGGTCCTTGTCTTTCTCGGGATCGGTCGGCACGCCGAAGCCACCGCCGATCACCACGTCGAGACCGGGAAGCGGGTCGGTGCGGTGAGCGATCGATGGCAAGCCCACGAGGTCGCGGGCGATGTCTTGGTAGTCGTCGCGACTGACGTTGTTGGCATAACTGCAGGCCGGGGTGGCGTGCGATGCGGGCACGCTCGACACCGCCCCGACCGCGTAGCCACGCTGCTGGAGCGTGCGGGCGATCGATACGACGTGCCCACCGTTCACGTCGACATTGATCGCGTCGTTATAGGTCTTGATGCCGGAACAGAATGACACCGCCGACGCGGCCGAGTCGGTGTAGGGGTGCGGCACATCGCGATCCTTGCCAATCAGGTAGGTCAGGCTGGCCCGCCGGTCCCATGGCGTGGCACCGCCGCGGCTCGGATCGTAGCCGCCGGGAACCTCGCCGCCAGGGTTTTTCACCGCCTGGGCATCGACATCGGACGACGTCTTGTCGTTCGCCGGGGTCGTGACGCAAAAGCCGAAGTCGGTCGGCGCCCCTCGGTAGTCCTGAAAGGAGAATCCCGTGCCCCGGCCTTCCGTGTATTCCACCTTGCCACGCGTCGCGATCGCCGCGGTGCGGGTGGTATGCCAGTCCATGCCGTCGAAGATCACGAGCACGATGTACTTCTTGCCGGCATCGGCGGCGGCCATCTGGAGCCGGTAGACATCGGTCTGGTCGAAGTACTCGGCTTCCGGATTGAGCGTGCGGTCGGGCAGGCGGCCGTAGATCGCCTTGAGCTTGTCGGCATCGCGGTAGACGCTGTTGGTGCCACTGACGCCGTCGAGCGACATGCCGAAGGAATAGACCGGAATCAGCCGGTTGGAGTGGGTCGAGTGAGAGACATACTTCTGGGGCTGGTCACCCCAGTAGCCCCACCAGGCACGACCGGCGAGTTCGGCGTCCGACTGCATTCGCCGGATTCGGTCCGGGGCGGCGACGTGAAGGTCGTCCGGGGCGGCGGAGGCGGCCCATCCGCAGACGACACAGGCCGTGGCCGCGACGACCTGGTGAAGCCGAAGGTGGTTGGAGTTGCTCATGTTCGCAGCATACCCGCCGTGTGTGAGCCGGCCATTGCCCACGGAGTGCGCAGCCCCGCGCGGCTCGCGGACGCTGACCGGCGGTCCGCAACCTGCCGCAACCCCGCGTTTTTCGCGGAAAAAACACGTTCTTCAGCCTGCGGCCCTGTGAGGGCGGCTTTCCGGCGCAGGCTTTGCAAGTACAACCTTCATGATTTCCCGTCGTGCCGCATCACCAACCGTCCGCGTGTCACCCACACCCGCTCCCGCCGTGAGCCACGACGAACTCCTCCGTCGCGACGTGAGGTTTCTGGGCGACATGCTCGGATCCGTCATCGAGGAACTCGCCGGCCCGGAACCACACGCCCTCGTGGAGGAGGTCCGCCGTCTGGCCCGCGAGCGGCGGCAGGGCCGCCACGACGCGGAGCCCGCGCTCGCCGCCCGGATCGAGTCGCTCGACGAGGAGCAGGCGACCGTCGTGGCCCGGGCGCTCGGCATCTTCTTCGATCTCTCCAACATCGCCGAGGACCGGCAGCGGATCCGCGTGCTTCGTGAGCGCGAGCGACACCTTCATCCCGACCCGCTCGGCGAATCGCTCGCCGCCGGGATCGCCGAGCTGAAGTCGCTCGGCGCGCCGGCCGACGACGTGCAACAGGTGCTCGACCGGCTTGCGGTGGAACTCGTGTTCACCGCTCATCCGAGCGAGGCCAAGCGGCGATCGATCCGCGCCAAGCTGCGGCGCATGCGGAAAAGCCTCGAGGAGTTCGACTCCGACCACTTGCTCCCCCGCGAACGGGCCCGCCACGCGGCCGACATGCGGAGCGAGCTCATGCTCCTCTGGCAGACGGAATTCCTCCGGCCCACCCGACCGACCGTGCTCGATGAGGTGGACCGTGGCCTGTCGATCATGCCGCGGCTCTGGGAGGCGGTGCCACAGGTCCACGCCGCCCTGCGGCGGGCGCTCGCGGAGTACTACCCCGGCCACCAGTTCGCCGTGCCCGTGTTTCTCTCGTTCGGCTCCTGGATGGGTGGCGACCGTGACGGCAATCCGTTCGTCACGGCCGACGTGACGGAGGCCACGCTGCTGCGGCTGCGTACCGCGGCGATCGATCAGCATCTTGCCTGGTGCGACCGCCTCCACGACCTGCTCACCGTGTCGAGCCACGTGGCCGAGGGGGCCGCGCCACTGGTCGACGCGCTCGCGGCCATCGGCCGGCGATGGCCAGCGGTCGCCGCGGCCATCGAACCGATCCCGGCTCACGAGGCCTACCGCCGCTGGATCAGGATGATCCGCACACGGCTGGAAGCGGCGCGGGCCGAGTCGCTGGCGGCGCCGGCGGCTGACGTTGCCTACCGCGACGCCGCTGATCTCGAGGCCGACCTCGTGCCGCTCCTCGACGCCCTCCGCCGCGACCATTGCCTCGCCGAGGATTCGCCCGCGCAGTCGTGGTTCGACCTCGTGCGCACGTTCGGCCTCCACATGACGCGTCTCGACGTCCGCCAAGACGCCCGCGCCTACCGCGAGATCATGGGCGACATCCTCGCCGCCGCAGGCCTCGTGGCCGACGCCGACGCCTACGAGTCGCTCGACGACGCCGCCCGGGCGCGGCTGCTCGTGATGTCGCTCGGCGCCGTCGACGATGTCCCGGAGGATCGCCTCCGGCCGCTCGCGCTCGATTCGCTGCGGCTCTTCCGGGTGCTCCACGCCGCGAGCGTGCGCTGCGGGCCGCGGTGCCTCGGCGGTGCGGTCGTGAGCCTCACGCGATGTCCGGCCGACGTGCTCTCGGTGCTCTGGCTCTGGCGGTGGGCGCAGGCGCGGGCCGCCGCGGCCGGCGAGCCGGTAGCGGCCACCGACATCGCAGTGGTCCCGCTGTTTGAGAAGATCAACGACCTCGACCACGCCCACGAGACCCTGGCTACGATCCTCGACGAACCCGCCTACCGCGACCATCTCCGCGGCCGGGGCGACCGGCAGATCGTGATGGTGGGCTACTCCGACAGCACGAAGGACGGCGGCTACCTCGCGGCCTGCTGCGGTTTGCAGAAGGCGCAGAGTGGCCTGCACGCGGCGGCCGAGGCCCGCGGCGTGGCGCTCACCTTCTTCCACGGCCGCGGCGGCTCGCTCGGACGCGGCGGTGGGCCTGCCGCCCGCGGCATTCTCTCGCTGCCGTCGGAGACGCTCGACGGTTCGCTCCGGCTCACCGAGCAGGGCGAAGTGCTCGCGGAACGGTACGACGATCCCGAGATCGCGCGGCGGCACCTGGAGCAGGTGACCTGGGCCACGCTCGTTGCCTCGAGCGTGCGGCGGAGCGAGCCCAAGCCCGAGTGGACGGACATCGCCTCCCGGATGGCGGAACGGTCATTCGCCGTCTACCGCGAACTCGTCGACCAGCCCGGCTTCATCGGCTACTTCTCGCAGACCACGCCGATTGACGAGATCGAGACGCTGCCGATCGCTTCGCGGCCCTCCCGCCGCCGGGGCGAGCGGACGCTCGACGACCTGCGGGCGATCCCCTGGGTGTTCGCCTGGACACAGAGCCGCTGCATGATCCCGGCGTGGTACGGGCTCGGCACCGCGCTCGTGGAGGTGAAATACGAAGACCGCCGGGGCTGGCAGGCCGTCTGCGACATGTATCGGCAGTGGCCCTTCTTCCAGGCCACGATCGACAACGCCTCGCTGGCCCTCGCGAAGGCCGATATGGTCATCGCCCAGCGCTATTCCGAACTGGCCATCGACGACGACGCCCGCCGGCGGATCTGGCAGCGGATCGCCGCCGAGCGCGACCGCACGCGGCAGGCGATTCTCGACATCGTGGGCGGCGGCGAACTGCTCGCCACCACGCCCTGGTTCCAGCGATCGATCGAGGCCCGCAATCCCTCGATCGACCCGCTCAACCTGATCCAGATCGAGTTCATGCGGCGGCGGCGGGCTGAACTCGAGGCCGATCCGTCCGCCGCGAGCGAACACCACCGCGAACTGCTGCGTCTGTGCGTGCAGGGCATCGCCGCGGGCATGCGGACCACGGGATGACCTGGGGCCACCTGGCCTGCTCGATCGGTTCAGGTCGTAGCACAGGTTTCCAACCTGTGCCTGCCAGCCGCGTCTCGCCGCTTCGGGTCTGCCCGCGCC
>JBAXOU010000240.1:0-4900 GCA_037133115.1 Planctomycetota bacterium | reverse complement strand
CTGCGCCGAGGCGCTGGAGGTGATCCTGGCCGCGATCTCCAACGCCGGCTACAAGGCGGGCGAGCAGATCGCGATCGCCCTCGACTGTGCCGCCACCGAGATGTACGACGCCAAGAGCGGCACCTACACGATCGAGGGCAAGCAGATCGACTCGGCCGGGATGGTCAACTTCCTCGCCGACCTCGCGGGCAGGTACCCGATCGTGTCGATCGAAGACGGCTGCTCCGAGGACGACTGGAAGGGCTGGAAGCTGATCAGCGAGAAGCTTGGTGAGAAGGTGCAGCTCGTGGGCGACGACCTGTTCGTCACCAACTCGGTCCGGCTCTCCCGCGGCATCGCCGAGGGCGTGGCCAACAGCATCCTCGTGAAGGTCAACCAGATTGGCACCCTCACCGAGACGATCGCGGCGGTGCAGATGGCCCACCGGGCCGGCTACACTTCGATCTCCAGCCACCGCAGCGGCGAGACGGAGGACGCGACCATCGCCGACCTCGCCGTCGGCCTCTCGACAGGCCAGATCAAGACCGGCTCGGCGTCCCGCAGCGACCGGATCGCGAAGTACAACCAGCTGCTCCGCATCCAGGAGTCGCTCGGCGACGGTGCGCTCTACGCCGGCCGCGAGGTTCGCGCCCGCTGGCCGGGGGTGTGCTGAGCCGATGCGGCGGTTGAGCCGTGGCGGCACAGGTTGCCAACCTGTGCTACGTAGGGGGAAGGCTCGGGGCTGCCCGTGCTCCGAGAGCCGGCGTTGCTGACCAGCGGAGCCATGGATGGCGGAGCGCAGTCAGCATCGAGTGAGTGGAGCCCAGGATGGGCGGAACGAACGTCCGGCGACGGGGCACGGGTAGCCCCGAGCCTGGCCGATCACGCCGTCACCGGCGTTCGTCGCGGAAACGTCGTTCGCATCACTTCGAGAAACTCCTCGCGGGTGACCACCCGCGACACCTTGCCGCGGAAGTCGCGGGCGCCAGGGAGGCCCTGCGCGTAGGAGCAGGCGAACTTCCGCATCAACAGCGTGCCCCGCTCCACGCCGAACCGCTGGCAGACGAGGTCGTAGTGGTGGAGCACGAGTTCCCGCTGCTCGTCGAGCGTGGGATCCGGCGGCGGCGTTTCGCCGCGGAGCAGGGCCGCGGCCTGGGCGAAGATCCATGGCTTTGAGACCGCCTCGCGGGCGATCATCACGCCGTCGCAGCCGCTCTCGCGGAGCCGACGCACGGCCGTCTCGGCCGAGTCGATGTCGCCATTCCCCACCACTGGCATCCGCGACACGCTCCGCTTCACCTCCGCGATCCCTTCCCAGTCGGCTTCGCCCTTGAAGAACTGCGTCGCCACGCGGCCGTGGACGGTGAGGCACGAGGCGCCCGCCTCCTCGATCCGCTGAGCCACCTCCACTCCGGTGCGGCATGTGTCGGCGCAGCCGAGCCGGATCTTCGCCGTGACCGGCACGCCGTCGCAGGCCTCGACGACGCGGCGGACGATCGTGCCCACGCGATCGGGATCCCGGAGAAGCCACGAACCACTATGGGCCTTCTCCGTGACCTGCCGCACGGGGCAGCCGAAGTTGAGGTCGACCACGCTCACCTGAAAATCTTTCGCCAGCCGGCGGCCGACCTGAGCGAGATTCTCCGGGTCGTTGTCCCACATTTGCACGGCGAGCGGCCGGGGTTCGTCGCGCACTCCCCAGAGCCGGTCTGGGTTTTCGCTGCGGTGGCTGTCCAGCCAGATCGCGCTCCGCGCCGCGATCATCTCGGTGGCCAGGAGGCCCGCGCCGCCGAACTCGCGGACGACCTGCCGGTAGGCGTAGTTGGTGTAGCCCGCCATCGGCGCCTGGAGGATCGGCGGGTCGACGACGACCGGGCCGATGGCGAGCGGGGCGGTGTGGGGAGGGGTGATCATGGCCCTAGCGTACCACTCGCCGTGGGAGCGGTAGGCGACGCTGGCGGAGCCGCCGGTTGAACTGGCTGTTGCTGCTGCTGCCGCCACTGGATCGGCGTCCCGATCAGCATCGATACGAACCGGTCGTCGGGCACCGAGGCGTCGGCCACGGCCATCGCGTATTCCGCGATGTCGAGGTTGTAGGCCTTCGTCGCCTGGAGAAACTCCCGCTGCTGGCCGACGATCGCCGCGTGAGCGGCAACGACCGCCTCGATCGGCCGGTTGCCCTTCGCATGATCGGCCTCCGCCATCCCCATCGCCTTCGCCGCTGCCCGGACCGCGGCCGCCCGCGATTCGAGCGCCTCGTGACGGGATAACAGCGTGCGGGCAATGGCGCGGACGCGGCCGGTGGTGGGCCGCGTGGCGAAGATGGCGTCGAAGTGAGTCTGGTAGGGGCCGGCGAGCGGACGGTCGACGGGCCAGGGAAGCGGCTCGGTGAGCGGGAGTCGGGCGAGATCGACAAGCTCCTGTTGGGCCACGCCGAGCTGCGCCCGCGCGTCGGCGAGGTCGGCGCGGGCCGCCGCCGTTGCCACGTCGAGTGTGGCCCGGTCGTGCGGGTCGCCGCCGGGCGCGATGAGATCCAGTCGCTCGATCGCCTCGGTGCAGCAGCGGGCCTGCGCGTAGGCCGCCGACACCTTCCAGTAGGCCTGGGAGATCCAGAGGCGACGGCTCTTGTCGCCCGACCGCTCGATCGCCTCGAGCAGTGGCAGCGGCCGCACGTAGAGATTGGCATCCACTGGGGAGGGCTGCGGCGCGCCGGGCCGGCTCGCGAGCGGCTCGAGGAGTTCGCCGAGAAGTTTTGCGGAGTCGCTTGCCGCGGGATCGGCGGCCGCGGGCGGCGCGGAATCGTCGCCGCGGGCCGCGGCGGCCCAGCAACTTCCAGCGAGCAGACCACAGAAGAGGATCGCCTTCATGGGCATCAGGCTCACAGACAGCTGGCCCGCGAGTCAATCGCAACCGCCATCAACTACGACGGCGAGTCGAGATAGGGGTCTTGGCTCATCTGGATGTGGGACTCGGCCCTCTGCCGCTCGACATATTCCAGGATCCGCCGCTGGCGACGGTGCCTGGTCTCCACCCGCTGCTGGGCCCCCTTGAACGTCTTGAGGAGCGACTCGGGGTTGCGGCTGAGCCGCGACCGCAGCCCCGCGGTGATCCGGCCGACCCGCTGCGGCCCGTAGCCCTGCACGAGGATGTCGTCGTCGAGGGCCACATACTGCCGCCAGGTGCCGGGGTCGCCCTGCCGACCGCAGCGGCCGACGAGCTGGCGGTCGATGCGTGCGGAGTCATGCAACTCTGTGCAGATCACATGCAGCCCGCCGAGCGCCTGCACGCCGTCGCCGAGTTTGATGTCGGTGCCGCGGCCGGCCATGTTGGTCGAGACCGTGATCTGCCCCAGTTGACCAGCCTGAGACACGATCTCCGCCTCCCGCTCGATGTGCCGGGCGTTGAGCACGGTGTGCACGAGGCCCGCCTCGGTGAGCATGTGCGAGAGCGTCTCCGACTTGTCGATCGTCCGCGTGCCGATCAGCACGGGCCGGCCGAGGGCGTGCATCTCCGCCACCTCGGCAACGATCCGCGCAAACTTGTCGGCCTGGTCGGCGCAGACGGCGGCTGGCAGCCGCTGACGGATCGCCGGCCGGTTGGTGGGGACCACCGCCACGGCGACGTCGTAGGTTCGCGAGAGTTCGCCGGCGCTCGTGGCAATCGTGCCGGTCATACCCGCCAGATGGGGCCAGCGGGCGAAGAGGTCTTGGATCGTGATCCGGGCGGCGTGGCCCGAGGGCACGGTGACCTCGATCTCCTCCTGAGCCTCGACCGCCTGATGCAGGCCGTCCTTCCAGCTGCGGCCCTCGGCGGCGCGGCCGGTGAACTCGTCGATGATCACGATCTTGCCGTCGCGGACAACGTACTGCCGGTCGCGGCTGAAGAACCGGCGGGCGCGGAGGGCCCGCTCGACGGCGTCGTAGATCTCCAGCAGGCTCGTCGAGTCGAGTTCGGCAGGCCGCTCGAACGCCCGCACCCGGCTGCGGCCGCGGCCGAGCAGTTCGCAGGTCTGCTTCTGCACGTCTTGTTCAAAGTCTTCGTCGGGTTCGAGCACGGTCGCGACGGTGGCCGCAAACCGAAATAGGGCCTGCTCGGCCGCCTGCGCCTCGCCGGGCGGGGAGGCGATGATCAGCGGTGTGCGGGCCTCATCGATCAACACGTTGTCGGCCTCGTCGACGAGCGCGAACCAGAAGGGCCGCTGCAGCAGCTTGGTCGCGCCGGCCGCAGATCCGCCGGTGAGTTGGGCGCCGAGGTCGCCGCTCCCCTCGTCGAGTTGTCGCTTGATCAACCGGTCCTTGAGGAAGTCGAAGCCGAACTCCTTGGCCGTGCCGTAGGTGACGTCGCAGGCGTAGGCCTTGCGCCGCTCGTCGAAATCCATCTGCGACTCGACGATGCCGACTTTCAGGCCGAGCGCTTCGTAGATCGGCGTCATCCATTCGGCGTCGCGGCGGGCGAGGTAGTCGTTGACCGTGGCGAGTTGGGCGCCCTTGCCGGCGAGGGCGTAGAGCACGAGGGGCAGCGTGGCCACGAGCGTCTTGCCTTCGCCCGTCTGCATCTCGGCGATCGCCCCCTTCACGAGCGCTGAGCCGGCAAGCAGCTGCACGTCGTAGTGCCGCATGTTCAGCCGGCGGCGGCCCGCCTCGCGAGTGGCCGCGAATGAGTCAATGAGGAGCGACTCCAGCGGCTCGCCAGCCTTCGCCCGGTAGGAGAGCGAACGTCCGAGCCGCTTGAGGGCCACATCGTCGAGAGCTTCCATCTCGGGGGCGAGTGCATCGATCTCCCGCACCTGCCGCCAGGTGGCGGCGGTGATGGCAGGAGGGCGACCGGGGGCGATTCCGCCGAGCCAACGAAACATGGGAAGGCACCCAGGGGGATGCCCTCCATGGTAACCGGTGTCGTGGCCGCGACACGGGGCGGGCAC
>JBAXOU010000239.1:0-4912 GCA_037133115.1 Planctomycetota bacterium | reverse complement strand
GCCGTGACGCCTACGCGACCGCCGGTTACGACGCGCGGCGTTGGCGGATGTGCCGCGGGGCGATCACATCCGTGGCCAGCCCCAGCGACTTGAGCAGCAGGATCGCGTAATACGTCATGTCGATCTCCCACCACTTGTGCTGCACCGAGGCGCTGGCGGGATCGTGGTGGTGGTTGTTGTGCCAGCCCTCGCCCATGGCCAGGATCGCCACCAGCCAGTTGTTGCGGCTGTCTTCGCCCGTGGCATACGTGCGATAGCCGAACACGTGGGTCAACGAGTTGACGCTCCAGGTGATGTGCCACACCAGCACGGTGCGGACGAACACGCCCCACACCAGGGTTCGTGCGGCACACGTTTGCCCGGCCTGCCAATCGCCGCCGATCCAACGACCCACGAGCAGGCCCACCGTCCAGAAGATCACCGCCTGCGTGGTGTAGATCCAGAGGATCGCCATCGGATGCCGCTCGAGGTAGCGGTAGTATTTGTCGGTGAGGATGTCGCGGGCATACCGGTCGAAAAACGCCAAGGTCTTCCGTTCGGGGGCGCGGCGGAAGAGCCAGCCGACGTGCGACCACGCCACGCCGTTGCGGGGCGAGTGCGGATCCTCGTCGTCGTCGGAGTGGACGTGATGCAACCGGTGGTTGGCGACCCAGCGAGACGGCGTGTCTTCCAGAGAACACAGCGCGAGGGTCGCCAGCGTCCGCTCGAGCCACCGCGGAACCTTCAGGCTCCGATGGGCCAGCAGCCGGTGGTAGCAGAGGTTGATCCCCAGCGTGCCGAACACGCCGGTTCCAATCACGGCCAGCGCCACGCCCGGCCAACTGAAGTAGCCCGGCAGCAGCGCGAGGCATGCGAGCATGTGCACCGTGGTGATCGGAATCAGGTATTCCCAGTGGATGCCGTGTCGAACGGCCACGCTCGGTGCAGATGTGGATGCCAAGGGAAGCCTGTGGGTTCAAAGGATTGATCGGACCGATCGTGCCATCACGGAGTCATTCTCGTCGCACTTCAATGTTACGCAATCGAGGCCCGCTGTCACGCCACGTTGACGTCATTCTTGGTGCGGCCATTAGCGATGATCTCCCCGGCGAAGCCGCGTAAACAGGCTCCGGTAGTCGTCGGGCCTGACGGCAGCGACACGACCAGCGACCGGTTCCAGATCGTCGGCATCGTCCACAATCAACACCATGTCGGCGTCGTCATCCGGCTCGCGGTCATTGCGGCTGGGCGGCGTCGGCGCGGGGGGCGCGGCCGCCGCGGGCGGCACCGGGGCCGCTGGTTCATCAGGGCTCGTCAGGCTGGCAAGCAGCCGGCCAAGAGCATGGCCTTCGCGGCTCCGGACGTGCGGCCGCGCGCTGAAGTCGTCGGGGCCGGCGACGGACCCTTCTTCGCCAGTCGAGGGCTCGTCGTGAAAGAGCGACGCAAACGGATCGTCATCGTGGCTGGCCACCACCTCGATGTCCGGCCCACTCCAGGGGTCGTGTGCTGTCGGCACGGAGTCGAGTGTCGCCACTCCCTCGTCGCCCGCCCCAAACTCGATCATCTCCATGCCGTCTTCGCCAAACTCAAACGCCATGGGCGCGGCATCATCGACGGCTTCAGCGGGGGGCAACCGCGGCGACTCCGGGCGGGGTTCGAGGCCCGACGGCGGCGGTAGCCGCTGGATCTCACGCCACGCGGTGGCGATGTCGGCCGGCGTGACGGGCCGGTTGCACTCCGCCACGAGCACGAGCGCCTGGTCGCACACCTGATTGATCAGCCGAGGCACGCCGTCGGTGGCCTTGAAGACGGCGTCGTCGCTGCCCGCGGCGAAGAGCTTCTGCCAGTCGAGGCCCGCGGCCTTCGTCTGGGCGCGGAGATAGGCCATCGTCTCGGCGTGGTCGAGTGGCTCGAGATAGCCGCGGACGGCAATCCGCTGGGCGAGGCTCTCCATCCGTGGCCCGGCGAGCATCTCCTCCAGCCGCAGGCCGCCCGCCAAGACGATGTGCACCGCCGGCATCGGCGTGGGGATGTTGGTCAGCAGTCGCAGCTCCTCGATGAGCCGCGTGGGCAGCGTGGCCGCTTCGTCAACGAGGATCACGAGCCCCGAGCCGGTCGCCGCGAGGCCGCGGATGCGTTCCACGATCGCCATGCGGAGTTCGCCCTCGTCGATGCCCCGGAAGGGCTCGCCGATCGCGGCCAGGATCGACTGCCAGAGGGCCCGGCGGGTGCAGATGCTCGCGCCCGAAAGGAGGGCCACGTCGAAGTCGTCGCGGACGTGCTCGGCCACCATCGAGAGCAGGAGCGACTTGCCCGTGCCCGGCGGCCCCACCACCAGGCCCATGCCCTCGCCGCGCCGGATGCACCGCTCGACCGACTTGATCGCCGCGTCGATCTGCTGCGCGGGGTGGTAGAACTGCGTCCGTGGCGCGGCCATGAACGGTCGGCTCGAAGGATGCCGGCTGGGGATGTGCATTGCCGGAATGGTTCCCGAAGACTCGAACGGCAGGCGCGGGCCCGCACCCAAACAGATTTCGTCCAGCGGGCATGGCTTCCTCCACCAGCCGGTCGGCCCGTAGACTTTTCCGGTCACGAAACGAACGCGCCGGCTGTCGGTGGCGACGGCTGTGACGATGAGGGCCGACGACCGATGCCACCGCGCGAGCCAGTGTTTCACGTGAAGATCTGCGGCGTGACCTCGGCCGACGACGCGCGGATGGTGGCCGCCGCGGGAGCCGATGCGATCGGCCTCAACTTCGTAACGGGGTCGCCGCGGTGCCTGACGATCGCCGCCGCGCGGGAGGTGGCCGCCGCGATCCCAGACCACGTGCTCGTGGTGGGAGTGTTCGCTGGCATGCCGGCCACCGATGTGAAACGGATAGTCGCCGAGGTGGGCCTCGACGCCGTCCAACTGCACGGCCACCTCTCTGGAGATGGAGTCGTCGATCTGCCCGAGGTGTGTGGCGACCTCGCGCCACTGATCGTGATCCGGGCCGTGCGACTCGAGCCCGACGGTCTCGGGGCGGCGCGGTCGTGGATGGCCGAGGCGGCCGCGCTCGGGCACGCACCAGCGATGGCGGTGGTGGATGCTGCTGTCACGGCGGCCACGGCGGCGGGCCAGCTCGGCGGCACGGGGGCGACGGTTGACTGGTCGCAGCTCGCGGCGGCGGGCGACCTCGGCATCCCGATGGCGGTGGCCGGTGGACTGACCCCCGGCAATGTGGCCGAGGCCGTGGCTGCCAGCGGGGCGGCTGCCGTCGATACGGCCAGTGGGGTGGAGTCGGCCCCAGGCCGCAAGGACCAGGCCAAGGTTTGGGAGTTTTGCCGGGCTGCCCGTGAGGCCTTGGCCGCGAAGGGCACATAGCCCCTTTTCGATCAGGTTTGGATGGCTATCATCGGGTATCGCCGGAGCAGTTCTGCTCCCCTGCCCGTTCTCGCTTTTCCGCCTAGGAGGTGCCTGTGGCCCACGTCGAAACCCGCCTGCCGTATAAGGTCGCCGATCTCGCTCTCGCTGAGTGGGGCCGCAAAGAGATCATGCTCGCCGAGAACGAGATGCCGGGCCTGATGGCCCTCCGCGAGAAGTACGGCCGGTCGAAGCCGCTCACGGGTGCCCGCATCGCCGGCTGCCTCCACATGACGATCCAGACGGCCGTGCTGATCGAGACCCTCAAGGAACTCGGCGCCGAGGTCACCTGGAGCAGCTGCAACATCTTCTCGACCCAGGACCACGCTGCCGCGGCGATCGCCAAGGCAGGCTTCCCGGTCTACGCCTGGAAGGGCATGACCGACGAGGAGTTCGATTGGTGCATCGAGCAGACGCTCTTCTTCCCGGACGGGGAGCCGCTCAACATGATCCTCGACGACGGTGGCGACCTCACCGCCATGGTGCACAACAAATATCCGGAACTGCTCGGCGGCATCCGTGGCCTCTCCGAGGAGACGACCACGGGCGTGCACCGGCTCTATCAGATGTTTGAGAACGGCGAGCTGAAGCTGCCGGCGATCAACGTCAACGACTCGTGCACCAAGAGCAAGTTCGACAACCTCTACGGCTGCCGCGAGAGCCTCGCCGACGGCATCAAGCGGGCCACCGACGTGATGGTGGCCGGCAAGGTGGTGGTGGTCTGCGGCTACGGCGACGTCGGCAAGGGCTCTGCCCATTCCATGAAGGCACTCGGGGCCCGCGTGATCGTCACCGAAGTTGACCCCATCAACGCCCTGCAGGCGGTGATGGAAGGCTACGAGGTGACCACGATGGAAGAGGCCGCCTCGCGGGGCCAGATCTTCGTGACGGCCACCGGCTGCCGCGACGTGATTCGGGGCGAGCACATCGCGAAGATGCCCAACGATGCGATCATCTGCAACATCGGGCACTTCGACCTCGAGATCGACGTCGCTTGGCTCGAGAACACCAAGGGCGTCAAGAAGGTCGAGATCAAGCCGCAGGTCGACCGCTACACGCTCCCCTCGGGTAACAGCGTGATCGTGCTGGCCGAAGGCCGGCTGGTGAACCTCGGCTGTGCGACGGGCCACCCGTCGTTCGTGATGAGCACGAGCTTCACCAACCAGGTGCTCGCGCAGTTGGCCATCTGGACCGAGACCGACAAGTACGACGTGGGCGTGCACCTGCTCCCCAAGAAGCTCGACGAGGAGGTGGCCCGGCTGCACCTCGACAAGCTCGGCGTGAAGCTGACCAAGCTCACCAAGGAGCAGGCCGAGTATCTGCACGTGCCGGTCGAGGGTCCGTTCAAGCCCGAGTACTACCGCTACTAAGGATTTCTCAGCGACGAGTCCTCGGCTGTTTGTAGAAGCCCAACGCCGTGAGGCGTGGGGCGAACCACCAACGATCGAAGCGACCGGCCACTGCTGACGAGCAACGAGCGGGGTGGCGCGAAAGCGCCACCCCGCTTCTCGTTTCACGGGAAACGCGTCA
>JBAXOU010000238.1:0-4926 GCA_037133115.1 Planctomycetota bacterium | reverse complement strand
CACAGGTTGGAAACCTGTGCTACGGGAGGCAGGCACAGGTTACCAACCTGTGCTACTGGGAGAGGACGCGCTTTCCAGGGATGGTCAGCCGCAGGCGACTCGCACGTCCGCCAGGAACGTATCAACGTCAGCGTCGGTCGTCGCCCAGGAGCACATGAACCGACAGCCCCCCGCGCCGATGAAGTTGTAGAACTGCCAGCCCTTCGCCCGCAGTCCCTCTGCGATATCGGAAGGGAGTCGGGCAAACACCGCGTTGGCCTGCCGCTCTCCGAGCACCTCGATACCAGGAATCCCCCGCAGCCCACTCTCGAGGCGGGCTGCGGCAGCATTGGCGTGCCGCGCGTTGTCGAGCCATGCCCCGTGCTCGAGCAGGCCCACCCACGGTGCCGTGAGATACCGCATCTTCGAGGCGAGTTGGCCTGCCTGCTTGCAGCGGTAGGCAAACTCCTCGGCCAGCGACGCATCGAAGAACACGACCGCCTCGCCCACGCCCATGCCGTTTTTCGTGCCGCCGAGGCACAGGGCATCGACGCCGACGTCACGCGTGATCTCCCGGGGCGACACGCCGAGCGCGGCCACGGCGTTGGCGAACCTCGCCCCATCCATGTGGAGTCGCAGGCCGTGCCGGCGGCAGGTCTCGCCGATCGCGGCCAGTTCGTCGAGCGAGTAGATGGTGGAGAGTTCGGTGGCCTGCGTGATGCTCACGACGCGGGGCTTTGGGTAGTGGATGTCTCGCCGCCGCTCGACGGCGTAGGTGATACCGTCCGGCGTGAGCTTTCCGGCCACCCCGGGTAGCAGCAGGAGTTTTGTGCCGTTGGAGAAAAACTCGGGCGCCCCGCACTCATCGGTTTCGACGTGCGCCACCTCGTGGCAGAGGATGGCGTGGTACGACTGGCACATGGCCGCAAGCGCCAACGAGTTTGCCGCGGTGCCGTTGAACACGAAGAACACGTCCGCCGGGCCCTCGACCATCTGGCGAATCAGGTCGCAGGCCCGCGTTGTCCACGGGCAATTGCCGTAACTCGCCTCGTATCCGTGGTTGGCCCGTTCAAGGGCCGCCCAGGCCTCCGGACACATGGGCGAGGTGTTGTCGCTGGCGAACTGGCAGCCGGGGCGTACGGGTGTGTTCATGGGATGCTCGGGCGGGCGTCAGGGCGGAGAGAATCCAGTGGGGCCGTCGCCGCTGGAGATGGCTCGCCAGTGGTGCCGGTAGTCGCGGGGCGATGCGCCAGTCTTGGCACGGAAGAGCCGCGAGAAGTGGTACGGATTCCGGAATCCAAGGGCGATCGAGATCTGCTTCACGGTGAGGTTCGAGTCTCGCAGCATTTCGCCCGCCCGCCGGATCTTCAGTTCCAGATGGTACTTGTAAGGGCTCTGCCCCGTCTGCTCCTTGAAGAGGCGGAAGAAATGGGTCCGGCTGACGTCAAACTCGTTGATCAGTTCCTCGACGACGGGCAGTCTGCCCGGATTCTCCTCCAGCCGGAGTCGCGCCCGGCTCACCACCTCCTGGAGTCGCGGCATCGCCCGTACGGCCGAGGCGGCGCCGGCCAGTCGAGCGATGATCTCCAGCGTCTTCGCCCCGGCGATCTGCACGAATCCAGCCGGCTCCGCCTGCAAGGCATCGAGCACGTCGCGGAATGATCGCACGGTGGACGGGTCGAGGCCGGCGCGGAGGACGGCACGGTCGGGGCGGATCACGCCACTGCCGAGGAGGCGGTCGGGCGAGTCGCCCTGGAAGTGCACCCAGTGAATGCCCCACCCCGTCTGCTTTCGGGGCCGGTAGCGATGCCAAATCCCCGGAAAGAGGATCACGGCGTCGCCGGCCCGCAGATCGACGAGGCCCGTGGCGTGCGAATCGAACTCGCCCTCACCGTGCGTGACGTACACGACCCCGTACTCGCTGAGCACGCGGCCGGCATCCCACTCGTAGAAGTGGCCCGGGGGATGACGTCGCGGAGGAAGGAGATCGAAGCCCGGGGCAGCCGGTTGGTAGCCCGCGCCCGTGACGCTCACGCCCCAGCAGTGGTCGCCCGGATTGACCGGAAGGTACCGGTAGTACTCCCGCCCTCCGCTAGTGGAACTTTTGGCCATGATTGGAAGATCCTATTCCCAGATATTTCGCTGGGATAGACGGCTAACTACGACATATGACGCGGATTCTCCCGGGACCTGACCCGCATTCGGAAGGACCGGCTGCTGTCGCGAACGGTACGAATAGATAGTATTCCGCACTTTTGGGCATTCTGCCGGAATGCCCGCATCGCGCATCATGTCAGGGTGCTCGGCAGCCCACGTGGTTCTGGGCCAGATTCGCCTCAGTTCGCCGTTTCCCGACACGGAGAGACTTACCGACATGCCGAACGAGCCGTCAGGAGCAAGCGGCGTGGGAACCGGGTCCACCGGCGAGGCCGTGTCCCGGAGGGCGTTCGTCGCCGCGGCGGCGGGAGGGGCTGCCGTCACGATGGTCCACTCTTCCCTGGCGGCCGCCGAGGAGACCCAGGAAATTCGGCTGGGCGTGATCGGCTGCGGCGGGCGGGGCAGCGGTGCGATCAACGACTCGCTCTCCATCAATGAGGGTGTGCGGCTCGTCGCCACCGCCGATCTCTACGCCCCAAAGTGCGCCTCGCTGTGGAAGGCGATGCGTGAGGCACATCCGAACAAGGTGGCGGCCAGCGACACGATCGCCGCCGGCCTCGACAGCTACCGGCGCATCCTCGACGACCCGAACGTCGATCTCGTGTTGATCACCACCTCGCCCGGCTTCAGGCCCGGCTATCTGCGGGAAGCGGTGGAAGCGGGCAAGCACGTGTTCACGGAGAAGCCGGCGTGCGTGGATCCGGCCGGCTACCGAATCTGCCTCGAGGCCCACGACGCCGCGGTGGCGAGGGGAACTGCGATCGTGGCCGGCACGCAGTATCGCCGACAGACGAACTACGTGGCTGCCGTCGAACAGATCCGCCAGGGGGCGATTGGTGACGTGATCGGCGCCTCCTCCCGCTACTGTACCGGCGGCATTTGGTATCGGCCACGAACGGAAGGCATGAGCGACGCAGAGTTTCAGGCGAACAACTGGTACCACTTCATCTGGCTCAGCGGCGACCACATCGTGGAGCAGGCCGTCCACAACATCGACACGATGAACTGGGTGATGGACGCCAACCCCGTCTCGGCCTTCGGCTCGGGCGGCCGGTTCACGCGGCCCGAAGATAGCGAACTGTGGGACAGCTTCAGCATCAACTACGAGTATCCCGGCGAGCGGATCGTGACCTTCATGAGCCGCCAGATTCCCGGAGCCGCCGTCGACGTGGGGAACGTGATCTACGGCACGAAGGGGCAGTGCCACATCGGCGCCACCAACGCCGGCTCGCGGATCTTCGACTGCGCCGGTGCCACGGTGTGGGAGATGGAGGGCAGCATCGCCGACGCCTACAAGCAGGAACACAAGGACCTCGTCGACTCGATCCGCGCCGGCAAGCCGATCGTGGAACTGCGGCAGATGGCTGACAGTTCCTTGGTGGCGGTGATGGGTCGGATGGCGGCCTACACGGGCCAGAAGGTCACCTGGAAGTTCGCCACCGAGGAGTCGAAGCTCGACCTGTTTCCCAAGGACCTGACCTGGGAGTCGTCGCTGCCCAAGCCGCAGTTCGCCGTGCCGGGGAAAACCAAACTCGTCTGAAGCACCGGTCGTCATTTCTCATTCGCAGGAGCACCCTTCATGTCCGCCGCCGCCAATCGCACCGCACCCGCCACGGCGCCGATCTATCGCGGGCCGTTGCCGCACGTGACCACGGTCGAGCGGCTGCCGGTCACCGTCTACGACCAGCCGGCCGACGCCAGCCGCGCGGTGGCCAGGGAAATCGCCGACCTCGTACGCGAGCGGGCCGCTACGGGTAAGAAGACGGTGCTTGGCCTCGCCACGGGCAGCACCCCCGTCGGCGTCTACGACGAACTGATCCGACTGCATCGTGAAGAGGGGGTCTCGTTCAAGACCGTCGTGACCTTCAACCTCGACGAATACTGGCCGATCGAGCCCGACGCTCTGCAGAGCTACCACCGGTTCATGCGGGAGCATCTCTTCGACCACATCGACATCCCGGCCGATGCGATCAACATCCCGGACGGCACTCTCCCCCGCGACCAGATCTCCGCCGCCTGCATGGCCTACGAGGAGAAGATCCGCGAGGCAGGCGGCATCGACCTGCAGGTGCTCGGCATCGGTCGGACGGGCCACATCGGCTTCAACGAACCGGGCAGCACGGTCGAGAGCCGCACCCGTCTGATCACGCTCGACAGCGTCACCCGCAGCGATGCCGCCAGCGACTTCTTTGGCGAGTGGAACGTGCCCCGGCAGGCGATCACGATGGGCGTGGGGACGATCCTCGGCGCGCGCCGCGTCGTCCTGCTTGGGTTCGGCGAGCACAAAGCCCCGATCGTCCGCAAAGCGGTGGAAGAGCCGCCGTGCAGCCATGTCTCCGCGAGCGCTCTGCAAGGGCACCCCGACGCCAGGTTTGTCCTCGATCGAGCCGCTGCGGCCCGGCTTTCGCGGTTTGAGGCGCCGTGGGTCGTGGGGCCGCTGGAGTCGATGGGGCTTGAATGGACGCCGCAGCTCACGAAAAAGGCGGTGATCTGGCTCTCACTGCAACTCGGCAAGCCGATCCTCAAACTCACCGACGAGGACTACAACGAGCACGGGCTCCAGGACCTGCTCTCCTGCCGCGGTCGGGCCTACGACACCAACATCGAGGTCTTCAAGGCGATGCAGGGCACGATCACAGGTTGGCCGGGGGGCAAGGCGGGGGGCCGCGGGCCCCACGGCGGCTCCGACGCTTTCCCGAAGCGGGTGGTCGTCTTCAGCCCGCACCCCGACGACGACGTGATCAGCATGGGCGGCACGTTCATCCGGCTCTGCGAGCAGGGGCACGATGT
>JBAXOU010000237.1:0-5062 GCA_037133115.1 Planctomycetota bacterium | reverse complement strand
ACGGGCAGCCCCTCGCGGCCTCCCCGTAGCACAGGTTTTCAACCTGTGTGTCTTCCACGTTCGTATTGGACTCGGCAGGCGAATAAGCCGACCGGCCGTAAGGCCGCGGGCGCACCACGCTGGACGCGGCATCTGGTGGTGGTTCGCCCCACGCCTCACGGCGTTGGGCTTGTACGGCAGCTGCAAAAGCCGACCGGCCCTATGCCGTTCGAGGGGCCGTCACCCGAAGATGACCGTCCGCTTTCCGTGGAGAAACACCCGCTCCTCCAGCACGAGCCGCACGGCCCTTGCGAGCACGAGTTTCTCGACGTCGCTGCCGGCCTGTGCCATCCGCTCGGGCGTGAAGGTGTGATCCACCGGCGTGACGTCTTGGGCGATGATCGGACCCGCGTCGAGTTCCTCCGTCACGAAGTGCGCCGTGGCCCCGATCAGCTTTACGCCGCGCGTGAATGCCTGGCGGTAGGGGCTCGCGCCCGCGAACGCCGGCAGGAACGAGTGGTGGATGTTCACGATCCGCTCGGGGTAGCGGGCGATCGCGGCCGCGGAGAGCACCCGCATGTAGCGGGCGAGCACCACGTAGTCGGGTGCATGCTCGTCGATCGCCTCGAGCAACGCCCGCTCGTGATCCTCGCGAGACCGGCCCTCGTGCGGCACGTGGTGAAAGGGCACGTCGAACCGCTCGACGAGGCTGCGGAGGTCGTCATGGTTGGCCACGACGCCCACAATCCTGCCCGGCAGTTCGCCGACCGCGTCGAGGAGGAGGAGTTCGCCGAGGCAGTGGGGCTCGCGAGTGGCGCAGACGACGATCGGCCGCCGCTCCTCGCGGGTGACGCGAACTCGCGCCGCCGCCGGCAGCACTGCCGCGAGCGCCGCCTCGAGGGCGTCGGCCGGTACCGGCTCGGCTGCGGGAACGACCTCGGCCCGGAAGAAGAAGTGCCGCGCTGACGTGTCGACGAACTCGTGGTTGCTCTCGATGTTGAGCCGCCTGGCCTGGAGCACGCCGGTGATCCGGTGGATCAGGCCGACGTCGTCGGGGCAGTCAACGAGCACGATCTCGCGGGCGTGGGATGCGCTCATCCCCAGGCTCCGCGTTCGGCCTGCGGCCGGCCGAACGACGTGGCTGGCACCCAGGCAAGGACCACCTCGTCGACGGCGATGTCGGTCTTCCGGGCGGGCACGTCGATCTCCTCCAGCGCGACCGAGTCGGGGCTGGCTTCGAGTCGGATGCGGTCGAGTTCCAGCTCGACATCCTCTTCGAGCTGCTGCCGCCGCTCCTCGAGCGTGGTCAGGCTCTCCTCAGCGTGGGCCACGTCGGCCTGCTGCCGCGTGGCCCGGCTGGCCGACCGCATCGACGTGGCGGCCCGGCCGATCGTGGTGGCGCTGATCTTCTTGCGGCCGAAGAGGGCGCCGATCACCGCGGTGCCGATCGAGACGTAGGTCTGCATCGACTTGTTTTGGGCCTCGGCCTTCTCCTTCTCCACCTTCTGGCGGGCCCGATCGATCCGATCGGCGAGCGCGGCAAGCTTGGCGGCGTGCTTGTCGCGGACTTTGTCGATCTGGCCGTCGCGCCACTCCTTCACCCGCTGCGCGATCCGCACGCGGAAGTCGCCCTCGCTCTCGCCTGGCCGGGAGACGGCGCCGATCGCCGGGGCCGACCAGCAGGTGAGCTTCGAGGTGCGGCCCAGGTGGCCCTTGAGCGACGTGGCGAGCGTCGCGTAGCTCCGCGGGTTCGTGAGCGAGGAGGGAAGCGGCGCGAACGAGCCGGTGCGGGGCGCGGGCTCCGCCTGCGGCGACTCGCTGAACTGCTCGGCCGACTCCCAGGCCGACTCGCCCAGCGAATCGCCGGCGGGGGCAAGGCAGACGACTTCGCGGTCGACCTCGATCCCGGCCGACGCCTTCGCGTAGCGGACGCGGGCCCGGCCGATGATCGCGGGCTCGTAGCGGATCAACGCCTCGAGCGGCACGGCCTCCTTCGGGGCTAGAAACGCTTCGCGAATACCCGGCGGGAGAATCGGCCGCGGGCCGCCGTCAGGCCACGAGGCCGCGGCGGAAGATGGCATGGTGGCAGGCGTGGCAGCGGCCACATTGGAGGCCGGTGCCGGGCTGGCCGCGGTGAGCCTCTTGATCTCGTCGCGGAGGAGCGGGCCGCGGAGATAGGCCATGGTCCAGCGGGTCTGAAAGAGCGTCTCCTCGTCGCCGTGCACGCTGTGCATCAGAAACCGCCGCTGTTCGAGGCCCGATAGCATCCGGTCGAGCCGGCCGCGGTCGAATGAACCCCCGGAGGCCTGCGCGGCTCCCTCGAGACCGTCGAGGACGCGGGCCTTATCGCGGGCGGTTTGCAGCCGGCCGAGGAACCAGAGGCCCGCGTTGGAGAGGCCCTTGTAGTCGAGGTCGACGGGGTTTTGCGTGGCCAGCACCACGCCGAGGCCGTACGCGCGGGCCTGCTTCATGAGCGTGAGGAGCGGCGTCTTGCTCGGCGGGTTGGCGGTGGGCGGCAGGTAGCCAAACACCTCGTCCATGAGGAACAGGGCCCGCAGCGACGACGTGCCCCCCTGCGACCGCATCCACGAGACCGCGGCACCGGCCAGGAGCGTGACGAACGCCATCCGCTGGGCGTCGGCGAGGTGGGCGATCGAGACGACCGCCACGCGGGGCTTGCCCTCGGGCGTCCACAGAAGTCGGCTCAGGTCGAGCGGCTCGCCTTCGATCCAGGCCTCGAATCCAGGGGCCGCGGCCACCGTGTTGAGCCGGCTGGCAAGAGCGAACCGGTCGCCGGCGGGAAAGAAGTTTTCCAGGTCGAGGAAGCCCACCCGCTCGATCGGCGGCGCCGGAACCGCCCGCACGAGCGTTCCGAAGTCGACCTTCTGGCCGCTCTTCCAAAGGTTGTCGAGGATCGTGGAAAGGAGCACGTGTTCGCGGCTGCGGCCCGGCTCTCCCTCGATACCGACCAGCGCGAGGATCGCCGAGACGAGCGACTCGATCCGCTCGCGGCGGGCCTCGGGGTCGTCGAGGATCGCGGCGGGGGGCGCATCGAGGCTGCCGAGCATTGCCAGCGGACGGCCGGTGCGGCTGCCGGGCGTATACACGGCCATCTCGGCCGCCTCGTGGAGCCGCCGGATCCGCTCGCCCGACTGCCCGCTGGCAGCGAGGCCATCGGCCCACTTCTTCGCGGTGCGATCGGCGAGTTCCTCCAGCGAAATGCCTTCGCGCTTCGCCGCCTCCGGCTCGAGCCACGGCAGGAAGTCGGTCGGGGCGAGGTCGGGAAACGAGAGCAGCACGTTGGCGAGGTCGCCCTTGGGGTCGATGACGAGCGTGGGGATGCCGTCGATCGCCGCCTCCTCAATGAGGCCGATGAGCAGGCCCGTCTTGCCGCTGCCGGTCATGCCGACGCAGACGGCATGCGTCGTGAACCGCTTGGCATCCACGAGCACGGGCTCGCCCGTGGGCGTCCCCCGGTCGGCATCGACCTTCTGCCCAAGGTAGAAGACTCCGAGCCCCTCGATGGCGGCCGGGAGCGGATCCTGCGGCTTCGTCCGTGAAGGCGACTGCTTTTTTTCGGCTGCCATTGGCTCGTTCTCCGCATCCTTCAGGCTTCGGGGGCTCACGGCCACGATTCGACGTCAGCCCGCGAAATCCTGCAACCTGCCGGCTGTGATAGCATTCCTCTCAGATCCGGAATACGCGAGGAAACCGTCGCCGTGGCCCCCTCGAAAGCCCCGCCCCCCAGGGGCGTCACCGTGCTTCTCGTCGATGACCAGCCGATCATCGGCGAGGCTGTCAGGCGGATGCTCTCGGGCGAGGAGGGCATCTCGTTCCACTACTGCAAGGATGCTCCGGCCGCGCTCGCCAAGGCAGCCGAGGTCCGCCCCACGGTCATCCTCCAGGATCTCGTGATGCCCGAGATCGACGGCCTCACGCTGGTGCGGCAGTTCCGGGCCGACGAGCGGTTTCGCGACGTGCCGATCATCGTGCTCTCCACGAAGGAAGAGCCGGCGGTGAAGGCGGAAGCCTTTGCCGTGGGTGCCAACGACTACATCGTGAAACTGCCCGACCGGCTCGAACTCCTTGCCCGCGTGCGTTACCACTCGCGCGGCTATGTTGCCCTCGTCGAGCGAAACGAGGCCTTTACGGCGCTCGAGGCGAGCCGGCAGGTGCTGGCCAACGACCTGGCGACCGCCGCAGGCTACGTGCGATCGCTGCTGCCACCGCCGCAGGAACGCGGGGGTGTGCGGGCCGACTGGCGGTTCATCCCGTCGGCCTCTTTGGGAGGCGACGCCTTCGGCTATCACGACCTCGATGCCGACCACTTCGCGATCTATCTGCTCGACGTCTGCGGCCACGGGGTGGGTGCGGCGCTGCTGTCAGTCTCGGCGCTCAATGCGATCCGCAGCGAGGCCCTGCCGCACACCGACTTCCACGATCCCGGGGCGGTGCTCGCGGCCCTCAACAAGGCCTTCCCGATGGAACGGCAGAACGACATGTTCTTCACGATCTGGTACGGGGTGTTTGATCGCAGCACGCGGATGCTTCGCTGGGCTGGCGGTGGCCATCCTCCGGCCTTGCTGGTCGCCGCCGGGGCATCTGCTCCTCAGCGGCTCGATTCCGACGGTCCGCTCATCGGCGCGGTGGATGGGCTCGAGTTCGAATCGAGCGAGACCACAGTTCCCCCCGGAGGAAGGGTTTTTGTCTATAGCGACGGCGCCTTCGAGATCAGCCGGCCTGATGGATCGATGTGGCCGTTCGAGGAGTTTGTGACCGCGCTGACCGCCCCGGCCCAGGGGGCGGAAAGCCCGATTGATGCCCTGGTGAGCCGGGTTCGATCCGTTGCCCAGCAGGACGATTTCCACGACGATTTCTCGATGGTGGAGCTGGTTTTCGCCTGAACCGTGATTCCCGGCGAGGCCTGGCCGGCCGAGCCTCGCTAGGCCTCAATGCAGGTCTTGGCCGGGAAAAACGGCCATCTTGCAGGGGAAGATCGAATCCGTACACTTCAAGGTTTCGCGGTTCCGACCGGCCGCTAGCGTAGCTCAATTGGCAGAGCAGCTGATTTGTAATCAGCAGG
>JBAXOU010000236.1:0-5063 GCA_037133115.1 Planctomycetota bacterium | reverse complement strand
AACCTGTGCTACTCAGAACACAGGTTGGAAACCTGTGCTACGGGAGCAAGGGCTACCGGGCGGCTGTGCGGACGAGAGCTCGGGCCGCTTCCTCGGCCTTGAGCTTGGCGTCGATCGCTTCGTCGCCCGTTGCTCGCGTGTTGGAGATCTTCTCCAACTCGGCGCGGGCGGCTGCGGCGTCGACCTTCTCCGCCGGCACGGCCCGCTGGGTGATCACCGTCACCGCGTCGTGCCCCACCTCCACGAAGCCGCCCTCCACGAACAGGCTGCGGACGGCGTCGGCCGGCCCGCCCTGCTCACCCACGATCCGCACCTCACCGGCGCCGAGGCGGCCGATGAAGGGGGAATGGCCGTGGCCCACGCCCCGCAGGCCGTCGAACAACGGCAGCGTGACCGATCGGGCTTGCGTGTCGAGGCTCGTCTGCTCGGGCGTGACGATCACGCACCGCACCGAACCGGACTGCTTCGTGTCTGCCATGGGAGTGTTTCCGTCTTTTCTCAGGCCTTGGCGGCCATCTTCTTGGCCTGCTCTTCGGCCTGCTCAATCGGACCGACGTACATGAACGCCTGCTCGGGCAGGTGATCCCACTTGCCGTCGGCGATCTCCTCGAACGAGCGGATCGTGTCTTCGAGGCTGGTGATTTCGCCCGGCTTGCCGGTGAACACCTCGGCCACGAGGAACGGCTGCGAGAGGAACCGCTCCATGCGGCGGGCACGGTGCACGACGAGTTTGTCCTCTTCCGAGAGTTCGTCCACGCCGAGGATCGCGATGATGTCCTGGAGTTCGCGGTACCGCTGGAGCGTCCGCTGCACGCGGCGGGCGATCTTGTAGTGTCGCTCGCCCACGTACTGCGGGTCGAGGATGCGGCTCGACGAGGCGAGCGGATCGACGGCGGGGTAGATGCCCTTCTCCGAGATCGATCGCTCCAGGTAGAGGAACGCGTCGAGGTTGCCGAACGCGGTGGCCGGGGCCGGGTCGGTCGGGTCGTCGGCCGGCACATACACGGCCTGCACCGAGGTGATGGCCCCCTTCGACGTCGAGGTGATCCGCTCCTGCAGTGCCCCCATTTCCGTGGCCAGCGTCGGCTGGTATCCCACGGCGCTCGGCATGCGGCCCAGAAGGGCGCTCACCTCGCTGCCCGCCTGCGAGAAGCGGAAGATGTTGTCGACGAAGAGCAGCGTGTCGGCGCCGGTCGTGTCGCGGAAGTATTCGGCCATGGTCAGGGCCGAGAGGGCCACGCGGAGACGGGCTCCTGGCGGCTCGTTCATCTGGCCAAACACCATGCAGGTCTGCTCGATGACGCTGCGGCCGGTGTCGCCGATCTTGGCCTCCTGCATTTCCAGCCAGAGGTCGGTGCCCTCACGCGTCCGCTCGCCGACGCCGGCAAACACCGAATAGCCACCGTGGGCGGAAGCGATACGGGCGATGAGCTCGGTGAGGATGACCGTCTTGCCGAGGCCGGCACCGCCGAAGAGGCCGGCCTTGCCGCCGCGGACGAACGGCGTGAGCAGGTCGATCACCTTGATGCCCGTCTCGAAGAGTTCGGTCTTCGTGGTCAGCTCCTTGATCGGCGGCGGATCGCGGTGGATCGGCCACCGCTCCTGGGTCTCCACCGGCCCGCGGCCGTCGATCGGCTCGCCGAGGAGGTTGAACACGCGGCCCAGCGTGGCCTTGCCGACCGGCACGGAGACCGGAGACCCGGTGTCGACCACCTGCGCCCCGCGGGTCAGGCCGTCGGTCGAGCCGAGGGCCACGCAGCGAACCTTGCCGCCGCCAAGGTGCTGCTGCACCTCGCCGACGAGATGGAGGTCAATGCCCTTGTTCGCGGTGTCGATGCGGACGGCGTTGTAGATCGAGGGGATCGAGTTCTCGGGAAACTCGACGTCGAACGTGGAACCGATGACCTGCGTGATCTTGCCGTTTGCCATTGCTGTTTCAGCCTGTCTCGAGAGGGGAAGTGTGAATGAGGGTTGGTTCGTGAATCGGTCAGTGTGTTGTCGTCGCCGGTGTCGGGAGCGGCGTCCCTACTTTTTGAGCGCCTCCACGCCCCCGAGGATCTCCATGATCTCGCCCGTAATCTGCGACTGCCGCGCCCTGTTGTATTGCCGGGAGAGGCTCTTGATCAGCCCACCGGCGTTCTCGGTGGCAGCCTTCATGGCCACCATCCGGGCCACCTGCTCGCTGACGGCCGCGTCGAGGAAGCACTTGAAGAGCCGCGACAGGAAGCTCGCCGGGAGAATCTCCTCGAGGATGCTGGCGGCCGACGGGTAGAAGTTGTACTCGTCGGAGGCGAGCTTGGCCGACGTGGCAGCACCCGAGGCCTGCGGTGGGGCGAGCGGCAGGAGCGTCTCGGTCACCGCCTCCTGCTTCGCGATCGAGTGGAACCTCGTGTAGACGACGTCGAGGCGGTCGATCTCGCCCTTGGAGTAGGCGTCGAGGTAGGCCCGGCCGATCGGCGCCACCGCGGCGAACTCCGGCTTGTCTTCAAACTGCGTGTACCGCTCGGCGATGTCGGCGCCGCGGAACTTCAGCGCCGAGATGCCTCGCTTGCCAGACACCGCCACGTGGGACGGCACCTGCTCGCTCTTCCACTGCCCAAGCAGTGCGACCGACTGCCGCACGACGTTGGAGTTGTAGCCGCCGCAGAGGCCGCGGTTGCCAGTGAGCACGAGCACGGCCGTCTTCTGCGTCGGCCGGCTCTCGAGCAGCGGGTGGGAGACGTCGGCCCCCACGCTGGCGATGTTTTCGAGGATCTTCGCCAGGTGCTTGGTGTAGTCACGGGCCGCGACCGAGCGGTCCATGGCCTTCTTGAACCGCGCGGTGGCGATGAGCTCCATCGTCCGCGTGATCTTGCGGATGTTCTTCACCGACTTGCGGCGGCGATCGAGGGCCCGGGCTTTTGCCATGATGTGCGACTTTCAGCGTGCGGCTGCCAAACGAGAGTGCCTACCGTGCCCCGGCGAGTTGCTTTGACCCGCCGGCCTTCGCGGCTCGCTGCCGCTTGAACTCGGCGATCGCGGCCTCGAGCTGCCGCTCGCTCTCCGAGTCGAGTTCCTTTGACTCGTCGATCCGCTTGCGGAGCTCGGGCATCTGGTCGCGGACGAACGTGAGGAAGCCCTTCTCCCAGTCGGCAACCTCGTCACGCTTGACCTCGTCGAGGTGACCACGGGTGCCGGCGTAGATGCTCAGCACCTGGTCGACCATGTCCATGGGGGCGAACTGGCCTTGCTTGAGGAGTTCCACCATCCGGTAGCCGCGGTCGAGCCGCTGCTGGGTGGCGGCGTCGAGGTCGGTGCCGAGCTGGGCAAAGGCTTCGAGTTCGCGGAAGCTGGCCAGGTCGAGCCGGAGACCACCGGCCACCTTCTTCATCGACTTCGTCTGGGCGGCACCACCCACGCGTGACACCGAGATGCCGGCGTTCATGGCGGGCCGCTGGCCGGCGAAGAAGAGGTCGGGCTGGAGGTAGATCTGACCGTCGGTGATCGAGATCACGTTGGTGGGAATGTAGGCCGACACCTCGCCTTCGAGCGTCTCGATGATCGGCAGCGAGGTGAGCGAGCCGCCGCCGAGTTCCTTCGAGAGCTTGGCCGACCGCTCGAGGAGACGGCTGTGGGCGTAGAACACGTCGCCCGGGTAGGCCTCGCGTCCCGGCGGCCGCCGCATGAGCAGCGAGAGCTGGCGGTAGGCGGTGGCCTGCTTCGAGAGATCGTCGTACACGATCAGGGCGTGCTGGCCGTTGTACATGAAGTGCTCGGCCATCGCCGTGCCCGAGTAGGGAGCGATGTACTGCAGCGGGGCGGCGGTGCTGGCACCGGAGACGATCACCGTCGTGTAGTCCATCGCCCCGTACTTGCGGAGCGTGTCGATGGCCACGGCGACCGACGAGTCCTTCTGGCCGACGGCGACGTAGAAGCATTTCACGCCGCTGTTCTTCTGGTTGATGATCGCGTCGATGCCGATCGCGGTCTTGCCGGTCTTGCGGTCACCGATGATCAGCTCACGCTGGCCGCGGCCGATGGGCGTCATCGCGTCGACGGCCTTGATGCCGGTCTGCATCGGCTCGCGAACCGGCGACCGCTCGGCCACGCCGGGCGCGAGCGTCTCGACCGGGCGGCGGAGTTCGGTGACCACCGGGCCCTTGCCGTCGAGCGGGTTGCCGAGCGGGTCGAGCACGCGGCCGATCACCGCGTCGCCCACCGGCACCGAGAGCAGCCGGCCGGTGCTCTTCACCTCGTCGCCCTCGGTCACCTTGAGGTAGTCGCCGAGGATGATCACGCCGACCGAGTTTTCCTCGAGGTTGAACGCCAAGCCGGTGATGCCGCCGGGAAACTCGACCATTTCGCCGGCCATGACGCCGGAGAGGCCCCAGACGCGGGCGATGCCGTCGCCCACTTCGAGGACTCGGCCTACCTCGCGAACGTCGATGCCCGACTGGTAGCGCGAGATTTCCTCGCGAAGGACGGATGCGATTTCGTCGGTCAGGTGTGCCATGTGTACTCCCCGTTTTGGATGGCGTGAATGGTGCGCTGGTTGAGACGGCCGCTGATGCGGGTCAGGCCCGTGGCGACCGACTGGTCGTAGATGGTGTCGCCGACGCGGACGACGAGGCCGCCGATGATCGTCGGGTCGACGACGAATCGCGGCTTGAGAGAGGCCGCGAGGGCCTTCTCGGTTTCACCCACGATTCGGCTCTGCTCCGCGGCGTCGAGCGGCACGGCGGTGGTGAAGGTGGCCTGCTGCTTGCCGTCGCGCTCGTCGGCCAGCCGCTCAGCGGCGTCGACGACCACGCCGAGCATGCCGAGCCGCCCGTGGCGGGCCAGCACGTGCAGGGCGTTGACGGTCGTGGGCTTCATCCGGCTGCCGGCGAGCCGGTCGATGATCCGACCCTTCTCCTCGGCGGAGATCTTCGGCGACGAGAAGACGGCCACCGCCTCGGGCACCTTCGGCAGCACCTCGCGGGCGAGCAGGCCGAGTTCTTCGAGGACGTCGCGGCGACAGCCCGCAGCATCGGCAGCCTCGACGATCGCCTGGGCGTAGATCTTGGCCACGCGGTCGGCGGCGA
>JBAXOU010000235.1:0-5082 GCA_037133115.1 Planctomycetota bacterium | reverse complement strand
GAGTGCGACGATGACAATCCCGCAGTCCAACATCATTCAGTCTCGGGCCGTATGGACGGCCGCGGCCGTGGCGTGTTTGCTTGTCTGCCCGGCGGTCGTCGCGGCGGCTCCGGCCGGTGATGCCGGTGATGCCGCTGCCGAGGACTCGTTCCGCACCGAGGTCGCGCCGCTGCTCGCGGCCCGCTGCGGGGCATGCCACGCCGCCGACACCGCCGAGAGCGGATTTCGGATCGACCAGCGGGAGAAGGCAATCCGTGGGGGTGACTCCGGCACCGCGGGAATCGTGCCGGGCAAGCCCGCGGAGAGCGAGATCTTCAAGCGGATCGTCTCGACCGACAAGGAAGCGCAGATGCCCGCTGACGGCGATCCGCTCACCGCAGCCCAGCGCAGTCTGATCGAACAGTGGATCGCAGCCGGTGCCCCGTGGCCCGACGACATGGCCACGCTGCCCGCCAGTCTGGTGCCCGCCGCAGAGGTGAAGCAGGAGAAGGGGGTTGGCCACTGGGCCTTTCAACCGATCGTGCGGCCGGCGGTGCCCGCCGCGCCGGCCGGCCTCTCCTCCCGTCATCCCATCGACGCCTTCATCGCCGCCAGGCTCTCCGAGAACAATCTCGCGTTCAATCCCGAGGCCGACCCGCGCACGCTCATCCGCCGCGTGCACTTCGATCTCATCGGCCTGCCACCCACGCCCGAGGAGATCGCGGCCTTCGAAAACGCGGTTCGCGCGGCCGGCGGCTCCGCGGGGCCGTGTGCCGAACTCATCGACAGGCTGCTCGCCTCGCCGCACTACGGCGAACGGTGGGCCCGCCACTGGCTCGACGTGGTCAGGTTCGCCGAGAGCGACGGCTTCGAGACGAACAAGGCCCGGCCCAACGCCTGGCCGTATCGCGACTGGGTGATCGAGTCCCTCAACGCCGACAAGCCCTACGACCAGTTCATTCGCGAGCAGATCGTGGGCGACCGGCTCGACGCCGACGCCGCGACCGGCTTCGTCGTCGGCGGGCCTGTTGACCGCGTGAAGTCACCCGATCCAGTGCTGTCGGCCAATCAGCGGGCTGACGAACTGCACGACATGGTGAGCACGACCAGCTCGGTGTTTCTCGGCCTCACGGTCGGCTGCGCGCGGTGCCACGACCATAAGTTTGACCCGATTCCGCAGACTGACTATTACCGGCTGAAGGCCGTGCTCGCCGGGGCGCAGCACGGCGAGCGGGCGATCCTGCCGAAGGACAACGCCGAGCGACTCAAACAGATCGCAGCACTCGAAAGTGAACTCGGCCCCAGCCAGCGCCGACTGTCCCAACTGCAGCCCGCTGCTCGACTCCGGCGCACGATCGTGATCGACGACCTCACGACCGACCGCACGGAAAAGCTCGCGGAGCCAAGCGGCGTTGCCACCCATGCCGGCGGCAGTGAGCGCGGCCACGCAGACGAGCCCGGCGGCATTGCGTCGCTGCCAAACCTCGGCAAGCAGTACCAATGGTGGACCGCCCAGGCCGGCCAGCCCGTATTCGCATATGCGCCGGGAACCGCAGGCGTCTTCCGAATCTGGATCTCGTGGGGGGCCGGTCACGGCTCCCATAGCCGTGACGCCCGCTACGTGCTCGATGCCGACGGCAATCCCGCCACGACGGGCGACCAGGCCGTGATCGCCCATGGAGACCAGCGGCTCTTCGCCGATGGCAGCGGCGAGCCGCCATCCGGGCAGTCGCTCTGGAGCGGCTTCCGCGACGCGGGCGTGCACGAGATCGAGAAATCGACGCGGTTGTTGGTCACGGGCGGTGCGGCAACGGCATCCGTAACGGCCGATGTCGTGCTCTTCGAAGAGCAGGAATCGCCTACTGATTCCGCCGGCCGCGTTCCCCACCTGCGGTCACAGGTATCGGTCGGGGAAAACGTCGACGCCTTCCCACCGACTAAGGCCCGGTTCGTCCGCTTCACGGTGCTGGGCACCGCCGCCGCCGAGCCCTGCATCGATGAGCTCGAAGTGCTCACCAGTGACGGCCGCAACGTCGCCAGAGACGCGAAGCCTTCGGCGTCGGGAACGTATGCCGACAATGCATCCCACAAGCTCGGGCACATCAACGACGGCACATACGGCAACAAGAATTCGTGGATCTCCAACGAGATCGGCAAGGGCTGGGTGCAGTTGGAGCTCCCAGAGGTCGAGGAGATCAGCCGCGTTGTCTGGAGCCGCGACCGCAGCCCGAAGCCGGCGCACACCGACAGGCTCGCGACGCGATACGAGGTGACCGTGTCGCTCGACGGAAAGCAGTGGCAGACGGTGGCCAGCAACGCCGATCGGCTGCCGCTCGACTACGTCCACTCGATCGGGCCGATCACGTCCGCGGCCGAACTCTCGCCAAACGAACTGGCGGAGATGGAGAGCCTTTCGACGGTGGCGGCCGATCTGCGCAGGAAGCTGGATGTTCTCAAGACACTCCCGCAGGCGTATGCCGGCCAGTTCGTCTCGCCGGGCAAGACCCACCGCTTCTTCCGGGGCGATCCCACGCAGCCCCGCGAGGAGATCGCCCCTGGCAGCCCCACGAAATTCGGCAGCGTCTGGCAACTCGAACACGACGCCCCCGATGCCGACCGCCGCCAGGCGCTGGCCGAGTGGATCACCGCGCCCAGCAATCCGCTCACCGCCCGCGTGATCGTCAACCGCCTTTGGCACTACCACTTTGGCACCGGCATCATCGACACGCCCAGCGATCTCGGCGTCAACGGCGGTCTGCCCTCGCATCCAGAACTGCTCGACTGGCTAGCCAGCGAACTCGTCGCGGGCGGATGGCGGCTCAAGCCCATCCAGAAGCTGATCGTGACCAGCCGCGCCTACCGGCAGTCGAGCACCGCAACGCCCGCGGGCCTCGCCATCGACTCCGGCAGCCGCCTGCTCTGGCGGTATCCGCCACGTCGGCTCGAGGCCGAGCCCTTGCGTGACACGATCCTCGCCGTCAGCGGCAGCCTCAACAAGAAGATGGGCGGCCCTGGCTTCGACCTCTTCGAGCCCAACACCAACTATGTGAAGGTCTACACCACGAAGACCGTGTTCACCGATGAGGACTTCCGGCGGATGGTCTATCAGAGCAAGCCGCGATCAGAGCTCGACAGTTTCTTCGGCGCCTTCGACTGCCCCGACGCGGGCCAAGTGCAGCCCAAGCGCACCGTGAGCACCACGCCGCTCCAGGCCCTCAACATGCTCAACGGCGATTTTCTGTTGGATCAGGCGGCGAAGTTCGCCGCCCGGGTCGAGCAGGAGGCGGGCCGCGACACTCAATCGCAGGTGCAGCGGGCCGTGCTGCTGGCCTTTGGGCGTGAGGCCTCCCCTGCGGAGATCGCGGCCGGCCAGAAACTCGTCGCGGCCCACGGCCTGCCGATCCTCTGCCGCAGCCTCTACAACGCCAACGAATTCATCACCATTTACTGAAGCGATTCTCTGATAGCCGCAGCGACACCTCGGCACACCCGGCAACGGAGGCGAGGGGGTAGGTGAACGCTCGAGGAGCCTGGGGTGCCCGGCCCCGGCCTCAGCGACGAGACTTTTGCCACCCCCAAAGCCCTGCCCATTCTCAGTCAACGACACCAGCAAGAACCTCAACCCATGCATCACGATCTTTCCCATGCCGGCCGCCGGTTGCTCGACCGTCGCGGATTCCTGCAATGCGGTGGCACGGGCCTCTCCAGCATCGCATTGGCCTCGCTGCTGCATGAGCAACGATTGCTGGCTGGTGAGCCGCCGATCCGGCCGGTGATCGATCCGTCGCAGCCCTTCGCCCCGCGGCCCCCGCACTTTCCAGCCAAAGCATCGCGGGTGCTGATGATCTTCTGCTCGGGCGCCCTCTCGCATGTCGACACGTTCGACTACAAGCCCGAACTCATCCGCCGCCACGACACGCCAATGCCGGTCGAGGGCGGCAAGCTGATCACGTTCCAGGGCGAGCAGGGCAATCTCATCAAACCGCAGTGGGAGTTTAAGCCGCGGGGCGAGAGCGGCACGATGACGAGCGACCTGCTGCCGCACCTCGGCGAGCTCGCCGACGAGATGTGTTTCATCCATTCGATGACGGCCAAGAGCAACACGCACGGCCCGGCCGAAAGCCAGATGTCGACAGGCTTCACACTGGAGGGATTTCCGAGCATCGGTTCGTGGACAACCTACGCGCTGGGCAGTGAGTGCCGGGACCTACCCGCGTTCGTGGCGATCCCCGACCCCCGAGGCGTGCCGCAAAACGGCTCGCGTCACTGGTCTTCGGCGTTTCTGCCGGCGGTGTTTCAGGGCACGTCGTTCAACGCCGACAAGCCGATCGCAAACCTGGCGAGACCCGCGAAGATCTCCGCGGATGCCGACCAGGCCACCCGCGACTTCATGAAGATGCTCAATGAGCAGCATCTCGCCGCCCACCCCGGCGATACGGACCTCGCGGCCCGCATCTCCGCCTACGAACTGGCCGCGAAGATGCAGCTCTCGGCGGCCAGGGTGGCCGATCTCTCTGACGAATCCGCGCAAACGCTCGCCCTCTACGGCGCTGACGACCCGCAGAATTCGCTGAAGTCTCGGTTTGCGCGCAACTGCATCCTCGCCCGACGGCTGATGGAGAAGGGGGTGCGGTTCGTGCAGCTCTTCAACGGCGGCTACGCGATGGGCGAGGGCGTGGGCAACTGGGACGGGCACAAGTCGCTCGTCAAGCAATACAGCACCCACGGGCCGATTCTCGATCAGCCGGTGGCTGGGCTGCTCCGCGACCTCAAGGACCGCGGCATGCTGGCCGACACGCTGGTGGCCTTCGTGACGGAGTTCGGTCGGATGCCGACGTTTCAGAAGGGGGCCAGCGGCCGCGACCACAACCCGGCTGGGTTCACGGTCTGGCTGGCGGGCGCCGGCGTGAAGCGGGCCTTCCACCACGGGGCCACCGATGATTTTGGCTACAAGGCAGTTGAAAACGTGGTCACAATCTACGACCTCCATGCCACGATCCTGCAGCTGCTGGGCCTCGATCACACGCGGCTCTCCTTCTATAACAACGGCATCGAGCGGCGGCTCACCGACGTTCACGGCCACGTGATTCATCCCGTGCTGGC
>JBAXOU010000234.1:0-5085 GCA_037133115.1 Planctomycetota bacterium | reverse complement strand
CGCGAACTCCAACGTGTGGGGACGCCCGCGGCCTTACGGCCGGTCGGCTTGAACAACTGCCGTACCAGCCCAACGCCGCGAGGCGTGGGGCGAACCGGGAAGACACACAGGTTGCCAACCTGTGCTACGAGAAGGCAGGGACGGGCAGCGGTGCGAGAGGCCGCGAGGGGCTGCCCGTGCCCGGGAGCCGGCGTTGCTTTCTCCGCGCAGCCAGGATGGCGGAGCGGAGAACGCATCGAGCGAGTGAAGGGCAGGATGCCCGCAGCGAGCGTCCGGCGACGGGCATGGGCAGCCCCGAGCCGAAGGCGAACCAGCGAAGCACACAGGTTGAAAACCTGTGCTACGAGAGGGCAAGACCGCCAGGAAAAAACGCCACCGCGCCTGACACGTGATGGCGTCTGCTTCGTCAGGCGACACGTCGAGCGATCAGCGACCGCTGTGGTACTGACCGGCCGGCTTGGCCTCGGCATGACGCCAGGTGGCGTCGTTGGCCAACCGCGACCGCTGGGCAGTGGTGCCGCGGGTCGAGGGATTGACCGAATAACTGCGATACGAACGCGTGGTCTGCGGACGCGGCTGCACGGGCTGAACGGATTGCTGGGCGAATGAGACCCCCATCCCGACAACCGCGACAGCCACCACGAGCATGGCAAAGCGCTTCATGATCGAAACCTCCAGAAGTCAGGGTCAGGGAACGGAACAACCGCCCCTGTTCACCCCGTTCCTTGAGTATCGGTCGGTTCGCCTGCCGAAACAAGCGAACCGGCCGCGCGCTTCATCTCGCGGCCCGTTGAGCGCTATTTCCGCCGCTTCGCCGCCGGCTTCTTCTTGGCAGACCGCTTGGCCGGCCCTTCGTCGCGGCCATCGATCAGGACGTCGATCGTCCCGGTCTCGACGCGATACAGCCAGCCGTGGATCCGGGGGAGTGACCCCTTGGCGTGCATATTGCGGATCAGCGCCAGGCTCTTGAGGTGCTTGATCTGCAGTTTGACGTTCTCCTCGGTCAGGACGGCGAGCTTCTCGTCTCGCGACAGCTTCTTCTCCTTCGCGATCCGGTTGGCTGCCTCCTTGGCCCCGGTGGCGATGCACAGCCAGTCGGCGATGTAGTTTTCGTGCACGCCGTCCTCGATCGCCGCGATGCCGCCGCACCGCGTGTGGCCGCAGACGATGATGTCTTCGATCTTCAGGTGCACGACGCCGTATTCGAGGATCGCCGAAATGTTGACGTCGTTGAAGGCGATGATGTTGGCGACGTTGCGATGCACGAACATCGTGCCCGGCTTCGACCCCGTCATCTGGTGCTCGCTGACACGGGAATCGGAGCAACCGATCCAGAGCACCTTGGGCCGCTGCTTGGCGGCGATCGCGTGGTAGTAGTTCTCGTTGGGTAGAAACTCGCCAGACACGAACTCGGAGTTCCCGTCCAGCAGGTCGTTGATCATGTCGCTCATGAGAATCGCTCCTTGGTTGTGCGGCGTGGGAACAGGCTCCACAGGGCTCCGAGGCTACCAAGCCGGCGGGCGGGCGGCCACAACCATGCCCGGGTTTTGAGGCCGCCGATCAGCCGGCCGGTTTTGCCCTTGCGTCGCCGTGGCGACCGCGTGAAAGTGCTCTCCAGCCCGCCCCGTTCGGCCGGGCCCGGAGATTCGCGATGACCCCGGAGGCACTGCTCGGACCACTGGCCGGCCACTGGCAGGCGGCACTGACCGCCGGGGTGGTCGCGCTCACGCTCGCCGCGCTGCTCTTCGTGCAGCGGGCTCCCGACATGGTGATGATCGGCGGGGTGGTGCTCCTGCTGGCCGCCGGGGTGATCACGCCCGACGAGGCCCTCAAGGGGATGAGCAACGAGGGCATGGTGACGGTCGCGGCGCTGTTCATCGTAGCGGCGGCCGTCGAGCGGACCGGCGCCCTGGCGTCGCTCGTGGACCGGACGCTCGGCAGGCCGAAGTCGCTGGCCACTGCGCAGGTCCGCACGATGATCGCACCGGGCGTGATCTCCGCGTTCACCAACAACACGCCCGTGGTGGCGCTGATGGTTCCAGCGATCCGCGACTGGGCCAAGAAGAACCGCTTCAGCATCTCCAAGCTGCTGATGCCGATGAACGCCGCGGTCGTGCTCGGCGGCCTCTGCACCCTGATCGGCACGAGCACCAACGTCGTCGTCAGCGGCCTGGTGGCGGCGAAGCGGGGCCAGCCGCTCGGCATGTTCGACATCACCTGGCTGGGCGTGCCGCTGTTCGCCAGCGGGCTCGTCTACCTCATCGTCGCGAGCCGCTTCCTGCTCAAAGATCGGCGACCGCCGATGAGCACCAGCGACGACCCGCGGCAGTACAGCCTGGAGATGGTGGTCGATCAGGGCAGCCCACTGGTGGGCCGCACGATCGAGGCAGCGGGCCTGCGGCACCTGCATGGCCTATTCCTTATGGAGATCGACCGCGGTGGCCGCGTGATCGCCGCCGTCGCCCCGACCGAGCGGCTCCAGGCGGGCGACCGGCTCGTGTTCGTGGGCGTGCTCGACTCCGTGGTGGAGTTGCAGAAGATTCGCGGCCTGCGGCCCGCCACCGACCAGGTGTTCAAGCTCGACGACCCGCGGAGCGAGCGGGTGCTCGTAGAGGCGGTCGTCTCCCCGTCGTGCCCGCTGGTGGGCCGCACGATCCGCGAGGGCCAGTTCCGCTCCACGTACGGTGCGGTGGTGATCGCCGTGGCCCGGGACGGCGAGCGGCTGCAGATGAAGATCGGCGACATCGTGCTCCAGCCGGGTGACACGCTGCTGGTGGAAGCGGGCCAGGCGTTCATCGACCGGCAGCGGTCAAACCGCCACTTCTACCTGGTCAGCGAGGTGACGGGCTCCACCCCGCCGCGGCACGACAAGGCCTGGATCGCCTGCACCGTGCTGGCCGCGATGGTGCTGGCCGCCGCCCTGGAGCTGGTGCCGATGGTAGCGGCGGCCCTGGTGGCGGCCGCTGCGGTCGTTGGGTTGCGGTGCATCTCGTCCACGGAGGCGCGGCGGTCGATCGAATGGGAGTCGCTGCTCCTGATCGCTGCCAGCTTCGGCCTCGCCAGGGCAATCGAAAAGACGGGACTCGCCGAGATGGTCGCCCACTCCACGATCGCTGCAGCCGGCAACAACCCCTACGTGGTGCTCGCCGCGCTCTACCTCGTGACCATGCTGTTTACGGAACTGATGAGCAACAACGCCGCCGCCGTGCTCACCTTCCCGATCGCCTGGCAGACCGCCGCCGACCTCGGCGTCAACCCGATGCCCTTCGTGATGGCGATCACGGTCGCGGCGAGCTGCGGATTCGCCACGCCGATGGGCTATCAGACCAACCTGATGATCTATGGCCCCGGTGGGTACAAGTTCAGCGACTACATGCGGTTCGGCGGCCCGCTCAACCTGCTCGTGATGGCCGTCACAGTCGCCCTGGCACCGCTGATCTGGTCGTTTTGGCCGTAGATGACCGGGTTTCCAACGGTCCGCCCGCGGCATAGGCTAGGAGATTGCGGCGGATCGACCACCGGCATCAGGGCGGCATGAGCGACATTCTCTTCCACTATCACCGGGTCAATCCGACGACGTGGTTCTACTTCGCCTCGCTCCTTTCGATCGCGCTGTTCTTCAAGTTCAACCGGCTGTGGAGCATCCGAAACCTCGACCTGCTCGGGCTGATCCTCCTCGCTCCGGGCATCCTGGCGGTCGAATACGGCGGATATAAGGCGAACGTCGCCGACCAGCAACTGGGGTTCGTCTGGATCTTCGTCGTCACGGGCTGGTTCCTCGCGAGGATGCTCTGCGACTCGATGATGGTCCGCCGCCCGATGCTGGAGCCGAACCTGACCACGGGAGGTCTGGTCTTCCTGGGAGTGTCGCTGCTGGTGTTCCTGCTGGCCAACGTGATCACGACCCGGCCGCAGCGGGATGACATGGCCGGCGCCGCCGCCGCGGATCGCCTCGAGGCCCGCGACGCGGAGGTCGATGCCGACCAGCTAGCCCGCCTCGGCCCCGGCTATCCGCTCCTCTTTGTCCTTCCGCAGATCTCGACCCAGCGGATCTTCTTCGCCCCTGACGGAGCCGACGCCCCGCCGGAGCCGGGCGACTCAAGCCGCCGCGCCGTTCACGAGACCACGGCCCGGATCATGGCGATCGTCTCACAGCTCGCGATCGTCATCGGCATGGTGGTGATCGGCTGGCGACACTTCGAGAACACCCGTCTGGGCATCGCCGCCGCCGTCCTCTACCTGCTCCTCCCCTACACCGCCACCATGACCGGCCGCGTCGATCACGTCCTGCCCGGCGCCCTCGTGCTCTGGGCAATCGCCTCGTACCGCCGCCCCTTCCTCGCCGGCGTGCTCGTGGGCCTCGCGATCGGCACGATCTACTATCCTGTTTTCCTCCTCCCGCTCTGGTGCAGTTTCTACTGGGAGCGGGGCGTGCGCCGCTTCGCGGCGGGCGTGGCCGCCTCGCTGGCGACGCTCGTCGTGGCCCTCTGGTTCACCTCGCCCGACGCCACGGTCTTCCTCGGCCAGCTCCGACAGATGTTTGGCTGGATCTTCCCCAACGAAGTTTCTCTCGAGGGCTTTTGGGCTCTGCCGTCGCAGGACGCCGTCTACCGGCTGCCGGTGCTCGCGGCCTTCGTGGCGATGATGGCGACGCTCGCGATCTGGCCGGCCCCCAAGAACCTCGGCACGCTGATGAGTTGCACGGCGGCCGTGCTCCTCGGCAGCCAGTTTTGGAAGGCCCACAACGGTGGCCTGTTCATGGCCTGGTACCTGCCGGTGCTGCTCCTGGTTGTCTTTCGGCCCAACCTCGAAAACCGTGTGGCGATGCTGATGCTTTCGCCCGAGTGGTTCCCTCGCCGCCGCGCGGCGTGAGAAATCGGGGCGGGGCTGGCGAGCCAACTCGTACCGTCCCGCAGCCGGCCGGCGACATGTGCGCGGGATGAGGCAGCGAGCCCGAAGCGAACCTGGAACACACACAGGTTGAAAACCTGTGCTACAGGGGAGGGCTGCGAGGGGCTACCCGTGCCCGAGAGCCGGCGTTGCTTCCGACGCGCAGCCACGATGGCGAAGCGGAGGAAGCATCGA
>JBAXOU010000233.1:0-5099 GCA_037133115.1 Planctomycetota bacterium | reverse complement strand
AATGTGACGAATCGGGCATGGGTAGGGACGAATCGGGTTTTCTGGGACGAATCGGGCGCGCCGCTGGGACGAATCGGGCGCGCTGACCTTGGGGGCGACGGCGTTGGGAGCACCGACATGCCCAACGGTTGCCAAAGCAACAGGAGGGAAAATAATGTATTTTTGATCACTCTCGATTCGACGACGATTCGGTCATGCTGGCCTGCATGAACTGAGTTTCTGGAGAGGCTTGTCGCTTCGTGTCGCTCCACTTCGCCACCATCGCGCAATCAGTCCGACGGAAAGCTCTCCGTTGTCATCCGACTGCTGGCCTCCGAACCCTCTATGCCTTCACACTCGTAGAACTCCTCGTCGTGATCGCGATCATCGCCACGCTGATCGGTCTCCTGCTCCCGGCCGTGCAGGCGGCGCGTGAGGCCGCCCGCAGGATCTCCTGCATGAACAACCTGCGGCAGGTCAGCCTCGCGACTCACGTGTTCCGCGACGCCAAGCGGGCACGTTCCCAACGCGGCAACAAGATGACGTTTCCCACTGGGACGCAACTCGGTGACTGGGGCTACCGACTGCGTCCGGGGATGAAGTCGCCCGGGGATCCCTCCGCACTTCCCGAGACCTTCGGCCTGCAGGCCGTGCTCGAGGACTACATCGACAAGAGTTCCGGCGGCTGGATCTGCGCCTCGCAGACCGACGACATGCGGAGGTATGAGAACACCTATGCTTTCAACCTCACGTTCAAGGCCAACGACCCCGACCCGCCCAATCAGACCCGCGACGCGAACATGGAACTTCAAAAGACCAGCTGGGTATGGGACAACTACTCGATGAAGCCTGGCCTCAGTGGCTTCCGCGGACCGTTCTCGTCCACCTCCTACATCATCTCCACTACCCAGCGAACCTACCCGCACGGCACTCGCAGTTCGCCGGGCTACATGCGGTCGTGCGTCGACGGCAGCGTGGAATACTTCGCGATCGAATGACCAAGAGGCCGCGATGATCACCCTACCCATGTGGCCGTCCACCCATCCGCGAACCGGCTTGCGGGCCTCCGCAATGCTCGTTGCGGCTTGGATCGTGTTCGCCGCCACACCCGCTGCCCGCGGTCAGGTCGACAACCTTGCCCCGGTCCTCACGACCAGCGGGTTTCTTGGCAGCCAACTCGCCGCCTACACCTACAACCCGGCCGCCGACACCATGTACGTGACGGCCTACGGCAATCCGGCAGTCGTCAAGGTGACCGACGTGAGCACGCCGGCATCGCAGGCTGCCCTGTCCACCGTCTACGAGACCACGCTGCAACTCTATTACCGCAACGGCGACCCCAACCGCGGCGTCACCTCGCCCGTCCAGGGCGGCATCCTGCTGAACCCCAAGCCGGTCGGCGGCAACCCGGCCTACTCGTTTGCGTTAATCGCCGACGGCGGCAACACCCGCTATCCCGCCCTCAGCACCGTCGACCCCGCCGCCACGAAGAAGTTTTACTCCTACAACCTGGGAGTGGCCGCCATTCCCGGTGACGGCACCGACGTCTTCACCACTCGTGCCACGCTCGCCAACCTACAGTCGATTGCCGGCTCCGCATCGACCAGCAACAACCTCGCCCGCCAGTTCGCCTGGAGCGGCGACGGCCAGAGCATCTACTTCAACGACTCGAGCGCCGCCTACGGCGGGCTCTGGAAGCTCGGCGCTCTCTCGGGAAGCCCGCAGCGGCTCATGGCCGAGGACGACACCAGTTCCGAGCCGGCGGTGCGAACCACGGCCGGTGTCGATCAGATTTTCCTGTCCGGCGGCGGCAGCACCGGCAACGTGGGGGGCATCGACGTCGTCGCGCACAACGGCACGACCACCTCAGCCCGGCAGGTCGCCGTCAGCGCTGCCACGCTCAGCGACTTCTTTGAGGTGTCGGGCAACATGCCGTCGCAGCGAGTGCAGTCGCTGACCACCGTCGGCGACGACCTCTACTTCATCTTCTACACCAACGCCTCCAGCACGAAGCCGGAGAGCCGCTACCCGGGCGTCTACCGCTACGACGCCGAAGGTCGGCTCTCGAAGGTGGTCAACAAAACGCAGCGGGCGGCCGCGCTCGGTGGCGTGAGCCTCGTCGTGGACCGGCTGCAGTCGCGGACGATCGCTGTCACGGGAACCTCGGGCACGTCCGGCACCTTCTCGGCGACGCAGCTCCTCTATCGCGAGTCGGGCGTCAACACCGTGGCCGGGGCCACGGCCTTCAAGCCAGTCGACTTCAACCGCGACAACCAGGTGACGGCCGCCGACCTGACGCTCTTCGCACCCCAGGTGACGGTCCGCGGCCAGGTGCAGACCGACGTGGCAAACCTGAAGTTCGACATGAACGGCAACGACACCGTCGACTGGAAGGACGTGCAGATCGTCGAGGGCTTCCTCAACTACGTCGCCGATCCCACACTCGCCGGCCGTATCGTGCCGACGCTGCCGATCCAGGCCGACGCCAACCTGAACGGCGTGGTGGACTTCGCCGATTTCCAAGTCATGCAGGGCAACTACGGCACCGCGTCAAAGAGCTTCACGCAGGGCGACTACAACGGCGACAACGAGGTTTCGTTTCCCGACCTGCAGCCCTGGATCAACAGCTACGGCTTCCGCTCGTCCGTGGTCGGAGCCGGCGTGCCGATGGCGCCGTTCAACCAGGCCGCCTGGAATCAGTTTCTGGCCGGGCTCACTCCTCAGTCGGTCACACTTCCCGTGAGTTCGGGCCGCCAGACGCAGTTTCAGGCCGGCTACCGCACGATCGTGATCGCCTCGTCGGTCACGAAGACCGGCCCCGGCACGCTCGTCTTCGACGGGGCCAACACCTACACGGGCCCGACGGTCGTGTCGGCCGGGACGCTCGAACTCGCCGACCCCGCGGCGGTCGCCACCTCCACGCTCCGGGTCTCGGCGGGCGCGAAGGCGACCGTCGCTGCAAGCGTGATGGCAACTGCGGGCGGTCTGGACCTTACCGGCGGCGGGTTGGTGGACGTCACCAGCGGCGGCATGACCGTGGTGAGCGGGCTTTCGACCGTGGATCTTGTGGCCCGCCTCGTTGCGGGCCGCGGCGATGGATCGTGGAACGGCACCAGCGGCATCACCTCGAGCACCGCGGCGGCCGAGTTGGCCCGGAGCAACCTGCGGGCAGTGGGCTGGCTCGACAACGGCGACGGCTCGATGACCTTCGCCTACGCGGCGCCCGGCGACACCAACCTCGACCGGTCGGTCGACATCCTGGATGCGAGCAACTTTCTGTCGCTCGGAAAGTTCGACTCGGGCCTGCCCGCAAACTGGCTGGAGGGCGACTTCAACTACGACGGCACGGTGGACATTCTCGACGCCTCCGACTTCTTCGGCACGAACCTCTACGACGCCGGGAACTACGCCGCCGCCCCCGGCATCGTGAGCGGCGGCGTTGCGGCGGTGCCGGAGCCTGGCACGGCGGCGATCGCCGTCGTCGTGGCCATCGCGCTGGCCTGCCGGCGCACGCGTCAGGCGGCGACCGTCGCCTGACGATCGTGGAGGGCGGTTGAGCGGAGCAGCACGCAGCCCTGGAGCACCTCGGGGCGGCCCGGGCTGCCGACCGCGGCCGTCGGGCAGGCGACCAGGCCCGTCAGCCGCGACCACGTCTCTTTGAGCGCATGGGGCACGGAGCAGGCACTGACATTGCCGGTGCGGCGGGTGAGTCCATTGACGAGTTCGCCGCGGAAGCCGAGGCCTTCGAGTTGCATCCCGGCAAACCGCACGATCCCCGTGCCTGCCTGGTGCGGCACCACGAAGTTCACGTCGCCACCGGCAAGGCCCGACTCGCCAAGCGCCTTGGCAACCGCCGCCGACATCGCCCGGGGCGCGATCTCGGCGATCGCCATGCCGTCGAGCGAATAGACGAGTCGGTCGTCGTCGTGCCGCGTGCCGCCGCCGGGGGCCGGCACCGGCACATGGTCGCGAAGGTGGAAGTCGAACGCCGGCTTCTGAGTCGGCTGCTTCTCGGCGTCGGCGTGGACAATCTCGAAGTGAACGGGATGCCGCCGGCTTGCCGGCGTGCTGAGCAGCGTGGCCGAGGCCATGTCGCCAAACAGTCCCGCGATCTGCACGTTGGAGTAGTCGGTGATCCGGCTGATCCGGGTGGCCACGACCACGAGCACGAACTCGTCGCGACGCAGGCCAAGACGCGGCGCCCAGCGGCGACTGACAAGCGCCATCGCGCGGCTGTAGCCGCAGCAGAACCAGTTGATGCCGATCGTGCGGCAGCGGGTCAGGCCAAGTTCACGAACCAGTTGGCGAGCGGCCCGGCCCGGTCGCTCGCGGGCGGCACCAGCGGCGTCGAGGTGCTGACGGGCCACCGAGGCGGGAATGAACGACGGCGACACGAACACAATGCCACGGCAGTCCGCGAGGTTGCAGCCTGTCTCGCGCTGCAGCTTGCGCACGGCGGCGATTCCCATCGTCACCTCGTCGTCGAGCGAGATCGCCCGCGCCTCGATGCCGGTGTGGTGCGAGAACTTCCGGGGCATCGCCTCGCCGAACCAGGAGTTGTCGAGCTCCCACGACGGCTGGTGGACGGCGATCGCGGAGATGCCTAGGGGCGTGGCGTTCATGCGTGGCTGTCGCGGCGGAGTCGGACGAGCGGCACGCCCGTCCTCGAGGGCGGGGATTCTGGCGAGCGCACGCCTGAGGAGCCAGTGCGAAAACAACGGTAAAAACCCCGATAGCACCCCCTGCCACGGCCACGTCCAGGAGGCTTCCTGCAACGCTACCTTCGATCCGAAGGTCGTGCCGGGCCCGCGGATTTCACGGACAAAAGGACGTTTTCGCCGGGGTTTCGCCGATGGCGTCGAGGTCGACATGGGTGGGCTCGGCGACCGCCCCACGTTCGACAACAAACTCGCCCGCGCGGCGATTGAGAGCCGACCGGTGGTGAGGCCGCGGGTAACCGCCCGTACAAGCCGAAGGCCGTAAGGCCTCGCGTGACCGCCCGTACAAGCCGAAGGCCGTGAGGCCTCGGGCGCGGTCGAGAAGATGCCGCGTCTGTCTTGGCCGCACCCCACGCCTCACGGCGTTGGGCTTGTACGAAACCCCACGCCTCACGGCGTTGG
>JBAXOU010000232.1:0-5144 GCA_037133115.1 Planctomycetota bacterium | reverse complement strand
GGCCGAGGTCGATCGCCGGGAGGAGGAGCGACTCCGGGGGCACATCCTCGAACTTCTTCCCCCAATTTCGCGAGCCGATGGCCGCCGGGTCGTGATCACGAGGTTCCCCGTCGTTTCATCGCGGCCTGAGCCGCCACCCCGGCCGGGTGCCGCAGGTTCCGTGTCGTCGTCTGCCCCGCCGGCCGCCACCGGCAACCAGACGGCAGCCGCCACTCCGGCGGCGGCGCCCAGCACGATCGGTGACTACATCGACGCGACGATCCAGGCGGTTTCCGAGGGGCGATTTGGCGACGTGCCCCGCGAGGTCTGGATGGTGGTTACCGCCAAGTGCTCCGCGATCCTCGCCTACATCCTGTTTCGCAGCGGCTTGCGGAAAGAAGGGCCCTCGCCCCACCAGCGTATGGCCGATGTCGACCGGCGTTCGCCGCGGTCGCGGATCGACTGGACCGCGGTCGACGATGCCCCCGACACCGACACCACCGCCGCCAATCCACCGCGGCGGATGGCCGCGTGAGCCTGATCCGATCATGCGTTCCTCCCACCTGCACCTCGCTGTCGCCGTCCTCACCGTGGCCCTCCTGGCCGCCGGGCAGGCGTCTGCCGACGCGCCGGTGGCGCCGTCGCCCGAGCCGGTTGTCGCCGACGGTGGCGTGGAACCCGCCTCGCTCACGACCACCGCCGCGTCGTCGGCCGCACCGCTGCCGCTCGGTGCGCCGTCGTCTGCGAGTCCGCGAGTCGCACCGCCGCGTCCGCTCCCCGACTGGCGGGTCCTCATCGCCCTCGGCGGCGCCTTCGCCGCGCTGGCGGGGTATCGGTTCTTCGCATCGCGGCGCGGCGCCGCGCTGCCCCACGATGTCTTCGAGGTCCTGGGCGAGGCGTCGCTCGGCGGTCAGCAGTCTGTACGGATCGTGCGGTTCGGTCCCCGCACGCTCCTGCTCGGCGTCTCGGCCTCCGGTTGCCAGACGCTCGCCGAACTCGTCGACCCGCAGGCCACCGACGCGATCGTCACCGCCTGCCGGGGCGTTCGCGTGGCTCCCGTCGCCGACCGGCGTGCGGGCCGGCGGGAGATCACCGCGTGATTCCCCTCTTCGCCATTCGCCGTGCCACGGTGGTCCTTGCGGTGGCCGCCGTGATTCTGACCGGCCGCGCGTCGCCAGGCGACGACCTCGCCGGTCCGCTGCAGGCGATCGATCATCCGCAGGCGGCGGAGGCCGCGTCGTCGGCCGTGGTGGGCGGGTGGTTCAGCCGACTCGGCGACCGGCCTCTGGAGTCGCTGCTACCGTCGCTGATGATGTTCGGCATCGTCAGCCTGGCGCCTGCGGTGCTGCTCATGACGACCTGCTTCGTGCGGATGTCGGTGGTGCTGGCGCTCGTCCGGCAGGGGCTGGGCGCCGCGCAGATCCCCTCAAACCAGATCGTCGCGTCGCTGGCGATCTTTCTCTCGGCCATGGTGATGTGGCCGGTCTGGACGCAGGCCTGGCGGGACGGTGTCGAGCCGTACCACCAGGGCGAACTTACGGCGGGCGAGGCGTTGACGAAGGGCTCGCTCCCCCTGCGCCGCTGGATGGCGGCCCAGATCGAGCATGCCGGCAACCGCGACACGATGCTCCTGTTCCTCGAACGGCACCCGGGCGGCCCGCGGCAGGCCGCGACCTACGACGACGTGCCCGTGGAGGTGCTGCTCCCGGCGTTTCTCGTCAGCGAACTCGAGACCGCCTTCACGATCGGCTTCCGGATGCTGCTGCCGTTCCTCGTGCTCGACATCCTGGTGGCCACGCTCGTGACGGCGACGGGGCTCGTGATGCTGCCGCCGTCGCTGGTGTCGCTCCCGCTGAAGCTGCTCGTGTTCGTCGCCGCCGACGGCTGGTCGCTCGTCGTCCGGACGCTGCTCGACAGCGTCCGCGGACTGCCCTCGTGAACTTCCCTGGTGAGCAAGGAGGCGACTGCATCATGACGGAGTCGCAACTCGTGGAACTCGTAAGGCAGGCTGTGATCGCCGGCTGCTTGGTGATCCTGCCGGTGCTCGTGGCGGGTCTCGCGGTGGGCGTGGCGATGGGGCTCGTGCAGGCCGCCAGCGGCGTTCACGAGCCGATCGTGGGGTTTGCGCCCAAAGCCCTGGCGATGGCCGCGGCTCTCGTCGTGTCGCTGCCGTGGATGGTCGAGCGGCTGGCCGAACTGTTTCGCGAGGCGGCCGCCGGCCCCTGAGGCCACGCGGCGACTGGAGCGATCCATGCCGATCGACCCGCACATGCTGCCGTGGCTGGCCACATTCACCCCGGCCCATGTGGTGGTGGCGGCCGGCGTGCTCGTGCGGATGGCCGTGGCGGTCTGGGCCGGCGCCATGCCGCTGGCCACGGGCACCGGCCTTCGCGTGCAGGCAGCGGTCGCCGCGGTCCTCGCCATGGCCGCCACACCGGCGGCCCTCGCCGCATCGCCGACACCGGTGATCGACGGCTCATCGATCCTGGGGCTCCTCTTCGGGGAGGCGGTGGTGGGGCTCGGAATCGGACTGGCCGCCGCCGCCGTGTTTGCGTCGGCGTCGTGGGCGGGCCAACTGCTCGGCACCGTCACCGGGCTCTCCTGGGCCGACGACTTCGGCGACGGTCCGGGCTTGGAATCGGCCGGCGTCGGGCGGCTCGCCTGGTGGCTTGGGCTGGCGGGGTTCGTTGCCGCCGGAGGCCACGAGGCGGTCGTCGCCGGACTCGTCGATGGCGTTCGCAGCCTGCCGATCGGCGCGGTCGCCGCTGCGACCGCCCGTGACGGCCTGCTCGAACTCGTCGCTACGATGCCGTCGATCGCTCTGTCGCTCGCGATGTCGCTCGCGCTGCCGGCGCTCGCCGCCGTGCTCGCCTGCCACCTCGTCGCCGCGATTGCCGTGCGGTCGGTCGGCTTCGACCCCGGCCAGGGGCTGCTCCAGGCGGTGGCCTCGCTGGTGCTCCTGGCTGCGGTGTGCGGCGGGACCGACTCCTGGATCGGTGGCTTCGCTGCCGCCGTGCAGTCGCCGCTCGAGCGGTGCTTTCACGACATCCGCCCCTGACGCCCCTCACCGAGAACGCGACACCTCGATGGCCGACGACTCCGATCGTGTGATCCCCGCCACGCCGCGGCGCCGGGAGGCTGCCCGCCGCCAGGGGGCGATGCCGACTGCGGCGCTGCCTGCGTGGGTGGCGACCGCCGGCACGGCCACGCTGCTGCTGCCCGTGTGGGCCACGGCGACGATGCCCGCCGCCGCCGATCTCGTCCGCACCGCGCTCCGTGGTGCCGGAGGACGACAGCCGGTCGATCTCTGGCCCGGACTGATCGCTGTCGCCCTGCCCACGACGGCGGTGGTGGTGGTCGCGGCCGCGGCCGGCCTGACGCTGCGGTTCGTGCTCGACGGCGTCTCGTGGCAGCCGGCGCGGATCACGCCGAGCCTGCGCCGCATCGATCCGTTCGCCGGCCTGTCGCGGATTTTTTCTTGGCGGACGGTGACGGCCGCGCTGGGCGGCGGTGCCGGTCTCGCGGTGTTGGTGGCTGCCGCCGTGCTGGCGATGCGGCCGCTGCTTGGGACGGCAGGGCTGTCGGCGATCGGCGACGAGCCACGGGTAGCTGCCGCGGCCTGGCGAGCGGCAGCCTGGCTGTTCACCGCCGCCGCCGTCGTGGCGGTCGTTCGCTGGCTGTCGGCCCGCCGTCGGTTCGAGCAGCAGATCCGGATGACGCCGGAGGAGTTTGCCGAGGAAGCGAAGAGTGCCCAGGCCGATCCCAAGGTGCGGATGCTGCAGCAGCAGCGCCAGCGTCAGCCGACGGCCGGGGCGGCGTAGCCGTAGCGGTCGAGGAAGGGCTTGCAGCGGGAGGCGATCTCCGCGACGAGTCGCGGGTCGTGGCGGTAGGTGTTGGTGCGATAGCGGCGCATCGACTCGGCCTGCCGTTCGAGGGCGGGGCGGACGCGGCCAAAGTCGCCCAGGTCGAGCCGCTCGTAGCACGTCGCCAGCGTTCCCACCGGATCGGCGACGAGTTCTTCGTAGCGGACCTCGTGCAGACGCTCGGCAGGGAGCGTGGCCCGGTCGCGTTCGAAGGCGTCGTGCATCTCCGCGAAGGCGGCGAAGACGTATTCCTCGAGCGTGGCGCCCCGTTCGACCTGCAGCGACTGCACATCGTGCAGCGACTTCCAGAGCCGCAGGGTTGAGGGGATCACCACGAACGGGTCGCGAACGACGTTGAGGAACCGCGACTCGGGAAACATGTCGGCGAGCACGCCGACTCTCGCGGTGTGCGGGGGGCTCTTGAGGACCGGCCGTCGCGGGTCGCGGACCGCCAGCATCGCGAGGAATCGGCGCAGGGTCTGCTTCCAGCGGTCGAGTTCGGCCGGCGGGAGCTTGGTGAGGTCGAGCGCCTCCGGCCGCGCGGGGCTGGTCACCGGAAACGCAATCCGCCGGTAGCAGGAGGGGGCGCCAAGGCTCATCAAGGCAAACTCGTCCTCCTGCGGGCGGTCCCAGCCGGCGGCGACGTCGTCCATCGGCCGCTTCGACGGGATCATCCAGCGAAGGGCCTGCGTCATCACGTCCTCGGTGAGGAGGAAGTGGCTCGGGGCGAAGCACTCGTAGGTGTTGGGGCAGCAGAATCGGTCATCGAGCATCGCCAGTTCGTGCAGCAGCGTGGTGCCGCTCCGCCAGTGGCCGATGATGAACAGCGGCGGCGGCGTGGTGGGTCGGTCGCGGAGGCGGCGGCGGAATCGCGCATCCGACAGCGGGCCCATCAGTGAGTTGAAGCCCGTCATCATCGACACCGTGGCTGCCAGACCGAGTTTCATGAAGTCGATCCGGTAGCCGTACTCGCGGAGCAGGCCAAACCACACGCCGGCAGGCATGCCGTGCCAGAACCGCGGGCTCCACCAGGGATAGGCGTGGAACTCCCCCTTCTTCGCGGCGGCGGACGGGCTGGGGGATTTCGACACGGGGACGGTTCGGGGTGGTGATCGGGGGGGCCTGACTCCTCCTGCCGGCCCCGACCGCCGCAATCGTAGCGGAAACGGCCGGAGCGCATCCGCTACGGGTTATCCACGGGCGATGCGTGGCCGTTTGTACAAGCCCAACGCCGTGAGGCGTGGGACGCGGCCAGGAGAGGGCTGCGTCTAGCGTGGTTCGCCCGCGGCCTTACGGCCGGTC
>JBAXOU010000231.1:0-5180 GCA_037133115.1 Planctomycetota bacterium | reverse complement strand
CGTAAGCCGGAGCCGACGCCGGGACGGCGGCGACGGCGCGACAGTCGCATGGCCGCAGCGAGTGTCCGGCGACGGGCACCCCCGAGCCTCGCCCACAAGCCTGCGCGAACCATGGTACGGGTGGGAGAGCGTTTCCGCTCGAATGCCCTAGCTGTGGCGGCGACGCAGCACGAGCACTGCCATGCCGGCACTGGCCACGAGAGCCATGACCGAAGACGGTTCGGGAACGATGATCTGGGTCCACGAGAGTGCATACGCCTCCGCCGTGACGGGCGTTGCACCGACGTCGTAGACCATGGCGGGAAGCGTCACGCGGAGGCCGTAGTCGCCCGCGGCGGGCAGCGTGAACCGGAGGAACTCGGCGTTGTTGTAGGTGCTCGTGGATTCCGCCACGAGGGTCGCGAAACTCCCGTTCACGACCCTCCAGACCTGCAGATCGAGGTTGGCGAACGCCGAGCGGCTGCCGGTGTCGGAGCCCGCGTCGAAGGCGCCGTCGGCAAACCAGTTGAGCGCCACCTGGAGTTCGTTGCTCGTCGTAAGCGGAGCGGCAAATGAATAATCGACGTGGCCCCCCACGCCGATCGAGCCCAGGTCCCAGCCGCTGGAGCCGATGACCCCGCCCGACGTGCCCGCCACGTCCATGGTGGCGCCATTGACGTACGTCAGGCCGGCTGCCGCCAGGTCGATCACGCCCGCACCGGTCGCGTAGTCGAGCGACTGCGTGGTCCGCAGCACCCCGCCCACCGTGGCCTGGCCGTTGGTCCAGCCGTCGGATGGCGCGGAGGTCGCCATCAACACGGCCTTCACCACCCGTGAGTCGAGGGCCGTGCCGGGCACGAAGCTCAGCCCCTTCGCGGCATCCTTCATGAGCGCCACGCCCCCCGCGACCGTGGGCGACGCGAAACTCGTGCCGTCCATGTTGGTGAAATACCGGTCGGTGGGGGAAGGGTTCTGCGTGTACTGAGGAAACGGGCCGAGCCCTCCGGTGGGGCCGAGGTACGCCGCAAGAAAGTTCTCCTCGCCGGGGGCGGCGATGTCGACCGCGGCACGGACGCCTGCAAGCATGGTGTTCGTCGCCGGGTTGTAGAAATCGACCGCCCCGCGTGATGAGAAACTCGAGGGCGTGCGGAAGTTCGCTCCCCCGACGCTGCCGACCGTGATGCCGTTGTAGCCGTCTCCGGGCGCAGAGGCGGCACCGGCCCCGTCGTTGCCGGCCGCCGCTACGAACGTCACATTCGGACGCTGAAAGGCGAGCGCGTCGATCGCGACCGATTCGTCTTCGAGGGCGGCCGGGTCGGAGGACCCAAAACTGCTGTTGATGACGTCGCAGCTCGTGCCGCCGATGCCCTGGAAAAACTGCCGGTAGACGGGGATGGTCGACTGCGGCGTCGTGTCGAACGAGCCGATGCTGTTCACATCTGTGGAAAAACGCGTCGCGATCGCACCCGACCACAGTTTCGCCAGCGGAGCCATGCCCGCCCCGACGTAGGAGTAGCCCGCCGCCGAGCTGCCCGTCGCGGCGACATACCCCGTGCCCGCCAGGACGTGCCCGACCATCGTCGCGTGGAAGTCGTACGCGCCAGCCACGCCCGTGCCGGCGACTTTCCGCTCCACGGCGGGGCCCAAGCCCAGGCCCGAGCGATCAAACACACTGTGACCGTCCCAGACATACCCGGCCTCGACATTGCCGACGACCGTCGAACCACCGAAGAAGCCGCTGTTGTAGAAGATGCCCGCGCCGACGGCGTTGTTGACGAACGTGAAGGGGCCGGTCGGATAAGGTCCCGCCACGAAGGCACCTCGGGCAAACGTGTCGGCGGTGCCGCCGCAGCAGACATCGGCACCAGCTGCGAGGAACAGCGTCGTGAAGCAGACGGCGACGAGGTGCCATTGGGGCCGGATCCCGGCGCCATCGCTCTCGGCGAGGGATTTCTGCATGAGCGACACCGGCCCTGGGAACAACGTGCCCGGGCAAAAGTGTAAACCGCAACTGGGATCTTCACAACGAATCGGCGCTGCCCGCCATGGAATCGGTCTATCCTGTTCGGCGGACGTTTTCCGGCAACGAACGCCGGATCGTATCGAGCCGCTCCACTGGGCAACACACCGAGGGCTTCATGACTTCCGCACGCCAACGCACTCCCCCGGTGGCCTCGATGCTACCGCTCCTGGTGGCCCTGCTCGCGACGCCGGCGATCGCCGCCGGCAAGCCGATGAAGGTCTATGTCCTTGCCGGCCAATCGAACATGGAGGGCCAGGCGGTCGTGGACCTTGACGGCAAGGATTACAACGACGGCAAGGGAACGCTCGTCGCGCTGCACGCGGATCCGGCCAAGGCCGCGGGCATGGCACACCTGAAGGCGGCCGATGGCACATGGCGCGTGCGCGACGACGTCTGGATGTGGTATCAGCCCGAAGCGGCGCCACTCCAGGCCGGCCCCTTGGCGGTCGGGTATACGGTGTATGGCGACGCGCACCACTTCGGTCCCGAGCTCGAGTTCGGGCACGTCGTCGGTGAGGCCGTCGAGAACGAAGTGATGCTCGTGAAGACGGCATGGGGCGGCAAGAGCCTGTTCGCCGACTTCCGGCCGCCGTCTTCGGGTGGAAAGACCGGCGTGTACTACACGCGGATGATCGCCCAGATCCGCGAGGCGGTCGGCAGCATCAAGGCGCGATTCCCACAGTCGAAAGCGGAAGGCCACGAGCTCGCAGGCTTCGTCTGGTATCAGGGCTGGAACGACGGCTGTGATCCCCAGCGCGCCGCCCCCGCGTATGAGCAGAACCTCGTGAACCTGATCCACGACGTCCGCAGTGACCTCGCTGCTCCGGGGTTGCCCGTGGTCGTCGGCGAGTTGACGGGCCCGTGGGTCGACGCACCCGATGGATGGGCGGCAGTCCGCACGGCGCAGGCCGCCGCCGCAGCGCGGCCGGAGTTTCAGGGAAACGTGGTCTTCGTGCCCACGCACCAGTTCGTGCGGGCCGCCGAAGACTCGCCGAATCCCGGGCACGGGCACCACGAGTTCGGCAACGCCGAAACGTGCTTCCTTGTGGGCGAGGCGCTCGGCCGCGCGATGCTGTCGCTGACGCCTGACGCCGCGCGGGCGCCCTGATCACGACTGGCAAGGGACGGCCGCAGCATCAGCCGCAGAGCGGCAGGGCCCGCGCGATCCGCGCCAGCGACTTCTCGCGGCCGAGGATCGCCAGGCAGTCGTAGAGGCCCGGGCCCACCGTCTTGCCCGTCACCGCCACGCGGACGGCGTGGATGATGTCGCCCACCTTCACGCCCGCCGCCTCGACCACCTGCTTGAGTGCGGCCTCGAGCATCGCCGGCTCAAACGGCTCCGCCGCCTCGATGGCCTTGGCATAGGCCCGCAGGAGATCGCCCACGCCCGGCTTCGCCAGCCGCTGCTTCACCGCCGCCTCGTCCATCGCCGGCTCATCCACGAGAAAGAAGTCGGCGTAGGCGAGGATGTCGCCCGCCACCTTGAGCCGGTCGCCCGAAGCCTCGATCACCTTCCGCACGGTCTCCACCGCGTGAGCCGGCGGCGGATCGGCGACGAGCGTCGCCTTCACGAGGAAGGGGAGCATCAGGGCGAGCTTCTCGTCGGTTGAGAGCGCCGCCATGTAGTGGTCTTGCACCGCCCAGAGCTTCTTGGGGTCGAAGCTCGCCGGCGACGAGTTGATCCGCTCGAGCGTGAAGTGCTTCACGAGTTCGTCCCGCGAGAAGAACTCCGTCTTGTCGTCGTAGGACCAGCCGAGGAGCGACAGGTAGTTGTCGATCGCCCAGGGCAGGTAGCCGACCTCGCGGTAGAAGTCGACGATCACCGGATTGAAGGTGTCGGCCTCGGCCTTGAGCCCCACCCGCTCCGCGATCCGCTGACCGTGGTCCATCACCTGCTTGAAATCGGCGTTTTTGAGGTACTGGGCCAGTTTCCGCTTGGAGAGCTTCGTGCGGCTCCCGGGCTCGGCCACGAGCGGCAGGTGGGCGTAGGCCGGCAGCGCATACCCCAGCGACAGCGCGATGAAGGCCTGCCGCGGCGTGTTGGAGAGGTGCTCCTCGGCGCGGATCACGTGCGTGATGGCGAGGTCGTGGTCGTCCACCACGCTCGCCAGGTGATAGAGGCAGGAGCCGTCGGCCCGCTGGATCACGTGGTCCTGCTCGCGATCCCACGCAAACTCCACCCGGCCGCGGACGGCGTCGTCGATGACGAGCGCGCCCTCGCGGGGCATCTTCAGCCGCACCACGCTCTGCCGCCCTTCGGCCTCTAACCGCCGCGCCGTCTCGTCGTCAAACGCGGCGAACCGCCGACTGTAGAGAAACGGCTTTCCTGCGGCCTGGGCCGCCTTGCGTTCCTCGTCGAGTTCCTCGGGCCGCGCAAAGTCACGGTAGGCGTGGCCCGACGCGAGCAGCTGCGTTGCGGCTGCCTTGTGCCCCGCCGCCCGCTGCGACTGGTAGTAGGGCGCGTGCGGCCCGCCTACGCCCGGTCCCTCGTCCCAATCGATGCCCAGCCATGTGAGCCCGTCGAGGATCGGCTGGAGCGCGGTGTCGATGTTCCGTTCGGCGTCGGTGTCGTCGATCCGCAGGATGAACTGGCCGCCCCGCTGCCGGGCGAAGAGCCAGTTGAACAGCGCCGTGCGGACGCCGCCAATGTGGAGGTAGCCGGTGGGGCTCGGCGCGAAGCGGGTGCGGACGGTCATCGTATCGGCATCTCCTGATGGCAACGTGACGCCCGTTGTCGGCTCCCAACGCCAGTGCCGTCAATGCTCGAGCGCGAAGCGAACCGAAAAGGCACACAGGTTGACAACCAACACAGCCGCTGTGCTACGAGAACAGGCAGCGAGGGGCTGCCCGTGCCCGGGAGCCGGCGTAGGCGGCCAGCGAAGCCATGGATGGCGGAGCGCAGACGCCTTCGAGAGAGCGAAGGGCGGGATGCCCGTAGCGAACGTCCGGCGATGGGCGTGGGCAGCCCCGAGCGTGACGCAGATCATGGGCACAGGTTGACAACCTGTGCTACGAGAGGCGGTGCGACGAGACGAGGCAGCGAGGGGCTGCCCGTGCCCGGGAGCCGGGCTATGGGAGCAAGCGAAGCCACGATGGCGAAGCGCAGCGGACATGCAGTGAGTCGAGGCCTGGAGGGCCGAGACGAACGTCCGGCGATGGGCATGGGCAGCCCCGAGCG
>JBAXOU010000230.1:0-5229 GCA_037133115.1 Planctomycetota bacterium | reverse complement strand
AGCGGGGGCCGCGATCCGGCTGAGTCGGTGGCGTTCACGCCCGAATCGTACCCGCGTCATCCCGCCTCGGGGATCACGCGCGGCAGCACCTGCACCGGCGCCGCAGGATTCACCGGCGGCACGGGATTCAACGGCGCCGCGGGCCCCAGCCGCTTCCCCGGCGGCACGAGTTCGGGCGGGCCGGCCGGCGAGGGCGGGCCGGGAGATGGCGGTGCGTCCTTGAGCAGCCCTGGCGACTCGGGACCCAGCGAGGTGTCGGCCGCCCGGAGGTCGCTTTCGGCCCGCCAGAACTCCTGCCGGGCGGCGATCTCGAGGATGTCGGCCTCGAACTTTGCCTGCTCGCGGAGGGTCACGCGGAGGATGTCGCTGCGGCCGAGCCGCAGCTGCTCCCGCTCGGCACTGGCGACAAGCGAGGCCAGCTCCTCCCGCTTGAGGGCCTGGCGGTGGAACTCGTAGGCCCGCTCGAGCATCGAGAAGGAGTCCTGCACCTCCGCCCGCACCTGGTCCTGGGCATACGAGATCTGTCGGTCGATCTGCATGAGCTGCGACTCGAGCGTCTGCAGCTTGCCGCGGGCATCACGCCGCTGCGCCGGCATCTGGAAGACGAGCGAGGCCTGGAGTACCTGCCGGTCGAGGCCGTTGGGGCCCGACAGAGGGCTCTTGCCGTAGCCGGCGTCTTGGTTGCCGACCAACTGCCCGTCGATGCCGGGAAGCACCTGGTTGGCCTGCAGCCGCCGCTCCACGAGCAGTTTCTCCCTCTGCAGGGCAAGCCGCTGGAACTCCGGGCGGGCCCCGTACGCCCGGGAGAGCGACTGCTGATAGAGCTCGATCGTCGGCTTCACCGGCGTCGGCACCAGCCGCATCCGGGGCCGGCCGGCGAGCAGCGGCCGGCCCGATGGATCGCGATGGTAGAGCGACAGGTCGATCGCCGCCTGCTGCACCGCGCGGTCGGCCTGGATCACGATTCCGTTGCGGAGGGCGATGTTCTGCTGGTTGTCGACCCGCTCGATGTTGGCGATCACGCCCCCGTCCACCTTGAGCTCGATCTGCTTGTCGCGCTCGATGGCCAGAACAGCGAGCCGTTCACCGGCCGCATACCGCTCACCGCTGCCCATCCAAGCCCAGTAGGTGCGGGCCGCCGACCGCATGTAGTCGAGCCGGCTCCGCTCGATCGTGGGCTCGGCCAGCGCGACGTCGAGCTGGGCCTGGGCCCGCGTGGCCCGGGCGCGGTCGATCTCGCGGTCGCGGGCCAGAGGCATGGTGAGGCCGCCGCGAAACTCGCCGGCGTCGGCCGTCTTCTGGGCGAGGTTGTAGGTCGGGAAGTCACCGAAGCCGGTGCGATATCCGCCGAAGGCCCTCATGCCGCCGAACATGAACTGCTGCGACAGGCCGAAGTCAGAGCGGTAGTTCTCGTAGGTGCCCGGGGCGAGCGAGTTGCCCGCCATGTTGACGTTGGTATCGAAAGCGCCCATCGCGGTGGTAAGTCTCCCCGCGGCGATCCCCCGCTCCCGCTCCACAGCCTGGAGGAGCGGATAGTGCATGAGCACGCTGAGGAGCACCTCGGCGAGCGTGAGCGGCTCCGACCGCGTATCGAGTGCCAGGCCGGGAACCTGCAGCGCCGGCGAGGGCACCAGCGGCGGCACGGTCGTGTCGGGCCGCTGCGGCGCGGTCATGTCGGGCCGCTGCATCGCGGCGGGCGGCGGCGGAAGCGGCTCCGCGGCCGCGAGGAGGGCTGGGGTGGGCACGTCAACGGGGGCGCCAAACGGCGTGGTGCCGCCGATCGGGCCGAGGATCGAGTCCTGCGCCCGCGGCGGCTGCCCAGCCACCAGGAGCCAGGCGACCACGCAGCCGGCGGCCATGATCCGGCCGGCGAGCCGGCAGCCGCGGACAGCCTGCGGCTGCCGCCCTGCAACGGGGAGCCCCGCGGTCAGACCTTGATCTTCGGCGGCTTGGAGCCCTTGTCCTTCGACTCCGGCGCCAGCACCGGCGGGAAGCCATTGAGCCGCCGCCAGATCTCGTAGCCGAGCGGCACGCGGTTCAAAAACACCCATCCCACCGCCTGATTGCCCTGCCGCAGAAACTCGGCCGTTGGCCAGGTGTCTCCCTCGAGCCGCGACTCGGGCTCCACGAGCACGCGAAACTTTCCGGTAGCCGAGGCCGCCGAATCGACCTGCCGCACCTTGCCGCCGAACGTGCCGATCGCCAGCTCTGGCCAACCCGAAAACTGAATCGCGGGCCAGCCCTCGAACTGTAGCCGCACGTGCGGCATCCGTCCGGTACGGTCGGCGAACGCCAGCACCAGCGGCGCATCGATGCCGTCGAGGAAAAGCTCGACGACGCGATCGTTGGTGTCGGGCACGATCGTGCACAGCTCGTCGCCTTCTTTTACGTATTGGCCGCCCTGGCCCACGTTCGCCGACACGCGGTAGACAAAACCATCGCACGGGGCGACCACGTTCCGGGCTTTGAACCGCTCAATCCGGTTGTCGAGGTCCTGGATGTCGCGTTCGATCGTGAACAGGTTTTGCTCGGCTTTTCGCAGGTTGCTGCGGGCCACCGAGATGGCCGAGAGACCGTTCGCGTCGGCCTGGAGCAGGAGGGCTTCCTGCGTGAGCAGGGTCGCGAGTGCCCGCTGGATTTCGGCATCGGCCTTGTCGGTGTCGGTCTGGGCGCGGTCCGACCGCATCCTCGCTTCATCGCGGCTGAGGCGGCTCTCCAAGCCACCGAACTCGGGATTGGTGAAGAGATCCTCGAAGGTCTCGAAGCGGTTCTTCTCGAACGTGAGCGCATAGTCGGCATTAGCCTTGGACTGCCGGGTGACTTCCACGGATCGTCGTGCCGCTTCACGATTCGCCTCTGCCGCCTTGACCGCCGCATCGCGTGCCGACTCCTGCGCCTTGGCGGCGGCGGAAAGCTCCGCCACCTCATCGCGGGCGGCGACGAGCCGCTCAGCGAGGAAGGCTCGTTGCGCATCGAGTCTGTCCGCGAGCTCAGGATCGTTATCTTCGATATCGACCACCCGATCGTTCATCTTCACGCGGCTTCCCTCAACCACGTGCCAGGTCCGAACCTGACCGGAAACCCGGGCGGTCAGCACCTGCATCCGCTCGGTTGGGGAATATGCGGTGACCATGCCCCGACACATCACGGTCTGCTGCCAGGGTACGAAGGCGAGGATGAACGGCGTGGCCAGGAAGACCAGGAAAAGCAGGCGAGCCAGGGTGCGGACGAGCCGCGGCGTTGCCGCACGCGCGAGCGCCGACTTGCCCTGGGTTCGCGTCCGTGATTTCTCGGCCTGTGGCGTCATGACCACTCCACCACCCGGTCGCACCGGGTCTTGATGTCGTCGCGAGCCGTCACGATGACGAGCGACCATGGAGCGGCCCGATCGAAGAGCGATTCGATGAGCTCCGGGCATGTCCGCAGGTCGAGCCGGTCGAGCATGCCGTTGATGAGCAGCAGCCGCGGCTTGCCGGCGATCGCGCGGGCGATCGAGAGCCGCGACACGTCGTTGGCGGAGAGCGGCAGCCCATCGGAGGCGATCGGCGTGCCGACGCCTTCAGGCAAGCGGGCCACGGTGTCGGCCAGGCCGACCATCTCCAGCGCCCGGCGAACGTCGGCGGCCGAGAGATCGCTGCGGCCCACGCGGATATTCTCGGCCACGGTGTCGGCGAAGGTCTCTGCCTGACCCACGTAGGCCAGTTGCAGTCGCGTCTGTGGCCGGTCGAGCGACCGCGCGTCGAGGCCGTCGAGCTCAAGCAGACCTTCCTCGGGCACCCGCAGGAGTGCCAGCGTTTCCATCAGCCGCGTCTTGCCGCTTCCCGAAGGCCCATACACCGCCACACGTTCGCCAGGGCTGATCTCGAGCCGTCGCAGAGGGTCGGCTCCGCCATGCCCGCTCGGCGTCCACTTCCGCACCTCGGCCACCACCCGCATCGGCCGATCCCCTACCGGGAGCACTTCGCCCCCTTCACGCTCGAGCGGCAACTGATCGATCACGCCGAGCTTGTCGAGCGATGCCTGGAGGTCGTAGAAGGTCTCGATGTATTTGCCGCTCTTCGAGATGGCGGCGAGGACAAGGGCCACGATCAACTCCCCGGCCACGAGTTGGCCAAGCGTCAGCTGCCGGTTGATCACGAGCCAGCCGCCAAGGCCGAGCAGCACCGTCATCGCCACAGCCTCCAACAGCAAGGCGAAGAGCGTCTGTCGCCAGACCACGCGAAAGTGCCGCCGCCGCGCGGTCACATAGGCGTCGGCGAGTTCATCGGCCCGCTGATGCGCCAGCTCGCCGCCGCGGCCAAAGCGGAAGGTGTGGGGGCACTTTGCGAGTTCCTCCAGCCAGGCCGCCACGTCGAACTTCGCGTAGCTCTCCGCGATGCTGCTCTTCACGCCCCCAATCCCGAGCACAAACAGCAGGAAAAACACGAGCGCTGCCATGACCGCAGCGAACGTGAGCAGGTAGGGGTGGTAGAAGGCGAGCACCGCGAGGCCGACAAGCGAGACCATCACCACGCCGATGCCGTCTACGAGCAGCGTGGCAAAGGCCTTCTGAACCGTCGCCACCTCGAAGAAACGATTCACGATGTCGGTGGGATTGCGGCCGTCGAAGGCCTCGATCTCGGCCCGGGCGAAATGGTCGGCGAAGGCGTCGGCCGTCCGCACGAAGAATCGCCGCTGAAGGCATTCGACCACGAAGAGCTGCATCGCCCGGAGCAGGACTGAAAGAATGAGGAATCCAAACATCACTCCGGCAAGCACGACCACCGGCCAGAGCTGCACGCCGAAGGCCACGGTGTTGACGAGCGCCTCGATGGCGGCGGGCGTGACGATCGAGAGCACGCCCACCGCCGCCGCGAAAGCGATCACGGTCCAGAGGTCGCTTCGCTCGAAGCGCAGGGCGTCCGTGAGCCGCTTCCACGGCCGCGTTTTCGGTGACGCATGGTGGTGAGAGTGGTGTTCAGCCATTGGAACGGTCGCCGTCGGCAGTCGGCCGCAGCGGGATTCATCGGCATCGTTTCTGGAAAGGGTGTTCTAGGCAACACCAACCCGGGAGCAACTTGCCCGGCCAACGCCTGCAGGGGTGTGAGAATCGGTCTCACGTCAGCGGGGCGCGTGAGCCCGGGAAACCCAACGGCGTCAGCCGTGGGGAGGTTCACCACGCCGAGGCGATTTTCTCCCACACCGTCCACAGGCCCACGGTCACGAGCCCGGCCACGGACACGGCGAGGA
>JBAXOU010000229.1:0-5243 GCA_037133115.1 Planctomycetota bacterium | reverse complement strand
GCGATGACCGAAGCGATGACCGAAGTGGGCGGTCATGATCCCCCATCGCAGTCGCTCACTTCGTCCACGTCGGCCGCCGGATCGCGGCCGGGGCCGTCGGTGGCATAGAAGCGGTCCAGCACGGTCTGCCAGTCGGCATTCACCTTCACGCCGATGAAGGCGTCGCGGACGGCGAGCGGCTCGGGGTGCACACGGGCATACTTGATCGCAAACTTCCGCATGCTGCGGCCCGCCACCTGCTCGCCGTGGAGTTCCATCGCGAGCGCCCAGTGCTCGCGGAGCACCTCCCGCTGCTCGTGGATGGTGGGCGGCGGCAACGGGGCCGCCCCGGCGAGCAGGGCGAGCGTCTGGCGGAAGATCCAGGGGTTGCCGATCGCCCCCCGGGCCACGCTCACGCCGTCCACGCCGGTCTGGTCGAGCATCGCCACGCAGGCCGCGGCGGAGAACAGATCGCCCGAGCCGATCACGATCCGCGCGCCGGCGTGCCGCTTCGCCGCCGCGAGAAAGTCCCAGTTGCTCGGGCCGACGTATTTCTGCTGCACGGTGCGGCCGTGCACGGTGATCGCCGCCGCACCGCGGGCGAAGGCGCCGTCGAAGATCGTCCAGAAGTTGTCGAGGCTTTGCGGAGTGTCGTCGAGGCCGCGGCGCATCTTGAGCGTGACGGGCACGTGCGGCGGCACCGCCTCGCGAACCTTCGCCACGATTTCGAGCGCGATGGTGGGCTGCGAGAGCAGGTAGCCGCCGCGGCAGCGGCCGAGCACCTTCTTCACCGGGCAGCCGAAGTTGATGTCGATGACGTCGTAGCCCTCGGCCACGAGCCGGCGGGCGGCCGGCGGAAAATCATCGGGATTCGAGCCCATCAACTGGCCGCCCACGGGATGCTCCTCGTCGGCCACCGCGAGGCGGGCGAGGTTGCGACGGTTGGTGCCGACGGCGGCCACGAACTGATCGAGAAGCACCTCGCCGAGCGAGTAGGCCGCGCCGTGGCGGCGGGCCAGCACCCGCATGGCGCGATCGCTGTAGCCCGAGAGGGCGGCCTGCACGACGGGCGACGCGAGCGCCACGCTGCCGATCGAAAAAGGTGGCTGCCACCTTTTTGTGGGGAAAAGGTGGCTGCCACCTTTTTCTGGAGTGATCACGTGAGCACCGGGCACATGTCGAACCACGTGCGGCCTTGGGCGTGCATCCACTCGAAGCTGGAGAGCGGGCCCCAGTCACCCAGTTCGTAGACGTCGGGGGGCGAAAGTTTCGGAGACGCCCAGCCCTGCACGAAGGGGTCGATGATCTCCCACGACTTCTCCACCTCGTCGGCGCGGGCGAAGAGGCTGGCATCGCCCTCCATCACGTCGAGCAGCAGCGGCTCGTAGGCCTCGGGGAGCCGGCCGGCAAACATCCGGGAGTAGCTGAAGTCGAGGTCGGTGAGCCGGAGGTGCATGCCGGCACCCGGCACCTTCGTGTGGAAGTGAAGCTGGATGCCCTCGGCCGGCTGAATCTGGATCACGAGCCGGTTGGCCTCGCGGGCGTGGGTCGGCGTGCCGTTGGCGAAGAGTTCCAGCGGCGGCTGGCGAAACCCGATCACGATCTGGGTGGTGCGGCAGCTCATCGCCTTGCCGCTCCGCAGGTAGAAGGGCACGCCCTGCCACCGCCAGTTGTCGATCTCCAGGCGAATCGCGCCGAACGTGGCAGTGCGGCTGCCCGCCGGCACGCCCGGCTCCTGGAGATAGCCGCGGTACTGGCCGCGGATACCCGCGGCAGCTGTGTCGGCGGGGTCGAGCGGCCGGATCGCCTCGAGCACCTTCACCTTCTCGTTGCGGACGGCGCTGGCGTTGAACCGCGCCGGAGCCTCCATCGCCGTCACCATCAGCAGCTGGAGGAGATGGTTCTGGAACATGTCGCGGAGCACGCCCGCGCCGTCGTAATAGCCGCCGCGGCGACCGACGGTCACCTCCTCGGCCACCGTGATCTGCACGTGGTCCACATAGCGGCGGTTCCAGATGGGCTCGAAGATCGTGTTGGCGAACCGCAGGGCGAGAATGTTTTGCACCGATTCCTTGCCGAGGTAGTGGTCGATGCGGAAGACCTGACTCTCGCGGAAGACGGTGTGGATGTGGGCGTTGAGCGCCTGGGCGGTGGTGAGGTCGGTGCCGAACGGCTTCTCCACGACGATCCGCCGGGCGCCGAGATCCTGGGCCGCCATGCCGTGCTCGCCGAGGGCCGCCACCACCGGCTCGTAGAACTGCGGCGCGGTGGCGAGGTAGTAGACGCGGTCGGCTTCTGCGCCGCCCTCGATCTCCTGGAGCCGGGCTTCGAGCCGGCCGATGTCGGCCGACACGCCAATGTCGCCGGGCTGGTAGTGGATCGAGGCGGCGAACCTCGCCCACGATTCATCGTCGAGCGGGCCGCAGTCGCAGTGCTTGGCGGTCGTCTCGCGGAGGCTCGCCCGCCACTCCTCGTCGCTCATGGGCGTCCGCGAGAAGCCAACGATCCGGGTCTGCTCAGGGAGCGCCCCGGTCCGCATCAGGTTGTAGAGCGCGGGCACGAGCTTGCGGCTCGTGAGGTCGCCCGACGCCCCGAAGATCACGATGGTGTGGGGCATGGTGTTGGAGGAAGGGGATGCGGATGACCTCGCTGGCGCGAGGTCAGATGCTCATGCCGGTGAAGCCGCCGTCGACGTAGATCTCGGCCCCGGTGATAAAGCTTCCCGCGACCGGTGCGCAGAGCAGGATCGCCGCTCCGAGGAGCTCGTCGGGAGTGCCGAAGCGGTTCATCGGCGTCTTGCCCATGATCGAGGCCACCCGCTCGGGCGAGAGGATCTTCTTGTTCTGCTCGGCCGGGAAGAAGCCGGGGCAGAGCACGTTCACCCGCACGCCCTTGGGGGCGAGTTCGCGGGCCACGTTCTTAGTGTAGTTGAGGACCGCCGCCTTCGACGCGGAGTAGATGAACACGCGGGACAGCGGCTTGTCGGCCGACACGCTGCCGATGTTGAGGATCGCCCCGCCGCCGTGCTCGGCCATGTGGGCCCCAAACACCTGGCAGCCGATGTGGGTGCTCTTGAGGTTGGTGTCGATCACCTTGGCGAAGTCGTCGTCCGGGATGTCGAAGTAGGGCACCGATGAGTTGACACCCGCGCAGTTGACGAGGATGTCGGCCTTCCCGCGGGCCGCGACCGTCGCTGCCAAGAGGGCCTTCACGCTCTCGCGGTCGGTGGCGTCGACGCTCGCGAACATCCCGTCGCCGCCGGCGTGGCGGATCGCCTGCACGCGGGCCTCGCCGCGGTCGGCCCCACGGCCGGCCACGACGACAAACGCGCCGGCTCCGCCGAGCCCGTCGGCAAGCGCGCCGCCGAGCACGCCCGTGCCGCCGACGACGACAGCCGTGCGCCCCTTCAGCGAAAAGAGGTTTTCAAGATAGCTGCTGGCCATCGCTGGTGCGTCTCCTCAGGTGATGGGCTTTCGGAGGTCAAGCCACTCGGTGTGGTAGGTACCGGGCTTGTCGGTCCGCTCGTAGGTGTGGGCGCCGAAGTAGTCGCGCTGGGCCTGGAGAAGGTTGGCGGGCAGCGTGGCGTGGCGGTAGCCGTCGTAGTAGGCCAGCGCCGACATGAAGGCGGGCACCGGCACCCCGATGGTCGCCGCGCTGGCCACCACGTGCCGCCACGAGTCTTGCGTCTGATCGAGGGCCTCGGTGAAGTAGGGGGCGAGCATCAGGTTCTCGAGGTCGGGCTTCGCCTTGTAGGCCTCGTAGATCCGTTCCAGGAACTGCGCGCGGATGATGCAGCCGCCCCGCCACATCATGGCGATCGCGCCGTAGTCGAGCGGCCAATCGTGCTCCTTGGCCGCGGCGGCGAGCTGCACGTAGCCCTGGGCATAGCTGGCGATCTTGGAGGCATACAGGGCCTGACGGACCTGCTCGACGAAGGTGTGACGGTCGCCGTGGTTCCGCTTATCGGGCCCCTTGAGCACCGTGCTGGCCCGAACGCGGGCGTCTTTCAGGGCCGAGAGGCAGCGGGCGTAGACGGCCTCGGTGACGAGCGTGCTGGGCACGCCGAGGTCGAGGGCGAGCTGGCTCATCCACTTGCCGGTGCCCTTGGCGCCGGCCTTGTCGAGGATCAGGTCGACCATGAACTGGCCGCTGTCGGGATCCTTGACCGTGAAGATGTCGCGGGTGATCTCGATCAGGTAGCTGTCGAGTTCCCCCCGGTTCCAGTCGTGAAACACCTTGGCGAGTTCGGGGTTGGTGAGTCCGGCGCCGTGCTTGAGGAGCGAGTAGGCCTCGCAGATCAGCTGCATGTCGCCATACTCGATGCCGTTGTGCACCATCTTCACGTAGTGGCCGGCACCACGCGGGCCCACCCAGTCGCAGCAGGGGATGTCGCCCTTGGGGCCCACCTTGGCGGCGATCGCCTGGAAGATTGGCTGCACCATCGGCCAGGCAGCCTTGGAGCCGCCGGGCATGAGGCTTGGGCCCTTGAGCGCGCCCTCCTCGCCTCCCGACACGCCCGTACCGACGTAGAGCAGGCCGGCTGCCTCCACGTCCCTCGTCCGCCGCTCGGTGTCGGAGTAGAGCGTGTTGCCGCCGTCGATGATCACGTCGCCCTTGGAGAGGAGCGGGATCAGAGTCTTGATGAGGTCGTCGACCGCGGGGCCGGCCTTGACCATCATCATCACCTTCCGCGGCGCCTTCAGGGAGGCCACGAGTTCCTGGAGCGTGTGGCAGCCGACGACGTTGGGCTGCTTGCCGCGGCTGGCCGTGAACGCGTCGGTGACGCTGGTGGTGCGGTTGAAGACGGCAATCGAGTAGCCGCGGCTGGCAATGTTGAGGGCGAGGTTCTCGCCCATGACGGCCAGCCCAATCAGACCGATGTCACACGTCGCCTGCGTGGTCATTCCGAAGGTGCTCCTGAGTTTGGGGACTGGGCCGGCGGGCCGGGGGGTTGGGAAGATGCAGCGGAGTCGCAGACTATATCGGCACGAAACCGGCGGAACCAAAGGCCCCGCTTCAACCCCGAGAAACGGAAAGGATTGAAGCCGCGAGGCCGCATTGGCCGATTCTTAGGCATCACCGGCCGATCCGCGTTTCGCGGAGTGGCCGGCAGCGTCACCGCAACAGGAAGAACTTGACCAGTTCGCCCACATTGCCGTAGCGTAAAACCTGACAGTGATGTGGCTCCGTAGCCAAGTGGCTAAGGCAGCGGATTGCAAATCCGCCATCGTCGGTTCGACTCCGACCGGAGCCTCTCAACAGAA
>JBAXOU010000228.1:0-5269 GCA_037133115.1 Planctomycetota bacterium | reverse complement strand
GGCAGCCCCGAGCCCAAGGCGAACCGGGAACACACACAGGTTGAAAACCTGTGCTACGAGAAGCCCGTCTCAGTCCGTCACCTCGATCGTCACGGGCGCGGCGTTGACGTTTTCGGCGGGCGTGGTGCCGCCGCGACCAGTGGCCCGCACCGTCACGGTGCCACGGCCGAGGAGTTCCGCCGGCACCTCGATCGACGACTCCGGGCCGGTGGTGCGGCCAAGCACGCGGCCGGTGGCGAAGACGACGGCGCCGGCGATCCCCGTGCCACGCACGGTCACGCGAACGGTTCCCTTCCGGCTCACCCGCAGAGGCTCGACTGCCAACTCGATCGTGCGGTCGTGATTGGTGAACATCACCGGCACCGCGCTTCGGCCCTGCGTCTCGATCGATGAGGTCTCGATCGCGACTACCCGCAGGTCGTGGTGGCCGTCGGCAAGTGCGGTGGTGTCGAGCGTGAGCCGACCACCGGCCCCGCAGTCGGTCACCCGCACACCGTCGAGGAACAGCTCGTAGCGATCGACCGCACCGCCACCGGGCACCGTAGCCCGCGGCTCGAGCTCGACCGTGCCGGAAAGGACCGTCCCCGGCTCGAGCACCCGCGCGTCGGCCGCCATGACGATCTCCACCTCGGGAATCCGGGCCCACGGTTGGCAGAGCGGATCGCCCACGACGAGCAGCTGGTAGGGGCAGCGGACCGACTGGTAGAAAGCCTCGGCCAGGCTTGCCCCGCGGGCGTAGTGCACCTGAATCGCCGCGTGCGGAAACTTGGCGGGGATCGAATAGGGCTCGATCACGGTGCCGCTCGACCCGGCGGCGCCGTAGCGGAGAAACTCGGAGAGCGGCGTTTGCGAGGAGTTGGCCGTAAAGATCCCGCCGAAGCTCGTGAGGTTCTCGCAGATCGCCCCCGGCGTGATCGTGCTGCCGCTCGACTTCCAGTCAAAGTCGGGTGTGCCGGCCATCAGCCCGGCGACGTCGGACTTCCCGCCCGGCACCGCCCCCGAGACGATCTGAGCCTTCACGCCCAGGTTGCCGAGCGCCTTGACGATCGCGGGGAAGACACTGCTGCGAGTGGTAGTCCGCACGTCGGCGTTGGTCATGAAGTAGATCGTGCCCTCGGGTCGGGTGCCGTCGGCTTTGGCTGCTGACTTCAGGTAGGCCGCGACCTCGCTGGGCTTGTTACCGCGGCCGGCTGTCACGCCAAGCATCACGGAAAGCAAGTACCTCGTGCCCCCCGCCTCGAGGAGGCTGCCGTCGTTTCCCCAGCCATACCAGCCGCGGAAGCCCTGGGTGGTCGCCGGCACGCCGTCACGAGCCAGCGGACGGTAGTAGTCGTTGCTCTCCGGATCGAGCCAGGCCACGCCTCCGCTCTGCACGGCCGTGTAGAGCATCGTCATTCCGGTGAGCGAGCCCGACGGATAGGTGTCCTTCGCGACAAGCTCGGGGGGGAGTTCGTCCTTGTAGTCGATCCGCCAGGGAAAATCGCTCGACCACGCGATGCAATCGATCTGTGTCGACAGCCGCCTTGAACCGATCGCCTTGACGATCGGAGCGAACAGTTCGTTGCGAAACCGGCTGATGGTCGTGCTCTCGATGTTGTCCTGCCAGGGGAGCATGAGGATGTTGATCGGCGGAATACCACGGGCCGCCACGAAGGCGTTGGCGACGCCGATGCTGTCGACGCTCGCGGAGTTGACCACCACGAACACATTCTCGGGCCCGCCGCCGCCGCGGGCGGTCCCGATGGCCGCGGCTGCTCCGATGGTGGCGACGAGCAGGCAGCGGACGGCCGCGGCGAGCCGCGGGCCGAGGGCGATCGACATGGGATGGTCTCTGGGGCGAGGGGAACCGGGGTCTTCCCGCCCGCGAGTGTAGGCACTCCCGGCGGCATCCTCCATGCGCCCCCGGAAACGACCTGTCGGTCCTCAACGACCCGGGGATAGACTCGGGTGTTCCCTCTCGCCGCAGCCGGATTGCCCGCATGCGCCACTGCCCCATCTCACGACTCGGGCTGCTCCTCGTCGCCACCGCTGCGCGGGTGGCCGCCGCAGATGCTCCCCCGGCATCGTTTTCGGGCGACCGTGCCATGGCAAACCTCGAGGCGATCTGCGACCTCGGCCCGCGGCCCAGCGGGTCGGCGGCGATGGATCGGCAGCGGGCCATGCTCGCGGAGCACTTCCGCGCGGCGGGCGCGACCGTCTCCGGCCAGGCCTTCCAGATTCGCGATCGCCGCACCGGACAGCCCGTGCACCTCGAGAACCTGCTCGTCTCCTGGCACCCCGACCGCACCGACCGCGTGCTCCTGGCGGCGCACTACGACACGCGGCCGTTTCCCGACAATGATCCAGTCGATCCAAAAGGCGTGTTCCTCGGGGCCAACGACGGGGGCAGCGGCGTGGCGGTGCTGATGGAACTCGCGGCCGCGATGCCCGCACTGCCGGGGCCGGTCGGCGTCGACTTCGTGCTCTTCGACGGCGAGGAATACGTGTTCGCCCCGCGCGACCCCTACTTCCTCGGCTCCACGTTCTTCGCCCGGCAGTACGCAGCCGACCACAAGGCCGGCCGGCTGCCCCATGCCTATCGCTGCGGCGTGCTGCTCGACATGGTGGGCGACCGCGACCTCGAGATCTGGCAGGAGCAGCACAGCGTCGACTGGCCCGACACGCGGCCCGTCGTCGATTCGATCTGGGACGTCGCCCGGCGATTGGAGGTGCGGCAGTTCGTGCCGCGGCCCAAGCACGCCGTCCAGGACGACCACCTGCCGCTGCGGATGATCGCCGGCATTCCCACCTGCGATATCATCGACTTCGACTACCCGCAGTGGCACACCACTGCAGACGCTCCTGCTGCCTGCTCGGCCGAGTCGCTCGATGCCGTCGGCAGGGTGATGCTCGCCTGGCTTCGCGAGCAGCGGTGACGCCGATGTCGGCCAGCGCCCCACCGCCGCGGCAGCGGCTCGCAGTCCCCGAGTTTGGCATCCGCGATGTTCCGCTGACGCTGTCGCTCTGGCTCGTCCCGCCCGGAGCAGACGTCGTGGCCGGCGACCGCGTGGTCGAACTGGCGGCCGGGGGCGTGACGATCGACCTCGAGGCACCGGTGTCAGGACGGCTGGCGGCACAGTTTTTCGACGAGGACGAGACCGTCGTCACCGGCGCAGTGATCGCCGAGTTTGAGGTGGCCGAATGACGGCACTCCCGAATCCGGTCGCCTCCGCCACTCCGGATGACGGCCGGCGAGTCTGGCTGCTGGCCTTGGCCGGCGCCGTCACGATGTTCCTTGTCCAGCCCCCAGCCGATCTCTGGTGGCTGGCGTGGCTGGCGCCGCTGCCGTGGCTGGCGCTGGTGACGACAACCCGACTCGACGGACGCCCCTGGCTGGCGATCTGGACCGGCGGCTTCATCCACTGGCTGTTCACGATCCATTGGCTCAGGCTTCCCCATCCCGCAACCTCGATCGGCTGGGTGGCGCTCGCGGCGTATCTGGCCTGCTACGTGCCGCTCTTCGTGTGGGCCGCCCGACGACTCGTGCATGGCAGAGGCTGGCCCCTCGTGCCCGCGACTGCCCTGGCCTGGATGGCCTGTGAGCAGCTTCGGGGGACAGTGCTCGGCGGTTTCAGCTTCGGCATGCTCGGCCACACGCAGTGGCGCTGGACCACGCTGATCCAACTCGCCGACGCGTGCGGGGCGGTGGGTGTCAGCGGGCTCGTGATGGCGGTCGCCGCCGCCTGCATGACCGTCCTCGCCCGCGGGCCTCGGCGTGAACTGGCTGCGGCGGCGGCCGCGGCGGCCGCCACGATCCTCGCGTTGGCATACGGCTCACTGCGGCTCGCGACAGCGCCGGTGGCGCAGGACAGGCCGCTCGACGTGCTGCTCGTGCAGGGCTCGATCGACACGGAACTCAAGCATGATCCCGACAAGGCGATCGACGTCGCCCAGCACTACGACACGCTCACGCTCGAAGGCCTCGCCGTCACCGGCACCGCCTCGCGTCCCGACCTCATCGTCTGGCCCGAGACCATGTGGCGGTGGCCGGTGCTGGCGATCGACCCGGCCGAGCACCTTCCAGAGCCGGTCGTCGAGGAGATGCTCGGCCCCGCCGCCGAAGGCGACTCCGACGCCGATCGCCAGACCCGCTGCCGCACGGCGCTCGAGCGGCAGCGGTTCGAAGCGCTCGAGACCTTCGCGATGCGATACGGCACCACGTGGCTGGTGGGCGTCGATCGACAGGTGGTCACACCCCGCGCCACCGGCGGCGCCGAACACTTCAACAGCGGGTTGTTCCTCGACGCCGAGGGGCGGCCGGTGGCCTGCTACGACAAGATGCACCCGGTGATGTTCGGCGAATACGTGCCCCTTGCCGAGACCTTCCCAGTGCTCTACCGGATCACGCCGCTGCCTGCCGGCCTGTCGGCCGGTGCGGCACCGGTCGCCGTGGAGATCGCCGGCTACGAGGTGGCCCCGACGATCTGCTACGAGACGGCGCTGCCGGAGGCGATCCGCGGGCTGGTGAGGTCGCTCGCGTCGCAGGGCCGCCGCCCCGACGTGATCGTCAACCTCACCAACGACGGCTGGTTCTGGGGATCGAGCGAACTCGACATGCACCTCGCTGCCGCGATCTTCCGGGCCGTCGAAGTCCGCACGCCGCTGGTGATCGCCGCCAACACCGGATTTTCGGCGGCCATCGACGGCTCGGGCCGACTCCTCGACCGTGGCCCCCGCCGCCAGACCGCCACGCTGCGGGCCGCGGTCCGGCGGGACGGGCGGTCGAGCCCGTGGCTCGCTTGGGGAAGCCTACCGGTCTGGCTATGCGTGACGGTCGTGGCGATCCTGACGCTCGCCATGCCACGTTCGGGGCGACCCCGCAGCCGCCGGGATGGCTGACCGCGACGGCCCGATCGGCCCCGCCTTGAGCCGGCCCGACCCGGCTGCCGAACAGAGAAGGGCGGGCGGCTTGCCCGGGCCATCAGCCCCGGTCGACAATGGAGGGGAGCCGTCCGCCGGCGAGGGATTCTATGAACATCATCGGCAAGATTTTCGTGTTCGCGGTGTTCGTCATGAGCCTCATGCTGATGACGTTCGCGGGCGTCATTTACATGTCGCACGTGAACTGGAAGGACGAGGTCTACCGCGAGCCGAAGGATTGCCTGCCCGGCCAGCAGCCTGGATACGCTCACCAGATCAAGCGGGCGCAGGAAGAGCGGGCGGAACTCGAGGCCGCGATCACGTCGCTGCAGCAGAAGGTTGCTGAATCCGAACAGTCTCGCGACCAGGT
>JBAXOU010000227.1:0-5271 GCA_037133115.1 Planctomycetota bacterium | reverse complement strand
GTCGCCAGGCGGATTGCTACGCGGCAGGCGTTCTCGAACGCCACGAGGTCGAGCTTCTCGTCGGTGGTGTGGATGTCCATCTGGCCACAGCCGAGCGTGACCGTCGGCACGCCGTTGGCCGCCATCCAGTTGGCGTCGAGGCCGCCGTTCGAGATGTCGAGCCGCGGCGAGAGGCCGATCGCCGACACCGCCGCACCGGCTGCCACCACGCAGGGTTCGTCGTCGGCGAGCCGAAACGCCTCGTAGTCGAGCCGGCCCACGACCGTCGCTTTTCCCGATCGGCCCTCGACGCTCTTCACCTGCTTGGCGGCGTCGGCAAAAGCCTTCTCGATCGCCTTGACGATCTTTCCACGAAACGCGGTGTCGTGGCCGCGGGCCTCGGCGCGGAGCGTGGCCGACTCGGCCACGACGTTGGTCGCCGCGCCGGCGTGGATCACGCCCACGTTGCTCGTGCCTCGCTTGCCGTCCTTCTCGACGAGCCCGTGCCAGCCGTCCTTCACAAGCGACGCAATCGCCAGCGACGCGATCGCAATCGCCGACACGCCCTTCTCCGGCGCCACGCCGGCGTGGCTCGGAATCCCCTCGATGGCGATGTCCATCCGGTAGCCGCCGGTGGCACCGACCGTGATCTTCTCCACGGCGCCGCCGTCGAAATTAAAGGCGAGCTTCGGCCGGCCGAGCGCGGCGGCCTTCACGAACCGGGCACCGTAAAGACCGATCTCCTCCTGGATGGCGAAGAGGAGCGTGAGCGGCGGATGCGGCAGCTTCGACTTCAGGATCCGCACGGCGGTCGCAAGCACCACGGACACGCCCGCGCGATCGTCGCCGCCGAGGCCGGTCTTGGGATCGGCGCTCTTGATCACCTTGCCCGCGACCACGGGCTTCGCCCCGAGGCACACCGGCACCGTGTCCATGTGGGCCATCAGCAGCCGACGCGGCCCGGCCACGGTGCCGGGCAACTGCACGATCAGGTTGCCGACGTTGCCCTTCACCGGCGTCTTGGTGTGGGCCGCATCGTAGGAGATCGCCGAGGCCGGGCAGCCGGCATCGATGAGCCACTTCACGATCCGTTCCGCCACGGCCTTCTCGTCGCCCGACACGCCGGGGATCGCCAAGAGGTCGAGGACGATCTTCCGCGCCGTCGCCAGATCGGCCTCGGGAACGGTGGCGGGTTCAACCGCTCGCTGCTTTTGGGCGGCGGGACGGCGTACACTGGCCACCATGGATGAGGCACCTGACTTCGACGAGCGGGAGGAGATGCGGGGCATGCGGTGGGTTCCAAGCGTGGGCGATGGCGCCGGCCGACGTCGGCTGACGGCGTGCGGAGTCTACGGGTGCGACCGACTCGGTTCCACGCCACACGAGGGGATGCCCTGGGACGCCCACGGATGACCCCCGCTGCGGAGATGCCCGTGCGGCTCCAGGGCGTGGTCAAACGGTACGGCCACCGCACCGTCCTCGACCGTGTCACCTGCGAAGTTCCCCCCGGCATCACCGGGCTCGTCGGCCCCAACGGTGCCGGCAAGAGCACGCTCGTGCGGGCGATCCTCGGCCTGGTGCGGCTCGCGGCGGGCGAGGTTCGCGTCTACGGCCGCGATCCGACCCGCGATGCCCGCCTGGTGCGGCAGCTCGTCGGCGTGGTCCCCGAGGACGAGTGCGCGGTGCCGGGGCTGGCGGCCGTGGAAATGGTGCGGTACGCGGCCCGCCTCTCCGGCCTGCCCGGCACCGAGGCGCTCCGCCGGGCGCACGAGGTGCTCGACTGGTGCGACGCGGGCCAGGAGCGCTATCGCCCGGTTGAGACGCTCTCGATCGGCATGCGGCAGAAGGTCGCCTTCGCCGCCGCCATCGTCCACGACCCGCGGATGGTGATCCTCGACGAGCCGACCAACGGCCTCGACCCGATCGAACGCCGGGCGATGCTCGGTCGGCTGACAACGCTTGCCCACGACCATGGCAAGACCATCTTCGTCTCCACGCACGTGCTGCCCGACGTGCAGGCGGTCTGCGACCGCGTGATCGTGCTTGCGGCGGGGCGGGTGCGGCTCGAGGGCCGGCTCGACGACCTGACCCGCCCCGTCACTCCGCTGCTGCGACTCGACGTCGCGGGGTCGGTCGATGCCTGCGTGGCCCGGCTCGCGGCGGCCGGCATTCACGCGACCCGTCTCGACTCCGGCACGCTCCACCTTCCCTCCCAGGATGCGGCTGGTCTCGAACGCGTCTGGCAGGCGGCCCGCGAGGCGGGCGTCGTGGTGCGGGCGCTCACGCCGGTGCAGGAGCGGTTTGAAGACGTCTTCCTGCAGGCGATTGCCCAGCCAGAGGAGGCCGCGCATGCCGCTCCATGATGTCGGCTATCGGTCGTGGCAGGGCCGCCGCAGAGGCCCGTGGTCGGCGGCGGTGGCGATTGCCACCACCGGCATCACGCTTGCCTGGACGAGCCGCTGGCTCCGCCGGGCGGTGTTCTTCGCCTGGAGTCCGGCTCTCTTCTTCGCCGCGAGCTTCTTTGCCTTCGAGCAGGCGGCGGACGAGGGACGGATCGCGTCGCTTCAGGAACGTGCCGTCCGCGGCAGCAACCTCGACGGCATCGGGCTGCTCGGCACGATTCTCGCCGACACGCTCGGCAAACCCGACGCGGCCGATCCTCACCTCGGCCGCGAGGCCGAGGTGGCCGCCACGCGGCGGCTGGTCTGGTCGCGGCTGCTGCTTGCGTTCATGCGGGCGCCGCAGGCAGTGCTGCTGGCCGTCGTGGTGGGACTCGTGGCCCCGGCGCTCATCTCGCGCGACCTGCGGGCCAAGGCCTGGCTCGTCTATTTCACGCGGCCCCTCGGGGGCGTTCACTACATCGTCGGCAAGATCGCGGTGCTGGCCACCGTGGTCGCCGCCGTGACGGTGCTGCCGGCACTTGCGCTCTGGTTCGCGGGCGTGCTCGTCAGCCCCAGCGCGTGGGTGGTCGTGGAGACGTGGGACCTGCCGCTGAAAATCGTCGCCGCCAGCGTGGTGCTCGCGATTCCCACGGTGCTTCTCGCGCTCGCCTACTCGTCGCTGACGGCCGAGAGCCGAATCGCGAGTTTCGCGTGGTTCGCCACGTGGGCGGCCTGCTGGGTTGCCCACTCGTCGCTGGCGACGGCCGACTTCGTGGCTACGATCGACACCCACGCCGCCGCGGTTGCCGAAGGTGCCGAGGCGGACGACGACGAGTGGCGGCCGCCGCCGCGACGGGTCAACTGGGTGGCGCGGGCGGCAGGCATCGACACCACGATCGACCGCTGGTCGTGGCTCTCTCCCTACCACGCCGTCGGCGTGATTCAGGCGTGGGTCTTCGGCGTGGAGACACGGCCTCAGGCGGTGCTGCCGCCGGCGATCGCCCTGACCGCCGTATCGCTGGCCTCGATGCTCGTGCTGGCGTGGCGGGTCGCGGCGCCGATGAGGGCATGACCATGATCGAGATCCGCAACCTCACGAAGCTCTACGGCTCGGTGATCGGCGTCAATGATGTCTCGGTCGACCTCGCCGACGGCGCCCACGGCCTGCTCGGCCCCAATGGCGCCGGCAAGACCACATTCCTCGGCCTCGTCACCGGCCAGCTGCGGCCGACGATGGGCCGCGTGCTCGTGTTCGGCGAGCGGCCCTTCGGCAATCCTCGGGTGCTGCGGCGGATCGGCTACTGCCCCGCCGCAGATCTCGGCGACCGGACCTCGACGCCGCGGGAGTGGGTCACGTATCTCGTTCGACTTTCTGGATTCACGGCGGCTGCGGCCGCTGCCCGCGCCGCCGCGGCACTCGAGCGGGTGGGGCTCCTCGACGCGGCCCGTCGGCCGCTGGTGACGCTCTCCAAGGGGATGCGGCAGCGGGCCAAACTCGCCGGGGCGATCGCCCACGACCCGGACCTTCTCGTGCTCGACGAACCCTTCGTGGGTCTCGATCCTGTCGCCCGGCATGATCTTGTCGAACTCGTTCGCGAGTGGGCGACGACCCGGAGCCTGATCGTCGCCAGCCACCTCCTTCACGAGGTGGAAGCGCTCGACGCAGGCCTCGCGGTGATTCTCGGCGGTCGGCTCGTCGCCAGCGGCACCACCGCCGAGATTCGCGGCCTCGTCGACGCGATGCCGGCCGAGGTGAAGGTGCGCTGCCTGGCGCCGCGGCGGTTTGCGGAGATCGCCTGCGGGATCGACGGCGTCGAGGGCGTGCGGATCGAAGAGGGCCTGGTCGTGGTGGCGACCCGGCGGCCCGCGGCGGTGCTCGAGCAGGCTCTGCCGCAGGCCGTCGACGAGCGGCTTGGGGTGAGCGAGGTCGTGCCCGCCGATCGTTCGCTCGAGGGCATCTTCGGCCAGCTCGTGCGGCTGCACCGTGGGGTGAAGGCATGACCGCGCTCTCCAACGCCAACGAGAAAGACACCCCGACACCGCTGGCGGCAGCGGTGTCGGGGGTGTGGACCGTGGCGGTGTTTCAACTCCGCCGGCTGCTCACGAAGCCCCGGCTGGCCATGGCCGCCATTGGCGCCGTCTTTCCTGCGGCCGTGATGATCGCCGCCGACCGAGCTGGCCAAGGCCGGCTCGGCGGGGATCTCACGGTGGCAATGCTCTACGCGCTCATCCCCGAAGCCGTCTGCATGCTCGGCCTGCTCGTCACGATGTGCCCTGCGGTGGCCGATGAGCTGGAGCGGGGCACCTGGGTTCACGTCGCGGTGCGACCCGGCGGCCGCCGTTCGCTTCTGTTGGGCACCTACGTGGCCGCCGTGGTCTGGACCTCCGCGGTCGCGGTCGTGGCCACGGTCATCGCGCTCACCGTGGCCCCGGTGGGTGATCCCTGGATGGTCGGCCGGATGCTCGTGGCCCTCGTGCTGATCTCGTGCGTGGGGCGGGCGGCTCTCTTCGCCCTGCCGGCGGTGATCATGCCGAAGCGGGCGCTCGTGGCCAGCGTCGGCGTGGCCCTCGTCGTGGAGTATCTCGCCGGTGTGATTCCGGCGATCGTCAACCAGGCGACGGTCAGCCTGCGGCTCCGCAGCCTGCTCGTGGCCTGGATGGGCTGGGAGCGGAAGCTGCCGACCGAGGTGCAGTTGCTCGTCGATACGCGGCCGGCGTGGGTGCACCTGCTGGCCGTGGGCATCCTCGTGGCGGTGCTGCTCACCGCGGCGGTCGTGATCCTCGAGCGGCGGCAGTTCCCGCCGAGCGACGAGGTGTGAGCGTCACGTAGCCACAGGTTGGTAAGTAGCCGCAGGTTGGTAACCTGCGGTGCAGCACCCCAGGGCGTGGTTCGCGTGCAGGTTGCCAACCT
>JBAXOU010000226.1:0-5290 GCA_037133115.1 Planctomycetota bacterium | reverse complement strand
TTTGGTTCACCGCAGGTTACCAACCTGCGGCTACGTTTCGGGTTACCAACCTGCGACTACGGTTTTTCGTAGCGTAGGTTTCCAACCTGCGTGCTCCTCCCCATCGGCTACGCGCCGTTCAGCGCCGCGGCGATCGCTTCGCCTTTCGTCGCGATCGCACCGTCGAGCTGCAACGCCCTCACCTTCGCCAGCCCAGCGCCAACGGCCTTTCCAGGCGTCACGCCCGCCGCCAGCAGCTCGTCGCCCGTCACCAGCGGCGGCGGATCGATCTCCGCCCGGGGGCGAACCACCTGCCCCGAGAGCCAGGAAGCCCGGTCGGCATCGCCAAGCCCACAGGCGGCGCGGGCCCGCAGCACGTCGGCGAGCGCGGCGGCATCCTCGTGCGCCACCCACCGCTGCATCTCCGACCAGGGGCGACCGGCGGGATCGGCCCCAGCGGCCACCGCCGCCACGCCGGCTCGCAGCCACTCTCCCTTTTTCGCCTCGCGGTTCGAGAGCCGTAGCCGTGCATGCATCCGTGCCAGCACGTCGTCGCCAGCATCTTCTGCCAGCGTCGCCAGCGCCATCGGGAGGTCGGGCTCGTCGAAGGCGCCGATGATCCGGGCGGCCTCCCGCCACCGCCGCTCCGCCACGGCTGGTGGCGCCAGGTCGGGCACAACTTCCCGGGCCAGGCCCGTGTCGAGCAGGAGGTCGAGCGCCTGCTGCCGCCCCGACCGCGAGAGCATCGCCCGGAGTTCGGCCGCGATCCGCTCGGGGCTCACCGCCGCTACTAGGTGCGGCATCCGCTCGATCGCCGCCCGCGTCTCCGCCTCGAGCACGAACCCGAAAAATGCGGTGAACCTAATCGCCCGCAGCATCCGCAGGTGGTCCTCCCCAAATCGCATCGCTGGCACGCCAATCGCCCGCACGATGCCGTCGGCCAGGTCGGCCCGGCCGCCCACGAAGTCGTGCACCTCGCCGCTGACGGGATCGAGGAACAGGCCGTTGATCGTGAAATCCCGCCGCTGCGCATCTTCCCTGGCCGAGCAGAACGTCACGCCGGCAGGGTGGCGGCCGTCGGTGGAGGGGGCGTCGGCCCGGAACGTCGCCACCTCCACCTGCCCGGCTGGCTTGGGCCCCAGCACGGTGATCACGCCAAAAGACGCCCCCACCGCAAGGGTCCGCCCCCGGCCGAAGATGGCCCGCACCTGATCGGGCTTGGCGGCTGTGGCGACGTCGTAGTCGGCCGGGGTCCGGCCGAGCAGTTCGTCCCGGACGCACCCCCCTGCCCAGTAGGTCTCGTGGCCAGAGTCGCGGAGGCGGCGGACGACGTCGGCTGCGAAGGCTCGGGCGGCGGCGGGATCGGCGGGGAGCGCGGGCATGAAACCAAACAGTTGACGGTCGCCGGACGGTGCCGATATAGTTGAGGGAGTCTGGGGTCAACCGGCGGGGCGCATCTTTTATACCTATCGTGCCCCGTCAGGCGGATTTCCAGCGGACTTTTTCATCGTTTCATTTTTCATCCCTGTCCGCGTTTGCCCGTAAGGGCGGAGGTTTTTCCCATGTCTAGCATCGTTTTCAACTCGAAGCGGCGTGGCTTCACGCTCGTCGAGCTGCTGGTGGTGATTGCGATCATCGCCACGCTGATCGGCCTGCTCCTGCCCGCTGTGCAGTCGGCTCGTGAGGCGGCCAACCGCTCCTCGTGCTCCAACAAGATGAAGCAACTCAGCCTTGCAACTCAGATGTATGGCAGCGCTCGCCGTGACATGTTCCCCGCCGCGAACGACCGCGTGTACGCAAACGGCACGGGAGTTGCCGGCAAGATTGGTACGTCCGCCCAGAGCGGCTACAGCTGGATTGTGATGACTCTTCCCTATGCCGAGGAAACCGCTCTCTACGATCGCATCAAGACAGCAGCTACTGGCACGGGAGGGTCGTTCTCGCTCCTTCCCATGGCGCTCAGCAGTGGCACTTTCTTTAGCAATATTCAAATTGCGGGTCTGCTCTGCCCATCATGGGGCGGTGACGCCATCCTGACCAGTATGGGCAACATGGGCGCCACGTGCTACAAGGCGAATGCGGGGCGGGGCGTTTGCGCTGGAACCCAGAGTCCGTGGCCGACAAGCACGGCAACGACCACTGGTTTGTGGCCGACCGAGGATGGGTACATTCCTCTCTGTCCTCCCAGCGGCACGGCAAATACGGCCAAGACGTACGGCGGACGAAGCCTTATGGCCAGTGACGGCACGTCGAAGACGATTCTCCACTGGGAATCAAAAGAGGGCGGGAATGTAAAGCCCGCCACGACTGGTACGACCGCTACCCGCACGTACAACTGTGCCTGGCCGCTGGGATTCCAGTCGTGGCTCGTCGCCACCGGATCAGCCGCAGCCGTCATCGGCACGGATCTTTCGAACCCATACGGGAGCTCTCAGCACGGTCTGAACGTCTCTCCGTTTGGCACCGTTATCTCTGGCTCTACAAGTGCTGCACCCACGGTACCAATGGCGTGGGGGCCGAGCAGCGACCATGCTGGCGGCCTCATTATGGTCTCGATGGGCGACGGAAGCGTTCGGTCGCTTGCCGCGGATATCAGCGGCGGCATTGTCATGGCCATGGCCACGTCGTCTGGCGGCGAGAACGTGGCGTCTGAGTGATCGACTCCGCATCGATCGGTTGTGTGATTCCAACGGCCCGGCCGGAGCTTTCGCTCCGGCCGGGTTTTTTTATGAATGACGGTCTGTCCGTTTGCCGGACAGTTCATCGCGGCAGTATTCTCTCGCAACGGTATGAGCCTTTTCCTTCCGGAGCGCGTTTCGATGAGTGAGACCACACCCAACTCCCACGCCACGATCAGCCGCCGCGACGTCCTCCGGGCGGCTGGCTCCACCGCCGCCGTCGCCTCGGCCACGCTCGGCATGCGGGGCGTGCATGCCGACAACCCATCGGGCGAAACGCTCAAGGTAGGCCTGATCGGCGCCGGCGGCCGCGGTCGCGGCGCCATCGTGCAGACGCTTTCCGTGCCTGGTTCGAACGTGAAGCTCACCGCGATCGCCGACGCCTTCAAGGGTGGCATCGACGGCACGATGCGAGCCCTCAACGAGATGCAAGACAAAGTCGACTGCCCTGAAGACCGGCGGTACGACGGGCTCGAAGGCTACAAGCGGGTGATCGACGCCAGCGACCTCGTGATCCTCGCCACGCCCCCCGGCTTCCGGCCGTTCCAGTTCGACGCCGCCGTGCAGGCCGGCAAGCACGTGTTCATGGAGAAGCCAGTCTGCGTCGACAGCTACGGGGCTCGGCGCGTGCTCGAAGCCGCGCGGCTGGCCGACGAAAAGAAACTGAAGGTCGTCGTCGGTCTGCAGCGTCGCTACCAGACCAACTACCGCGAGGCCCTCACCAAGGTTCGCGAAGGGATGATCGGCGACATCATCGGCGGCCAGGTCTATTGGAACGGCAGCGGCATCTGGTTCCGCGACCGCGAGCCCAACCAGACGGAGATGCAGTATCAGGTGAACAACTGGTACCACTTCAACTGGCTCAGCGGAGATCACATCTGCGAACAGCACGTCCACAACATCGACATCGCCAACTGGTTCCTCGACAGCGTGCCGATCTCGGCCTACGGCGTCGGCGGCCGCCAGCAACGGGTGCCGGGACAGTCGAGCGAAATCTACGACCACCATGCGGTCAACTTCGCGTACCCAGGCGGCGTGCAGATCGCCAGCCAGTGCAAGCAGTTTCCCGGCGGAGAGAACCATGTCGAAGAGCACTTCCAGGGCACGAAAGGCATGCTCTCGCTGCACCCTGGATACGCCAAGATCACCGACCTGAGTGGCCAGGAGCTCTGGAAGTTCTCCGGTGAGAACCCCGACCCCTACCAGGTGGAGCACGACGAACTCCACGCCGCGATCCGCAACGACACGCCCAAAAACGACGCCTACTACGGCGCGTCGTCGAGTTTCTCCGCGGTGCTGGGCCGGCTGGCCACCTACTCCGGCAAGACCTGGAAGTACGACGACACTCTGCAGCTCGACTTCCGCACGATGCCGGAGGATCCAACGTGGGAGACCACGCCGCCGACCGTGCCCGACAAGGACGGCAACTACGCGCTCCCCATGCCGGCCACCTTCAAGATCCAGTCGGTGACGAAGCCTGTTGTGTCATGATCGTCGGTGTGCCAAGGGAGACGAAGCGGGACGAATACCGCGTGGCCCTGCTTCCCGTGGCCGCCGAAGAACTCGTCCGCGCCGGGCACGCCGTGCTCATCGAGCACGGTGCGGGCGCCGGCTCCGGCCTCCCCGACGAGGCCTACGCCGCCGCGGGTGCGACGCTCGTTGACGGCCCGGCCGACGTGTTCGGGAAAGCCGACCTCGTGGTGAAGGTCAAGGAGCCGCAGCCGCAGGAGCTCTCCCTGATCCGCCGCGGCCAGACGCTCTTCACCTACTTCCACTTCGCGGCCGACCGGCATCTGACCGAGGGCTTCATGGCCACGGGGGCCACGGCCGTGGCCTACGAGACGCTCCGCGACGATCGTGGCCGCCTTCCGCTTCTGATCCCGATGAGCGAAGTGGCGGGCCGGATGAGCATTCAGGAGGGTGCCAAGTTTCTCGAGCGGCCACAGATGGGGCGTGGCATTCTGCTGGGGGGCGTGCCCGGCGTGGCCCCCGCCAACGTGCTCGTCCTTGGAGCCGGCACGGTTGGGGCCAACGCCGCCAAGGTCGCCGCTGGCTTCGGAGCCAACATCGCCTTGCTCGACACGAGCCTCGAGCGACTCCGCTACCTCGACGACGTGACGGCCCCCAACATCGATTGCCTCTACTCCGATCGCCACACGATCCGCGAGCGGCTCGGCTGGGCCGACCTCGTGATCGGCAGCGTGCTGATCCCGGGCGCCCGGGCGCCGCACCTCGTCGAGCGGGAAGATCTGAAGCTCATGAAACCGGGATCGGTGATCATCGACGTGGCGATCGACCAGGGCGGCTGCGTGGCCACGAGCCGCCCGACGACCCACGCCGACCCGACCTACGTGGTGGACGACGTCGTCCACTACTGCGTGACGAACATGCCCGGGGCCGTCGGCCGCACGAGCACCTACGCGCTGTGCAACGCCACGCTGCCCTACGTGATCGACCTCGCAGATCGGGGCGTCGCGGCGGCGGCTCGCGCCTCCGCGGCGATCCGCTCGGCGGTGAACGTCTACGAGGGCCGGCTCGTGCAGCCCGCCGTGGCAGCCGCGTTCGGCCTGCCATGCGAACCGTTCACCCCGTAGCCGCAGGTTGGCAACCTGCGGAAAATCACCGCCTGCACC
>JBAXOU010000225.1:0-5340 GCA_037133115.1 Planctomycetota bacterium | reverse complement strand
CCGAAGACTACAATGTTGAAATGCTCAGCAAGGAAACACTCGAAACCTACCGCCGAATGACGCCCGGGGAGCGGCTCGCGCTCACGTTCGAAATGATTCGCGAGAACACCCCCTACCTGCTTGCGGGAAGCCCCGACGTGGTGGACCGGCGGTTCTAGTTGCTCCGTCGCGAAAATGACCTTCGCAATGCTCGGCTGCTCGCCGCCTTGCAGGCGATGAAGCCACGAGTGGGCTCCGGGCGATGACCGATCTGACAGCCGTCATTCACGATCTGGTCCACATCTTTGATCGGCTCGGCATGCCGTACGCGATCATGGGCGGGATCGCCGTCCGGGCCAGGGATCTCCTCGACATCCAGGACGTACTCTTCACTCAGGGAGAACTCGACGAAGTCCTCGCGACCCGCGAGTGAGTTCCTTGCCGCCCCCCGTAGCACAGGTTGGCAACCTGTGCCCGCGGCGCCAACGGTTGTTCGCGCAGGTTGACAACCTACGCTACTCCGCAGGTTGACAACCTACTCTACGTGCTCAAGTAGCACAGGTTGGCAACCTGTGCCCCCGACGCCAGGCGATGTTCGCGCAGGTTGGAAACCTACGCGACGTCTTGGTGACGTTCACACCCGCTACTGCACCACCGACTTGCTACCCTCGGTGGAGCCGCCGATCGGCGCACCCTCGGGGAGCGGACGGCCCGCGGTCGGAATCCCGATCCGGTGCATCTCCTCGCGGACCTGCCGGTAGGCGGCGAAGCTGTCGGGGTAGCACCACAGCGTGATCGTCGTGTCGGGCTTCGCGCCGCCAAGCACTCCGCGGAATCGCGATGGTGACCGGAGCGCCTCCGCCACCGGCTCGCCCACCAGCGGATCGACGGGCCGCACCACCCACTCCCGCGAACGGATCAAGATCTGGCCCCGCGCCTGGTCGATCTTCGCCTCGATCACGTAGTCGAGCACGAATCCCTGCACCGGCCCCACCGTCTCGATCTTCGCCGCCATCTCCGCGATCGAACTGGCATGTCGCTGCGTATTGCGCTTGGCGAGTTCGAAGAGCTCTTCCAGCGGGATGTAGGCGATCCGGTCGCCCGCGATTTGGAAGTGGATCTCCTCGCCATTGACCGTGCGGCCGATCGGCGTGGGGTAGGCGAGCACCTCGGCCGTGGTCGCCTTCTGGTGCTTGATCGCCTCGGCCTGGAGCGTGCACTGCTGGATCGCCTCCTCGAGCTGGCTCCGCTTCGCGGCCCGCTCGGCGTCGGCCACCTTGGCCGCATCGGCCGCCTGCTTCCGTCGCTCCACCTCCACCTTGGCCGCCGACAACGCCGTGGCCAGTTGCAGCCGGGCGCTCGACGCCCCGTCGATCGCCGCCTGCACCATCTGCGTCTGCACCTGCAGTTCCTCGATCTCGCTCTCCGCTGACGTGAGCGACTGTTCACGCTCCTCGACCTCTGCCTCGAGATCGCCATTGGCCGCGGTCTGCGGGGCCTGCACGGCGGCATCGAGCGAGATCTTCTGGACCCGCGCCCCCACCACCATCACGAGGATGATGAGGATGCCGACGATGTTGGTGATGACGTCGAGAAAGGAGTCTTGGCCTGCCGTCAGGTCCTCTTCCTGCCTGGGTCGTGCCATCGCGTGCTCCGTCTATCGTCTGGGAAAGAGGCTACCCGTGCGTTGCACCGGCGGGAGGTATCGCACCTTGTCTTTGACCTCGCTCCGCCGCGTGTCGATGCCGCTGTCGGCAAGGAGCTTTTCGAGATCCTCGCGACGCCCTGCGCCGTCGGGCGTGGACGAGAGCACGAGCTCCGGCTTCCAATACATCCGGTCGCCGGCGAGCCCCCAGCGGCCAACCGTGGCATGCACCTCGCGGACCACGAGGTCGACCGAGTCGACGGTGTGGGTGCCGATCGGGATCCGCGACTCCACGCGGCCGCCGTCGGCCAGAATGCGAAACTCGTAGGCGGCACACTCGACCTTGATCGGACGCGTGAGCGGCACCGGGGTCTCCGCGGTGGCGAGGCTCGCCCAGTTGCTGCCCCGCTTGCCGGCGAGCGACGCCGTCATGCTGGCCGACGCGCCCGAGGCACCGGCGGCACTCGCCGCACCCGCTCCGCCACCCTGCGCGAGGCCGGGCATCGAAGGACCACTTCCGCTGCCGCCACTACCGCCGCTGCCTCCGGCGCCGGCACCACCGGCGGTCGATGTGCCTTCAGCACCGCCTGCGCCACCTGCCGTGCCTGCGGCCATGCCAGAGGCGGCCTGGCCACCACCTGCGGCCGAACCTGTGGCTCCCTCAGAGGCTCCACTGCCGGCGGGGCTCGATCCCGGGACTCCCGATGCCGTCCCCTGGCTGTCACCATCAGCCGACGCGCCGCCTGCAGCACCGGAAGCAGCGAGGCCTCCGGGGCCCATGCCGTCTCTTCCGGCCGAGGCGTCGTAGGGACCACCGCCCTGGGCCAAGCCAGGGCCGACAGAGCCACCATTGCCGGCTGCGGCACCGCCGCCCGATCCGCCGGCAGTCAGGCCATCGCCACCACCAGGCCCACCACCGCCTGCAGCGCCACCGGAGTAGAACTTCGAAGGCCCCGCGTAGCGGTTGCCGAGGATCGCATCGCCACCCCCCTCACCGCTGGCCAGTGCACCGTCGCCACTGCCGTCGCCGCTGCCACCGCCGGCACTGAAGCCCCGGCCGGGTGGGCCGCCGGCGTTGCCGCCTGCCTTGTCCTCGGTCCAGTCGAACCGCGACTGATCGCCGAGCACGCTCGGCCCGCTGTTCGACACCACGCCCCCGCGGGTGGTGGCGGCGCGATACTGCGTGGCGGGCTTCGTCCGCTTCGGCGGCCGCACCTGCGCGAGCCACTCCAGCCGCCGCCTGGCCTCCTCGATCGCCCGCATCTCCGCATCGGCGAGAGCCGTATCTCGGGGTGGATAGGTGAGCGTCCAGTCTTCGTCCACGAACTGGTAGCCAAACTCGCTGCCCCACGACTGAATCGACTCGCGAGCGGCGTAGTAGGCCATCACGCCCGACGGCCGGACGATGAGCAGCGGATAGGGCTGCACGTTCGGGTCGCCCGACTCGCCCGGATTCTTCGCGATGTGCTCGCGGGCGGCCCGCAGCGCACTGGCAAGCGGATTCCCCGGCCCCGGCGGTCCCTCGAAGTCAGCTGGGCCAAACCGAATCCCCTCCGGCTGCAGGAACACGCCGTCGATGCAGCACTCGATATAGAGCGGCCGGCGATGCGTGCCGTTGGCGCCCTCGTAGGGCACCACCGCGTAGGCCGGCGGCTTCTCTGCAAGCTTCTCCTTCGCCTCGTCGTAGGCCTTGCGGGCTTCGGCGAGCTTCCGCTCGAGCTCGAGGATCGTCTGGTCGTCGGCTTGGGCGGCTTCGCTTTCGAGCGCCTCGACCACGCGGGCCAGCGCATCGAGTTCGTCGGCGAGTTGCCGAGCGTTTTCCTCGGTGCCTGCCAGCTGCATGCGGGCCTTGGCCAGATCGTCGGCCGTGCGATCCCGCATGGATCGCACGTGGTCGATCCGCCAGCCAAGTTCCTCGCGGGCGAGTTCCAGCTCTTGCCGCTCGCCCGCCACGGCCGCGGCGGCCGCCTCACGGGCCTTCTCGGCCGCGGCTATGCCCGCCAACTTTGCCGAACGGCTGAAGATCACCAGCACGACGAGGAGCGACCCCATCGTGCACAGCAGCACGGCCAGGAACGGAAACAGCGAGATGGTCGGGCCCGATTGGGCACGGGATCGGCTCATGCGGCCTTTCCGGTGCGGCGAATGGCCTGGACATCGCGGCCCTGGTCGGTCGCGCGGACGGCCAGCAACTGCACCGCCGCCGCCAGCGTGGTGAGCGTCTCCTCGAAGCGACCCGTAGATGACAGCGTGGCCAGGTTCGCATCGAGCGACCGCTCGAGTGACGCGATGTCGCGAGTGGCCTCGACGACCCCGGCGATGGCGGTCGTCTGCCGTTCGATCGCCTCGTGGCGGGCCTCGAGGCCGCGAACCGCCTCCGCAAGCGACGCGGCTGCCTCCACCCAGCGATCCTCGCGGCGGGCAGCGAGCGCGTCTTGCGTGCGGGCGAACGACTCCGCCCACGACGCCAGGCTCGTGTCGAGCGCGGCGGTCAGCGACGACTGGATCGCGCCGCCACTCTCGTCGAGCAGCTGGCGGACTCCCGCCGCTGCGGTCCGCTCCAGCGACACCCAGGCCTGCTCCTGCGCCTCGAGGAGCCGGGCCGTGCCGCGACCGAGTGTCTCGCCGAGCCGGGCCACGGCCAGAGCCGTGCCGTCACCGTCGCCAAACGACTGAAACCGGCTCGACAGCGTCGAGCATGCCGCGTCGTCGACCTTGGCAAGCAGCGACTGCTCGTATCGGTCGATCACGAACTGCAGAAACATCAGCACCATCGACAGCGCGAGTGCCGTGGCGGTCGTGTCAAACGCCGTGCCGAGGCCGGCGACCACGCCCGAGATGTTGTCGAGTTGCGTCGGCGACAGGCAGGCGATCGCCTCGGTGATGCCGATGACCGTGCCGAGAAAGCCCATGATCGGAATCGCCCAGATCACAAATCGCACGAGCCCGTAGCCCTGGGAGGCCCGGGCGGCGTCGAGGTCGGAGAGGTACTTGAGATGGTTCTCGAGATCGTCGGCCGAGCCGGTGCGAACCACATAATCGAGGGCCTCGCGAAGCCGCCGCGGGAGATAGCCGCTCGCCTCCTCCGGAATCGTCGCGACGAGAGCCGAAGCCTCGGCGGGATCAGCGCCTCCGTCGGGAGCCGCTTCGAGCAACGGTTCGCTCACGCGGCGCCGTTGGCGGAAGATGTTCTCGAAATGCAGCCCCAGGAAGGCGATCCCCACGCAGAACATCGCCGTTTCGACGTATTCGACCCAGTGGCCGGCGAGGTAGCGGATCACCAGCGTGTTGGTGATCACGCCGCCGTGGATCATCGCGAAAAAGGCGAACGACATCGCGCCGCCCCAGAGCAGGGGCGACCGCATCAGCTGAGTGGAAAGGGCGTTGAGCTTCGACACCGGAGGGCTCCCGAGGCGGTTCAGGGGATGCAACGCGGACGCGGCTGGGCCACCCGCTCGTTTCTCTCCATCGTCATGTCTTGCCCAGGCGATTGAACCGAAACATCCGGCACGATGGAACGCCAGCGGCAGCGGCAACGAAGGCAGCTCAGGCAGTCTGCGCGGGCTCCTGCGGCCCGCCGCACTGGACTTGCCTGCCCGCCAGCGAGCCTCCTATCTTCCCGCCCCTGTCCATTCCCCACTCGTCCCCACTCGAGAGACGGCCGTGAGCGACTCCTCTTCCGTGAGCGACTCCTCTTCGCAGACTGTCCGAGACCG
>JBAXOU010000224.1:0-5347 GCA_037133115.1 Planctomycetota bacterium | reverse complement strand
TCGATGCCCGTCGTATCGCAATCCATCAGGAACGAGATCGTGCCGGTGGGGGCGAGCACCGTGGCTTGGGCATTGCGGAAGCCGTGCTGCCGGCCGCCGCCCAGCACCTCGTCCCAAACCTTCCGGGCGGCGTCGTGCAGGTACTTCGGGCACGACGGGTCGATCTTCTCGACGGCGTCGCGGTGCATCTGCATGACGTTCAGCATCGGCTCGCGGTTCGCCGCAAAGCCGTCGAAGGCACCAACGGCCGCTGCCAACTCCGAACTGGTGCGGTTGGCCGCCCCATGGAGGATCGCCGTGATCGCGCCGCAGAGCCCGCGACCAGCATCGCTGTCGTAGGCCAGCCCGTCGGCCATCAGGAGGCTGCCGAGGTTGGAGTAGCCGAGGCCCAGCGGCCGGTACATGTGGCTGTTGCGGGCGATCCGCGGCGTCGGGTAACTCGCGTGGTCGACGAGGATCTCTTGGGCGATGAAGAAGATCCTGCAGGCCGCCGTGAACCGCTCCACGTCGAAGTGGCCGTCGGGCTTGCGGAACTTCATCAGGTTGATGCTGGCGAGGTTGCACGCCGTGTCATCGAGGAACATGTACTCCGAGCACGGATTCGAGGCGTTGATCCGGCCCGAGGTGGGGCAGGTGTGCCAGCGATTGATCGTGGTGTCGTACTGCACGCCCGGGTCGCCGCACTGCCAGGCACACTCAGCCATCCGGCTCAGCACCTCTCGGGCCTTGTAGCTCGGCCCGGCCTTCGACGGGTCGGTGACCCAACGGGTGGTCCAGGTGTCGTCGCGATCAGCGGCCGCCATGAACTCGTCGGTCAGACGAACCGAGAGGTTGGCATTCTGGAAGAGGATCGAGCTGTAGGCCTCACCGTTGAAGTTGGAATCGTAGCCCCCCTTTTCGATCAGAACCCGGGCCTTCTTCTCCTCCTTACTCTTGCACTCGATAAACTCCATGATGTCGGGATGGTGGACCTTCAGCGACTGCATCTTGGCTGCCCGCCGCGTCTTGCCGCCACTCTTCACCACCGCCGCCACCTGGTCGTACACCCGCATGAAGGAGAGCGGACCCGAGGGCTTGCCACCGCCGGCGAGTTTTTCCCGCTGGCTTCGCAGGGTCGAAAGATCCGTTCCCGTGCCGGAACCGAACTTGAAGAGCATGGCCTCGCTGCGGGCGAGGTCCATGATGTCCTCCATGTTGTCCTTCACACTCTGAATGAAGCAGGCGCTCCCCTGCGGATATTCGTAGGGGTTGTCCGGCATCACCACGTCGCGCTTGGCGTGATCCCAGCGCCAGTTGCACGGCGCTCCCTTGACGCCGTACTGGTTGTAGAGGCCGACGTTGAACCAGACCGGGGAGTTGAACGCACCGTGCTGGTGGACGCAGAGCCACGAGAGGTCGCGGTAGAAGTGCTCGCCGTCCTGCTTCGTCTTGAAGTAGCCGTCGGCGATGCCCCAATCGGCGATCGTGCGGGCGACGCGGTGAACGAGCTGCTTGACGGAGTGCTCCCGCTCGGGGGTGTGGATCTCGCCGTAGAAGTACTTGCTCACCACCACATTGGTGGCCAACTGGCTCCAGGCCGCCGGAATCTCACAGGCCGGCTGCTCGAAGAGGACCTTGCCGTCTTCACCCTTGATCGCCGCCGTCCGCAGCTCCCATTCCGTGGTGTCGAATGGGCTTTCAGCCTCAACGGGGCAGAAGGTGGGCTGCAGCTCGATCGCTACTCGCCCCGTGGTCTGGCCCCCTCCGGCGCCTGCGGAAGCGAGCTGGCTGCCGGCCAGCGTGGCGGACGCGTCGATAGCTGCCATGGTGGGACTCCTGACGGTGTTAGGAAACGGAAACGGACGATGATTCGAAACGGCTCGATACCCGACTCTCACTGATCAGTATACTTGCGTATAGTTCATCCACAATCGGTCATCGGTCCCGGGAGGGCTCAATCCTGAGTCATTCCGCCGGCGAAACCGCCTGGGCTCGGACAATCGGAAAACGCAGGTCCTTCTGCATGCTATCGCAAGATGTTGTGGTAGCCGGTCCGGCGACCCCTTCCTGTGGGCCGGGGCGTGAATGTAGCGGTCGCGTCCAGTGAGTCAAGGGACTTTCCCGGCGGGTCACCGGCCGGCCGAAAAAGAGGGGTCCGAGGGGGCTGCTGGTCGCCTGGAGGGCCTATCGGAAACATCCTCTTACGGGGGGGTTCCGTGCCGGCTCGCACCGGCCGACCTTACCCTCGACAATGGTCCCGCCCATCGAATACCGGAGACTCCGCACCCGTGCCATCACCAGCCGCCGCATCGCTTGAAGGTGTCCGCATCCTCACGCTCGTGGGTTCAGACTACGAGGATCTCGAGCTCTGGTACCCCAAACTGCGACTCGAGGAGGCCCACTGCCACGTCACCGTCGCAGGCGAAGTGGCAGGCGTCACCTACGCGGGCAAGCACGGCTACCCGTGCACGAGCGATGCCGCGATCAACGACACGGATGCGGCTCGTTTCCACGGGATCGTGATCCCCGGAGGTTGGATGCCCGACAAACTTCGCCGTGACCCGAAGGTGCTGGCGCTCGTGCGGGAGTTCGCCGCCCGAGGCAAACTCGTCGCGGCTATCTGCCACGGCGGCTGGATCCCGATCTCCGCCGGCGTCTACCGCGGCGTCAGCGTGACGGGCAGCCCTGGCATCAAGGACGATCTCGTCAACGCGGGTGCCATCTGGTCAGACGCCCCCGTGGTCGTCGATCGCCATTTCATCTCCAGTCGAAAACCCGCCGATCTCCCGGCATTCATGGCGGCCATCGTCGATCTGCTCGCCGCCCGCGTCGCGGGGTAGACTCGTGAGTGTGAGCCGTTCAGAAGGATCCCGACTCGAGGCTTTGAAGACCCGCATCCGTGACAGCGGGCTGCGCTGCACGGCAGCCCGACTGGCGGTGATGGATCATCTCGGGTCGGCTGCAGGGCCCCGTACGCACGCCGAGGTGTCGGAGGCACTTGCGAATCTCGGTTTCGACCGGGCCACCATCTACCGCAACCTCACGGAACTCACCGAGAAGAAACTCGTCAGCCGGGTGGAACTTGGGGACCACGTCTGGCGGTTTGAGATCAAGCGAACTGGCGGGCACGGCGCTGCGGGCGAGGATCACCCGCACTTCCTCTGCACGACGTGTGGTGAGATCTCCTGCCTCGACGATGTGCGGGTGGCAATCACGCCGAAGTCCCGGCCCCGCACCACCGCATCTGCGGCGCGGGGTGCACGGGCCACCCGCATCCACTCCGTCACCGAGGTGCTGCTCAAGGGCCGTTGCGAATCCTGCGGATAGGCCATGCGGCTCACGTGGCCAGCAGGTCCTTCAGCCGCGAGGTGGCGGCCCTTCCGATCGGCAGCGGGTCAGTCGCACCGACGAAGAACACGAGGGTCTGATCTCGCGACTGCCACTGCATCGAGCGGACCTCGGAGAGCTGCACGATCAGCGACCGACTGACCCTCCCGAAGGACGCGACAGGCAGCATCGACTCCCACTCGGCCATCGTCCGGCGGATGATTCGCGGCCGGCGATCGCGGGCCTGCACCCGCGTGTAGTTCCGCACGGCCTCCACCCAGACGATATCGGCGTAGGCCACGGTCTCGAAACCGCGGCCACCCGAGAGCGAGAACCTCACCGACTCGTGGGTGTCGCCGGAGGCGTCACTGGCGTCGTCATCCGCGTGTCCGGCATGGTCCATGCCCGATGGCGTGGCCGACCTGCCGGCCACCACCTGCGACTCGAGCCGCTCGATCGTAAGGGCGAGACGGTCACGGTCGACGGGCTTGAGCAGGTAGTCCAAGGCCCCCGCGCGAAACGCGTCGAGGGCTCGATCCTCGTGAGCGGTCACGAACACGATCCTGGCCGAAGCCGGAACGCTCGCAACGAGGTCGAAACCAAGCCGGCCGGGCATGTTGATGTCGAGAAACACCACGTCGGGTGATCGGCCCGCCAGGAACCGCTCCGCATCGCTGACGTCGCAGGCGGTGCCAATGATCTCGATCCCAGGAAACGATTCGAGGAGGGCGGCCAGTCGCTCGATCGCCTTGGGTTCGTCATCGACCAAAAGTGCCGTGATCATCGCCTGCCCTCGTGATACCCGCCCGCTTGTGCACCCGCCACGTCCGGGATCGGGACGCGGATTCGCACCCTGACCCAGCCGTGATCCTCGCCGTGACTGACGGCAGCGGTCGGCCCGACAAGGAGCCGCAGCCGTCGCTCGAGCGAGCGCAGCCCGGTCCCGGTGCTGTTGCGGCCGCCAGCGGCGACCCACGAGCCGGTGTTGGCGACCTCGACCAGGAGCCAGTCGCCTTCCCGGCGGGCCGCCACCTCGACGCGGATCGGCCGCGGCGAGGTCTGACCACCATACTTGATGGCGTTCTCCACCAACGGCTGCACCATCACTGGGGGAACCGCCACGCCCCGCACATCGAGGTCGCAATCGATCCGCGTCACCAGGCCGTCGCCGAACCTCACGCTCTGCACCGTGAGGTACTCCTCGAGGGCGTCGAGTTCCCGGGCGAGCGGCTCGAGCGTGGCCGCAGGCCGCAGCAGGAACCGCAGGTAGTTGGCCAGGGCCTGCGTCACCGTGTCGATCGCCTCGGGATCATCGCGGCTGGCCATGACGGTGTTGAGCGCGTTGAAGAGGAAGTGCGGGCTGATCTGGCCCTGGAGGTGCTGGAGTTCGTTGCGGAGCGCGAGCGACTCCGCCTGCATGGCCCGAAACTCGGTCGAGTTGCGCTCCTGGATCAACTGGTAGCCGAAGTAGAGGGCGCACCAGTTCGCCAGCAGCGCCAGGTTGATGGCGAGCCGCGCCACAAGCTCGAGCCGCGCCGGCCCCAAGGGCGTCCGCCCCGTGCCGCGGTCAAAAGCAAACAGCACCAGCGTGATCAGGACGGCCGACAGGATGGCGCCGCCGGCCATGACGCCGATCTTCGACACGCCCAGCCTGACGAGAAGCGGCTCCTGTCTCGACAGCCACCGCATGGCGGCCGTCACGAAGAAGCACAGCACCACCCGCACGAGCACAAAGGCCACTGGGTCGACGATCGCGGGCTTGAACACGTGAATCACCGTCATCAGCACGCCGAAAACGGCTGCCCAGAAGGCCGAGTGCGCCAGCCAGAAGCGGACCTCAGACATGGCCCCGCCGGCCAGCAGCCTCAGCCACGACGACCGTGCGGCCGCGTCCGCGCCTCCGGCAGCCTCCGTGATGTTCGCCGTTGAATGCATGGTCGCGCGAGGTTCCGAACGAGCCCGGTGCAGCACCGAGTATCCCTACGGTCGCACGCCGTGACGGCCTCGGCAAGTGCCCCGCCGGCGGCCGCCCCCTTCCCGC
>JBAXOU010000223.1:0-5358 GCA_037133115.1 Planctomycetota bacterium | reverse complement strand
CCGCCAGGCCGCCCGCCAGACCGACGCCCGCCGGTAAACGACGCCCGCCGGTAAAATGGACCGCAACGGGCGGTCGGCGTTCCGGCTCGCCCAGGCCAAAGACAGCGATGCCTGGGTTCCGTGTCCCCTTTCCTTCCATCAGGAGTCACTCACCATGTTGCATGTTCGGACCATCACCCGGGGCTTGCTGCTGGTGTCGTTCGCCGTAGCCTGTTGTCCCGTGACCCACGGCCAGTCGGTTGCGGGCGTCACTCCGGCTCAGGAAGCCGCCATCGAGGCGGGCATCAAGGAGCTCTCCACGCAGTGGTCGACCGCGTATCTCAAGAATGATCCCTCGATCCTGGAACGGATCTGGGCCCCCGACTTCGTCTACGTCGAGCCGTCCGGCCATCGCTTCACGAAGGCGGAGGGAATCGCCGCGCTCAAGGCAAGCGGTGAGAAGCACACCGTCTCCGAGGCCAGTTCGATCGACGTGCGACTGTATGGCGGCGGCACGGTGGCCGTCGACATCGGCGACTACAAGGAAGCCGGCAGCGACAAGGACGGCAAGCCCTTCGAGCGGCGGTCGCGGTTCACCAATGTCTGGGTGCTCAAGGATGGAGCCTGGCGGTGTGTCAGCGGCCACGCATCGATGATCCCTGCGACGCCGTGAGTCGGCGCCGGCCCCGGCTTACGATCGCCGGGCGCTCGCTACGGCCATGCGACTGTCGCGCCGCCGTCCAAGCCCAACGCCGTGAGGCGTGGGGTGAACCACCGCACGATGCAGCGTCCAGCGTGGTTCGCCCGCGGCCTCACGGCCGGTCGGCTTTGACGAGTTTCATATGATCCTCGCCCGCCCGCACCTATGTCCAAGCCCAACGCCGTGAGGCGTGGGGTGAACCACCGCACGATGCAGCGTCCAGCGTGGTTCGCCCGCGGCCTCACGGCCGGTCGGCTTTCACGTACCGTGCACTCGAGCGCGAGGCTCACGTGCGACCGCGTCTCAGTCCGCTTCTGGCTGATCGTCGTTCGTTTGGAACCGGGCGACCTCGGCGTTGAGTTCCGCGATCGACCGCCGCAGTTCGGCGAGCGACGTCGTGAACACGGCGAGCGACGCGGCCGACTCGCCGGCGTCGGTCCGCAGCGACTCCATGGCGTCGCGGATTTGCCGGGCCCCCTGCGACTGCGACTCCATGCCCTGGTGCACGGTCTCGAGCGACCGGGTGACCGACTGCACCGGCTCGATGATCTTTCCGAGCTTTTCGCTCACCTGGGCGACCTCGCCGATCCGGCCGCTCACTTCGTTGCGGAACCGGTCCATCTCCATGGTGCCGCTCGCCACGGCCGCCTGCATGTCGCGAACCATCCGCTCGATGTCTTTCGTGGAGAGGGCCGTCTGGTCGGCGAGCCGCCGGATCTCCTGGGCGACGATCCGGAAGCCGCGGCCCGACTCACCCGCCTTCTCCGCCTCGATCGTGGCGTTGACCGAGAGGAGGTTGGTCTGTTCCGCCACCTTCGCGATCGTGGTGACCACCGACGTGATCCCGCTGGCCCGCTGGCTGATCGTGGCGAGCTTCCGCGTGAAGGCGTTCATCGCTTCGTCGAGGTGCTCCATCGAGGCCGTCATGCTCTCCAGGCCGCCGCGTCCCTGCTCGGCCACCTGGGCAGCCTCGCGGGCGATGCCGGTGACGCTGCTGGTGGCGTCGAGGAGCTGCTCGCCGGTCGCGGAGATCTCCGTGACGGCGGCGGCGATCTCGTTGGCCGATCCGTTCACGCTGCTCACGGCCCGCTCCTGCCTGGCGAGCGCCGCTGCCGCGTCCGCCTCGACGGTCGACAGCCGCTCGCCGGCCGACTTGATCCGGCCGATCAGGCCGGCGAGTGACTGCGTCATCCGCTCGAAGGAGCCGAGCAGCCGGCCCATCTCGTGGGTGCCCTGTCCCTTGATCCGCTGGGTCAGGTCACCAGATGCGATCGATTCCGCCACCGAGAGCGCCCGGCGGACGGGCTCGGCGATCGACCGGGCCAGCCAGATCGCGGCCAGCACGCCCGGCAGGCCCACCATGAAGGCCGAGGCTGCCGCGCCGGCCGCCTGCCACCAGAGCACATGGCGGCTGGAGTCGGTGGCCAGGCTCACGAGCACGGCCCCCGACGAGCGACCGTCGGAGCGCGACACCGGAGCCGCCACGCGGTACGTGTCGGAGGTGAACCGACCGACGGGCGCACTGACCGCCATGCTCTGCCGGATGAGTTCGGCGTCGGCCTGGGAGAGGGCGATGGGAGCGTCTGTCGCCGAGCCGCTCGCGTCGATGCGGCGGGTGACGAGCGGCATGAGCTGCCGGTCGAGGACCTGCACCTCCTTCACGTCCCCGCCGACGACTTCGCCGACGAGGCGGCGGACGCCCAGATTCTTGTCGAGCCGCTCCCGGAAGGTGGACTCGATGCCGACTTCGACGATCCGCGGCTTGTCGAGTCCGCCCACGCCGGCGTACTTGAAGACCTTGCCGTCCTGATCGCGCCGCAGCGATTTCTGCACGAGGGTGGCGATCTCCCCGGTGAGCAGCCGGTGGAAGGCATGGGCCTCGGGCTGGCGGGCCGCGTCGGGCAGGAAGACGAACGGCTTCTCGGGCCGCTCGGTGTCGATCGTGCAGACGCCGTCGGTGCCGGTGACGAGGAGATGGTCCACGACGGTTTCGTCGGTGACGCTGCGGAGCCGGTCGACGATCGCCTCGGTCGACGTGCCCGCCTGCTCGGCGGCGGCCACGTAGGCGGCGAGCAGCCGCGCCTCGGCAAGCATGTGCCGGCCAATCTCCTCCTCGACGGCCGGCGGCACGTCTTCGGCGAAAGCGGCGACCCGCGCCAGCATGGTGGCGATCCCGTCTCCACCAGCCCGGGCCTGGTCGAGAATGGCGCGGCGGGCTGCGAACGTCTGCAGGACGGTGCTGACGGCGACGGCAGCCAGTACCAACAGCGCTGCGACCAGCGCGATCCGAGAACGAAGCGACATGCAGAATCTCCGTGGGTCTCGGGCTCGAAACCCACGAGCAAAACTAGTGCGCGGGCGATGCCCACGCCACCAGGCGTCGCGAAGGTCAGCGAGACGGCGTCAGGACCGTCACCATCGTCGCGACCGGAGCGGGGCCGGGCAGGGGATAGGTGGCGGAGGAACTGGCGGCGGCAGGGGGCCGGCGGGCGGCGGCCGCGACGCCGCAGCCCGCAATCGGCAGCAGGAAGAAGAGGGGAGCGGAGAGCCAGGGCAGCCAGACGAGAGGCTGCCACGGCCGTGGCCCGGGGTGCGAGGGTGTCGATGACGTGACCATGCCAGGGAAATAGCGGGCGGGGCCCGCGTGGGGCAAGATCGACCGCGGAACGTGATCCACGATTGGCCGAGGCGGGGATCGAACCCGCACGGAGATCACTCTCCACGGGATTTTAAGTCCCGTGCGTCTGCCAGTTTCGCCACTCGGCCGGCCGGATGATGGTAGCCGCCTTCCGCCCGCGGCGGGCAGGCCCTGGGCTACAATCTGGGTCCCCGCCCGAATCCCCACCTTCCGGGCTATCGATTCCGGTCTGTCAAGGAAGAGACCCGTGCAGCACGACACGACCGAGATGCAGGCGTCGCCGCGAGGCATCGACGGTTTCCTCGGCACGCGGGCCTCGCTGGGGATGGACGTGGTGCTCGTCGGCCTGATCGCCCTCCTGCCCGTGCTCGCCTGGAGCGTGAGCCTCGTGCGTCGCGGAGCCTACGCGGCCCACAAGCGGCTCCAGCTATTCATCGTCGTCGCCCTGCTGGCGGCGATCATCGTCTTCGAGATCGACGTCCGCCTGATCAGCGACTGGAAGCTGCGTGCCGCCGGCGGCGTCGTCTGGGGAGGAGAACCCAACCCCTGGTGGCCGGCGGGCGTGCTCGTGGCGCTGGGCATCCACCTGGTGTTCGCCGTCTCGACGTTCGTGCTCTGGGCCTGGGTGGTCTGGGAGGCGCTGGCCCGGTTTCCGTCGCCGCCGTCGCCGGGCAGCCACGGGCCCCGGCACCGCGTGATGGCCCGGCTGGCCGCCGGGGATCTGCTGCTCACCGCCGTCACCGGCAGCGTCTTCTACTGGCTCGCCTTCGTCGCCTGATCGACGGCGATTCGGCCCGCGGCTTGGGCGTCGCCGAACCAGCGGCAGAGGGCCACGCCGCCGAAGTAGAGCAGGCAGAGGGGCGCCGCCAGGAAGAGCATGCTGTAGGGGTCGGCCGGCGTGAGAACCGCAGAGGCGACGACAATCACCAGCACGGCCATCCGCCACTGCGAGGTGTAGGCCGCGACGTCGAACACGCCGATCCGCTCCAGGAAGAGCATCACCAGCGGCAGCTGGAAGCCGAGGCCGAAGCCGATCGGCATGATCAGCACGAAGCTCAGCCACTCGCTGATCCGCGGGTCGGGGTCGAGGCCCAGCCAGGCGTTGAACTGCAGCAGATAGTCGAGCACGAAGTCGAACACGAAGAAGAAGGCGATGAACACGCCGGCGAGGAACAGGACCACACTGATCGGCAGGAACGTCCAGACCCACTTCCGTTCGTGCCGGTAGAGGCCCGCCGCGACGAACGTCCAGAGTTGGTAGAAGATCCACGGGCTGGCGAGCACCACGCCCACGAGCGTCGCGGCCTTCACGTAGATCCCAAAGGCCTCCTGCGCGGAGAGCGTGGTGATGCTCACTCGTGGGTCGCGAGAAAGTGGCTGCCAGAGGAGTATGGGCACGAGGTCGTCGGTGTCGAACGCGTTTGTGCCGGTTGCCGCCGTGGCGGCGGTGCCACCGATCACGGCCGCGAGCCGGTCGGGATGCACTTCGCGGAGTTCGTAGGTCATGCCGTGCTGTTCGACGGCATCGCGGATCTCCGCTTGCGAATAGGGGAGCGGCGGTCCGTCCGGCGTCCGGGTCTTCCAGTCGGCCGCCGTCTCGATCGCCCGCTTGGAGTAGTAGTCGCCGAGGGCCCGCCGGAGCGGCTCCTCGATCAGGTGGACGACCGGCCGCGCGACGAAGAAACCGATCAGCACGGCCACGGCCAATCCCGCCGCGGCGCGGATCAGGCAGCTCCGGAGTTCCTCCAGGTGCTCGCCGAACGTCATCGTCGAGCTGTTGAAGAGGTCGTCTTCGGAGGAGCGGGGCATGACTGGCGGGGTGCTCTGGGTGTCGGGCCGGACCCCCCGACTCTAGTTGCGATACCCAAGAAACCCCAGTCCACCCAGGAAAACGGCTCGCGGTTGCTCAGGGGTAGCTCGGGGCTGCCCATGCCCCGTGAGCCGGCGTTGCTCGGGCACCGATCCGCCGCAGGCGGATTGGTCGGCGAAGCCATGGATGGCGGAGCGCAGTCAGCATCGAGAGAGCGTAGGCCCGGAGGGC
>JBAXOU010000222.1:0-5408 GCA_037133115.1 Planctomycetota bacterium | reverse complement strand
CTGAACCAGTGGATCACGCGGCGGCGGACCCGCTCGGTGAGCGCGGCCAGATCGGGCCATCCCGCTCATCATGCAGGGGCACGACCTGGTCGGTCAGTCGGAGACCGGGTCGGGCAAGACGGCGGCGTTTTGCATTCCGGCGATCGAGCGGGTCGATCCGTCCCGGCACTGCACGCAGGTGTTGATCCTCGCGCCGACCCGGGAACTGGCGACGCAGGTCGCCGACGAGGTCCACAAGCTCGCCGCCTTCAAGAAGGGCGTGCGGTCGGTGCCGATCTACGGCGGCGCCTCCTACGACCGGCAGTTCGCCGAACTCGCGCGGGGCGCCCACATCGTGGTGGGCACTCCCGGGCGGCTCGTCGACCACCTCGCCCGGACCACGCTCGACCTGGCGGGGGTGAAGATGCTGATCCTCGACGAGGCCGACCGGATGCTCGACATGGGCTTTCGCGAGGACATCGAGAAGATCCTGGCGGCGGCTCCCGCCGAACGGCAGACGGTCTTTTTCTCGGCGACCATCTCGCCCCCCATCCAGGCGCTCGTCCGCGGCCATTCCCGCGATGCGAAGACCGTGAAGATCGAGCAGCGGGTCGTCGCGGGCGCGCCGCTGGTCGACCAGGTCTATTACGAGGTGCGTCACCATGCGAAGTTCGACGCGCTGTCGCGGCTCGTCGACTACTATGGCGTGAAGAGCGGCGTGATCTTCTGCAACACGCAGCACATGGTCGAGGAGGTGGCCGACGCGCTCGTGGCCCGCGGCTGCTCCGCCGAGCGCCTCCATGGCGGCATGGCGCAGGCCCAGCGGACGCGCGTGATGAACGGCTTCAAGAAGGCGGCGTTCGAATTCCTGGTCGCCACCGACGTGGCCGCCCGCGGCATCGACGTGAACGACCTCGAACTGGTGGTCAACTACGACCTCCCCTACGACGCCGAGGACTACGTGCACCGCATCGGCCGCACCGGCCGGGCAGGGCGCAAGGGGCGGGCGGTGACGCTCGTGTCGGGGGCCGGTATCTACAAGTTGCAGTCGATCGAGCGCTTCACCAAGACGAAGATCCGTCGCGAGCACGTTCCTTCCGTGGAGGCGGTGGAGAGCCGGCGATCCGACGCGCTGTTCGAAAAACTGCGCAGCACCCTCGAGCAGGGCGGCTTTTCGGGCCGGACCACGCTCGTGGAGCGGCTCTTGGAACAGGGCTACACGCCCACCGAGGTGGCGGCGGCGATCCTCCACCACTTCGCGGCTCCCGCGGCGACGCGGTCCGCCGCCGACGAGGCACCGGCGCCGCCACGCGAACGCGGTCGTGCCGGAAAGCATCGGCCCCAGGGGGAGCGTCCCGACCGTCGCCCCGTCGGCCGGCGTCGTGAGCAGCGCCGGAAGTTCGGTCCCCGCGGCGGCAGCGCCGGCTGACGCCAGCAAGCCGCCACTGACGCCGTCCCCAAATCCTGATCCAGGTCTTGTGAGAGAATCCTCTTGCCCCGGATGGGGCTGGAAAGGGTTCTCGGATGAAGAAGCGACGCAGTACAGAGCAGATCGTAGGCTTGCTTCGGCAGGCTGACGTTGAATTCAGACCCTGACACACCTGGGCGAGCCGCTCGAATCGCCGCCAATCTCTCCCGCGCGCGGGCCGCGGGCGTTCAGCAGGTCGCCTGAATTTCAGCCTGGGAACGCGGTCATCGCTCCAGAGCGATCGAGAGCGGAATGGCGTCTTTCGTGACGACGACGACGAGGCTTGATGTCTGCGGGGAGTTGTACTTCGTGGGAATCCGGCTCGGGGCGAGGGTGACATTCCCTTGTTTGTCCATCCGATCCGGCCCGTCCTTCGCCAGCACCGACACCGCGTATTCGCCGGGCGTGAGCACGATGGCAAAGCCGCCGTCCGGGCCGACCTTGGCCGACATGCTCTCGGTGCCCTGTCTTGCGAAGAAGCAGATGGCATCGGCCGCTAGCGGTTGCGACTGGTAGGTCACCGTCCCAGTGACCCGCACCTTCCCTGCCGGCAGTCGTGGCCCGCAGCCGCCGCTCCACGCGGCCAGGAGCACGACGAACACCAGCCGACTTCCGCGCGAGAGGCCGGCCCGTTCACTCCCGCAACAATTCATCGGGGTACTCCTCGATGGGGTTTTCGACTGGCTCGATCATCGGCCGATTCACATCCTGACGCGGCGCACAGATCACGGCAGCCGGGAGGTGACTCCATCCGCCCTGCCGCCCAGAGCGTTGTAGAGCACGTAGTCGATCTGATCGCTCAAGAAGACGACCGCCCCGTCACCCATGCAGAACATGGCTCCGCCACCGGCATGCGACGAGCCCGCGCCCGTGTTGAGCCGGTAGCTTGTCCAAGATGAGTTCGTCAGATCGGTGAGTGGGCTGTTGATCCGAATGCCGGTGTCCACTCCCTGGAAATTCGCATTAAAGACCGACCGCAATTCGTTCAACTCGCCGCGGGTCTCGCTGAGCATGATCGTGTTCGACAGGCCGTCGGTGACCTGCTTGAACTGGCATTGGAACGCCGCCCTGCTGCCGAACATACCGGGATTGAACTGAGCCTCCGGATCGGTCCAGGTCGAACCCGCCGCGCAGCAGAACGCTTGGTTTGCGCAATCGGGCGCACAGCTGTCGCTAAACTGTGGCCCGTTGCAGACGGAATAGCCGAGGACGGCGGTCTTGATCTGGTCATACATGCTGTACACAGAGAACAACTGCCCATCCCGGCGGGTAAGCAACGAGGCGGAGGGATTCGAGGGGCATTCCTGGAAGGGGATCCGGCGGTTCGTGATCACCGCGAGGTTAGACATGCTGTAGCCCGGGCCCGTCGAGTTGTCGGTCATGCTCTTCGTCTTGTCGATCAGGTTGAACACGTCGTTCATTTCGATAAAGGGCATCACGTCGACGCCCCAGGTGCGAGCCACTGATGCCCAGACGCCGGTCGTCACCTGCGCATTCGCCGCGAATGGGAGCTTGCCCTTGTTGTCGTGGTGCATGTGCATCGCCAGGCCGATCTGCTTGACGTTGTTCGAGCACTTCAAGCGGCGAGCTGATTCCCGCGCCGCCTGCACCGCGGGGATCAGGAGCCCGACGAGCGTGCCAATGATCGCGATCACCACGAGGAGCTCAACCAACGTGAAACCATGGAGGGGTCGAGGGCATGCTTTCGCATACCCACGGCCGAGGCGATTCCGGGAGCGGATCATGGAATAAACTCCAGAATTGCAAAGACAAATCACGGGCTGAGCGGACGAAAAGACTCGAGCGAGAAGTTCCGAAAGGTGGCGGTGGTGTCGGCAAACACGGACAGCCCGACGTAGCGGATCGATCGGCCCCGGTCGTCGATTCGGCAATCGCCGATAAGCGTGTCGCCGACCAGGAAAAAGGCTCGCCACTGCGGGCCGGTGGTATCGAGCACGACGGAGCGGACCTGCGGACCCGTCAGCACGTCGCCGCTGGGCAGCCGGCCCTGTTCACCAGGCCCTGCAAAGGCGGCGTTGGGAGTCCGGGCGGAGCGGTGCGACTGCAGCGTGGTGCTGTGCCGCTGCAGCATCCAGGCATGGTCGAGCGTCGGCGCCTCGACGGTCGGCCGCTCCGCGAAGCCGACGGCTGCCCACCCGCTCCCGCCCGACTGCACGTGCAGTTCTACCGAGAGGCGGTAGACGAACCCCGGCTCGGGTCGAAATGGGAGGAACGCCGCGCCCGCCGCCGTCACGGCAAGTCCCCCGGCGACGGGGTCGACCTGCCACCCGGCTGATGGCGCGATCCACGACGCGGCCCCGCCCCGGCCAGACGGCGTCGTGCCGTGCAGTGCTCCGGCCTGCCTTGCCGATCCGGCGACGATGAATGCATCCTCGAGGAGCGTGACGGCGGCGGAATCGTCCCACGCGTACGGCCGTGGGTCCCGCCGCCGTGAGCCTGCAACCGCCACGGAGGTCACGAATTTTTTCGGTGCCGGAGCGGCGACGAGTGTCGTGTGTCCGTCGGTATCGACCTCGCCGGCCTGGCCGGCGGCGAGTTGCAGGACCGGGCTGCCGTCGGCCAGCCCCGCAGCGGCAAGCTCCACAAGCCCCTGAAAGACCCGCACGTCGGTCGCCCCACGCTCATTCACTTCGACGCCGAACTGAGTGCCCCGGTCGGTGACCACGGCTGTCGGCGTCTGGATCGCAAACGACGCCCGCGGCTTGTGCAGAGTGGCCGTCAGCCGCCCGCGGTCGAGCCTCCCGGTGCCCGGGCCGGAAATCTCGAACGACGCCGGGCCCTCGAGGATCACCGTGGCGCCCGTCAGATATGAGATCTCGACCAGCCCACGGACGAGGTCGAGCCGTGCCCCTCCCGGCAGCCACTTGGATGCCGCCCGGCCGGCCGTCGCCTCCCGCCACTCGACCCTGTCGACCGCCCGGATCGCCGCGAGCGCATCGGCCGGCCGCGGCGATTCCTTGACCCGCGCGACAGCCATCCAGGGCAGCCATCCACCCCAGCCGGCGTTCACGGCCGCGACGAGCCCGAGGGCGAGGCCAGCGAGCAGCAACGTCGCCGAGAGGCGGCGCGGCTCGATCTCGACGCGGCCAGCGACGCTCGCCGCCGCAGCCAGCCAGTCCCTGACACGCCGCCATGCCGTGTGGCGTGGCGGGGCCGCCGGCATCGGCTGCGGCACGGGTGCGGCCGTTGCGACGATCTCTTCGAGCGTCGGAAAAGAATGTTCGGCCGGCGCCGCCTGCCACCACCACTGCAGGGATGCCTCCAGTTCCAGCACCGCACAGTAGCACTCGACCGCCGCGTCGGCGGCGAGGTGCTGATCGAGCCGGGCGCAGTCCTCATGCGTCGCCACACCGTCGCACAGACGACCGATGAGCATGAAGAGCTCGTCATCGACCGGGGGCATGCTGCAAGGGGAATGACCGTCGTGGCTCATCGTCCCTCCGCGGTAGCGAGTGCATGCTCGATGCACCGCAGCAGGGCATGGCGGATCCGCTGCAGCCGCATCGTGAGTGCGGCGGCGGATGTCTCGAGAACATCGGCCAGATCTTTAAGCGGCACTCGCGCCATGTACCGCTGCTGCAGCAGGTCTCGCTGCTGGTCGGAGAGTTTGCGGATGCACGAGTCGAGGGCCATCCGGCGGGCCGCGGCGATCGGCTCACCGATTTCACGGGCGGCGGCGATCCGAACAAGCGTATCGGGGCTCAGCGCGGGAACCTCGCGGCGGCGGCGGCGAAGGTGCTCGAACGCCTTATTCCGAGCAAATCCGCAAGCCCACGGAAAAAATCGCCGCGTCGGGTCGTATTCGGCACGTTTTTCCCAGAGCAGCAGGCAGGTCTGCTGGTAGACGTCGTCGCGTTCCGTCGGGTCGGGGACGAGGGCCGCGAGAAACGCGTAAATCGGCCGCTGGTGACTGATCAGCAGGTTCGCGAAGTCGTCGGAG
>JBAXOU010000221.1:0-5420 GCA_037133115.1 Planctomycetota bacterium | reverse complement strand
CGCCGCCGCCGGCCATCCAGATCGTGAACCCGCCCGGGTTGTGGTCGCGGCCCGTGCCCCCCTGCGAGTCGCTCGTGCGGCCGAACTCGCCCCCCCAGATCACGAGGGTGTCGTCGAGCATCCCGCGGGCCTTGAGGTCGGCGAGGAGCGCGGCCGCCGGTCGGTCGGTCGCCAGGCCGCACTCGCGGTGGTTGGTCTCGATGTTGCTGTGGGCGTCCCACGGCACGTCGTCGACGCTGCCGTCACCGGCCACGCCCCGCCCCGCGAAGATCTGGATGAACCGCACGCCCCGCTCCAGGAGCCGCCGCGCGGTGAGGCACTGCCTGGCGAACACCCGGCATGCGGGATCCTCGGTGCCGTAGAGTTCGTGCACGAGCTTCGACTCCTGCGCGAGGTCGATCGCCTCGGGCGCGGCCGACTGCATACGGTAGGCCAGTTCGAAGCTCGAGATGCGGGCCGCGAGATCAGCTTGCGTCGGCCGCAGCGCTGCATGCTCGGCGTTGACCGTCGAGAGGAGATCGAGCTCCGCCCGCTGCGCGTCGAGCGACTGCCCCGTGCGCAGCGCCAAGTTGTCGATGGCCACCGGCCGCCGGGCGTCGATGGCCAGCGCCTGATGGCTCTTGGGAAGGAACCCCGCCGACCAGATCTGGTCGTCGCCGCGGGGCTTCCGCTCGTGCATCACCACGAAGCTCGGCAGGTCGTGGTTCATGCTGCCGAGGCCGTAGTCGAGCCACGCGCCCATGCTCGGCATGCCGGGTCGATTGAAGCCGGACATCAGCTCCATCGCCGCGGGAGCGTGGTTGTTGGCCCGCAGGTGCATCGAATGAATGAAGCACATGTCGTCGACGTGCTTCGAGAGGTGAGGAAACAGGTCGCTCACCCACGTGCCCGACTGGCCGTGTTGGGCCCACTGAAACGGGCTGGCGAGGCAGGTGCCGCTCGTCTGGAAAAAGCCCACCTCGCTGTCGGCGCCGGGCAGGGGCTGGCCGTGGCGGGCCTGGAGTTCGGGCTTGTAGTCCCAGGTGTCGACCTGCGACGGGGCGCCGGTCATGAACAGCCAGATCACACGCTTGGCCTTGGGCAGATGGTGGGGGAGCGAACCAACGGCAGCCCCGCCGGCGGTGTTCGCCCACGACTCCTCCCCCAAGAGCGACGCCAGCGCCAGTCCGCCGAAACCGAGCCCCGCGTCGCGCAGGAAGCTGCGGCGGGCCGGCAGGAGGAGTTCACCGATTCGGGATGGCGATTCGCTCATGGCTTTCTCCTCGTGTCAGCGGCGGCCGGTGACCTTCAATCAACGTACACGAACTCGTTCAGGCAGAAGATCAGATGGCACACGTCGGCGAGGGCCGCCTGCCGGCCCGCCGCATCGCCGCCGGCCGCCTGCTCGCGGGCGGCGAGCAGCTCGGCGAACCTGGCCCGCTCCGCATCGCTTGGCTGCCGGGAGACCGCGGCGGTGAAGCAGGAGTCGATCGCCGCCACGCCCGCCGCGGCGGTGGGCTCGAGCCCGAGCGCCGTGCGGGAGCGGACGGCGAGCGCCTCGGCCGCCGCCCGCACGAAGGGCGAGTTCATCATCGTCAACGCCTGCGTGGGCACGGTCGCCACGCCGCGGGCGCCCACCGGCTGCACCGGCTCGGGCTGGTCGAACACCTGCAGGAAGCCGATCGGCTCGCTCCGCTTCACCGTCAGGTAGATGCTCCGCCGCGGCGCGTTCACGTCGAGCCCGGTCCGCCCATACATCTTCGGGTCGAGCGTGCCGGCGGCCGCGAGCAGCGCGTCACGGATCGACTCGCCCTCGAGCCGTATCGGCTTGCGGTGCCAGAGTAGCTTGTTGTCAGGATCCAGCGCTCGCCCCGCCGCGCTCCCCGCTCCCGACTGCCGGTAGGTAGCGCTGGTGACGATCAGCCGGTGGATGCTCTTCAGGCTCCAGCGGTTCTCCACGAGCCGGTTCGCGAGCCATTCGAGCAGTTCGGGATGCGTGGCCGGGTCGCCCTGCGTGCCGAGGTCGTTGGGCGTGGCCACGATGCCGCGGCCGAAGTGATGGTGCCAGAGCCGGTTCACGATCACGCGGGCGGCGAGCGGGCCGGCGCCGTGAGCGGGATCTGTGAGGAAGGCGGCCAGCCCCAGTCGGGAATCGGCGAGCGGCTGGGCGTCGGAACCGGAAAGGAGCCTCGTCTCGGCGTCGTCCGCGGGAAGAGTGGCCAGCACGAATCCCGGGACCGCCTTGCCCTTCTTGCGGCCCACCTCGCCACGGGCGAGCACGAACACGTCCTGGCTGCCGCTCTTGACGGCCTGCGCGTTGCCGGTGATCACCCAGGGGCCGTTGGTCGCGGCGTAGACGGTCACGAGCTCCGGATGCGGCTCCCTGGCATCAACGGCGGCGAGCACCGCCACTTCCCGTTCCGTTTCGGCGTCGAACCGCCCCAACCACCTTGCGGCCTCCCGTGCGACCGCCGGGTCGGACAGATCCCGGCCGGCCGACCGGGCCGAGTCGAGCACCGCCGCGACCTCGCGGGCGGCCTGCGGGGCGGCAGCCGCAACCAGGGCGTCTCCGGCCGGCTCGGCGGGCTCGGTCGTGATGGCGAGCCGCAGCCGCGCGAGCCCGAGATGCCCGTTCTCGAACCGTAGCTCCACGGTGAGCAGCGTGCCGCCATCGAAGCCGACCGGTTCTTCAAACGCGAACACGGCGGCGTGATCCTTGCCCGACGCGTCGCCCACGCTCCAGCCAGTGAGGTTGTTTGCATCGACCGCCTTGTCGAGTTCGCTTCCGGGCGCCTCGGCCGTGGCCATCACGGCCTTCAGCTTCGGCGTGACGGCCGCGCGGCCGGGGGCCGCGATCAGCGGCGCTGCCGTGACCACCGCCGTCGAGAGAAAGACGCTGCCGTCGCCAGAGGTGCCCGGGCCGCCCCCGGGGGCCGCAGCCGCCGCCGGCACCTCGAGCCGCAGCGCCTTGATCCCTAGCTGGTGGGTGCGGAACGTGAGCGTGTAGGTGTCGTCGGGGCCGAGCGAGCCGGATGCGACGATCGTGTCGTCCGGGTCCGCCGCGAGCGTCGCCTTGGCGGCCTTCATCGATTCGGGATCGAGCGTGAGCCACGCGGCCGCCTGCCGGGCCGGCGCCTCCGTGGCCAGCCACCGCGCCACCCGCGAGGGAATCTCCGTGGCAAGGAACCGGTCAAAGGCGGCCGCCACCGGCCCCCGTTCCGCGAGCCAGGCCTCACGCCGCTGCCGGCTGACCACCGGATCGAGGTCGATCGCATGATCCGCCTGCACAGCCTTGCCGACGCAGGCGATCATCGCGTAGTAATCGCGGTGGCCGATCGGGTCGTATTTATGGTCGTGGCAGCGGGCGCAGCCGATCGTCATGCCGAGCACGCTCGAGCCGAGCGAGGCCACCATGTCGTCGAGCTGGTCGTAGCGAATCGGCTCGGCCGTCTTCGCCGTCACCTGCCCCGGATACGGCCCCGCCACGAGAAACCCGGTGGCCGCCGTCGCGGCAAAGTCGCCGGGCTGGATCAGGTCGCCCGCCACCTGCATCCGCAGGAACTCGTCGTAGGGCATGTCGGCATTGAGGGCCTTGATCACCCAGTCGCGGTAGTGGTGAGCGCCGGGGCGATCGCCGTCGAACTCGTAGCCGCCGCTCTCCCCGAACCGCACCGTGTCGAGCCAGTGGCGGGCCCAGCGCTCGCCGAATCGCGGGCTGGCCAGCAGCCGATCGACGAGCTTTTCGTAGGCGTCGGGCGCGGCGTCGTCGAGGAACGTCTTCAGTTCCTCGGGCGACGGCGGCAGGCCCGTGAGGTCGAAATACAACCGGCGGACGAGCGTGGCCTTGGCCGCTTCAGGGGCCGGGGCGATCCCCGCCTTCTCCTGCGCGGCGAGAATGAAGCGGTCGATGTCGTTCCTCACCCAGCCGGCCGCGGACACCTCCGGCGGCGTCACCGGCGCGAGGCGACGGTACGACCAGTGCCTGCGTCCCGCCTCGACGTCGATCGTCCGCTCGTCGACGGCGGCGAGCGGCTCGTCCCGCGGGTCGGGAGCCCCCATGTCGATCCATGTCTCGAAGTCGGCGATCACCTCGTCGGGGAGCTTTCCGGCGGGGGGCATCTCGAAGCCGTCGTACTTGAGCGCCGCCAGGAGGAGGCTGTCTTCCTTCTTGCCCGGCACCACCGCGGCACCGCTCTCCCCTCCCTTGGCCATGCCCGCCCGCGAGTCCACCAACAGGCTGGCCTTGAGCGTGCCGGCCCGCAGGGCTTCCGCGGAATGGCACTGATAGCAGTGCTGGGAGAGTACGGGCCGGATTCTCGTCTCGAAGAACGCGACCTGCTCCGGCGTGGGCGACGCCACGCCAGGGGACGTTCCAAGCAGGCCGAGCGCGAGGCCCGCGGTCAGCGTTGAGCGGAGGAAGCCGTTCATACCCTTCTACTCTATATCGAAATTCCACCCGCCGCACCCCGCGAGACACTATCGAAGGTGCGGATAAAGCAACGCTTTTGCGCAGGCTACAGAGTGGGGTAGAGACCCTCCAATCGCTCCAGATGGACAAGAATGTGGGCCCGAGCCACCCGTAGTTCCTCTTTCGTATGGGCGTCCGGCAGACGGGGGCGAGACTGCTCCGTCATCGCTCTGGCCGCCTCTCGGAGTGCTGGCCACAGAAACCGCTGTTCGCACTCCGTATGGACCGCCCGCCTCCCGGCGATGCCGCACTCGTGTGCGTCTTGGTCCAGATCGTTTTTCAGCGATTTCAGCCGGCGTTCGGCGGCGACCACGGCAGGGGCACCGGCCTCGCCACGGCCACCGTTGCCTGTCGTGATCTCCTCGATGCGGTCGCGATAGCGACGCAATCTGAGGATCACGCTCCGGGCCTCGCTTCGCTCGTTGCTGCTCATCCGGTCCGCTCCAAGGTGAGTGAGAAAAATGGCGGCGGTCTGCGGCCGCGCCGATCCGCCGCGTACCATCCGCCGCAGAAGGCAATGAGAACGTTCTCTCCATCATGCTAGCAGAGAAGAAGGGCCAGGCGATTTCCTCCCCCCTTCATGGCACCGTACATGCCCAACGCCGGGAGGGTGGGGCGGACCGCCACCAGACGCAGTGTCCAGCGTGGTTTGCCCGCGGCCTCACGGCCGGTCGGCTTTCACTCGCCACGCGGTCGAGCGCGATAATCAAGTGCGAACCGTATCAGACCTCGGCGAGCAGTTCCGTGGCGTCGCCGAACGCCTTCTGCGGCACACCCATTTTGTCGAGCATCGACAGGTACAACCGGCACATCTGCCTCTGCTCTGCTTTGGAGTAGTCGAGCACGCGGCCCGATTCGAGCCGACCGCCGGCGCGGCCGAGCACCGCCAGCGGCAACTGGTCGTTGTCGTGCTTCGCCCCGGCCATCATGCTCGAACACATCATGATCATCGAGTTGTCGAGCGCCGTGCGGC
>JBAXOU010000220.1:0-5424 GCA_037133115.1 Planctomycetota bacterium | reverse complement strand
GGCGGTCTCCGTCAGTGTTTGAGCTGGCGACGTCACATCGCGGTGGGGCGTCCACTTCAGCTGCGACTCGGCCGCGGGGCATGCCGTGGCAGCGATGCCCACCAGGGCGACTGCGAGCGGGAGTGCGAGGCGAATGCGAGTCGTGTTCATACCAGACCTCCGATGCTTGGGTCCGCCGGTCCACTGGCCGGCAGACTCTTCTCGATCGGAATCGGTATCGTCATCCGCAGCAGCGGAACTTTCAGAAAAGTCCACGCCATCCGCAAAAGTTGCCCAGCTTGCCAGTCCGGTTCAAGCTCGGGGCAGTGCAGAGGCGAGGTCGTTGCGGAGGTCCTCGAAAGCCTCGAGGCCCACGGAAAGCCGGATGAGTCCGTCGGCGATTCCGACGGCGCGGCGGGCGTCGGGGGCATACGAGCCGTGCGACATCACGGCCGGGATCTCGATCAGCGACTCGACCGCGCCAAGGCTCACCGCGAGTTGGAAGAGCTTCGTCGACTCGACCACGCGGCGGGCGTCGTCGACGCCACCGTTGACCTCGAAGCTGACGATCGTGCCGCCGGCCGACATCTGCCGCATGGCCAGGGCATGGCCCGGGTGGCTCGCGAGGCCGGGATAGTGCACCGTCGCCACAGCCGGATGCGCGACGAGCCACTCGGCGAGCCGCTGGGCCGTGGCCGACTGGGCGAGCACGCGGAGTTCGAGCGTCTTGAGGCCGCGGGAGCAGAGAAAGGCCTCGAGCGGTCCCATGACCGCGCCCGTGGCATTTTGCAGCCAGTGAAGCCGCGTGCCGAGGTCGGCGTCGCGAACCACGAGCGCCCCGCCGAGCAGGTCGCTGTGGCCGCCGATCGATTTCGTGGCCGAGTGCATCACGATGTCGGCGCCGAGTTCCAGCGGCCGCGAGAGTGCCGGTGTGGTGAGCGTCGCGTCGCAGGCCAGCAGGGCCCCGGCCGCGTGGGCGATCTCGGCGCAGGCCGCGACGTCGGTGATCGTGAGCAGCGGGTTACCGGGCGACTCGACCCACACGAGCTTCGTCGTCGGACCCACCGCGCGGGCCACGGCCGCGGTGTCGGCCGTGTTCACCGCCTTGACCACGATGCCCCGCTCGGCGAGCACGCGGTTGAAGAGCCGCCAGGTGCCCCCGTAGATGTCGGTGCCGGTGACGATCTCGTCGCCGGGGGCGAGCAGCAGCGTGGCGCAGTGGGTGGCCGCCATGCCCGAAGCGAAGGCCAGGGCCCGCACGCCGCCGTCGAGGTCGGCCAGCGTCTTCTCGAAGGCATGCCGCGTGGGACTGCCGGTTCGGGCGTAGTCGTAGGCCGACGTCATCGAGGCGTCGGGTTGCACGAACGTACTCGCCAGGTGGATCGGCGGCACAACGGCGCCGGTGGCGGGGTCGTGCTCCTGGCCGACGTGAATGGCGCGGGTGCGGAACTGCATAAGAAGCCTCCCGCCGCCGGGCTGGCGGCTATGTGCGGTCGAGGGCCTGGGCGAGGTCGGCGATCAGATCGTCGGCGTCTTCAATGCCACAGGCCAGGCGGACCATGTTGTCGTGGATGCGAAACGCCTGCCGCTCCTGCGGCGAGTAGTTCCAGTAGCTCATCACCAGCGGTTGCTCGATCAGCGACTCGACGCCACCGAGGCTCGGGCCGATGCGCGGGATTTTTACGGCGTCGATCACGTCGGCCGTCCGCCGCCAGTCGGCGTCCTTGATGAAGAACGTAACGAGCCCGCCGCAGCCCCGCATCGTGCGGGCGGCGACCTCGTGAAAGGGATGGCTCTCGAGGCCCGGATAGAGCACCCGCTCGACCCGTGGATGGCTCTCCAGGAACCGGGCCACCGCGAGGCCGTTGGTGTTGTGCCGCTCCATCCGCAGGGCCAGCGTCTTGAGCCCGCGCTCCAGCAGGTAGGCGTTGTGGGGCGAGTTGACGCCCCCCATGATCCCGCGGAGGTTTCGCACCGGCTCCAGCAGTTCGGTTCGGCCGATCACGGTGCCCGCGAGCAGGTCGTTGTGGCCGCCGAGATACTTCGTGGCCGAGTGGAGCACGAAGTCGACCCCTGCCGCGAGGGGCTTGAGGTTGTAGGGAGTGCAGAGCGTGGCATCGATCAGCGTCAACACGCCGCGGCGACGGCCGAGGTCGGCGAACCGCTCGACGTCCACCACGCTGAGATGCGGGTTGGTGGGCGATTCGCTGACGAGGAACTTCGTCTTGGGGGTGATCGCCGCCTCCATGGCGGCGTAGTCGCAGGTCTTCACCTCGCGGAAGCCGACGCCGAACCGCGTGAGGTGCTTGCGGCAGAACTCGCGACTGCGGTGGTAGCACTCGTCGAAGAACACGATCTCATCGCCGGCGCTGCAGTGGGCCATCAGCAGGCCCACGAGCGCCGCCATGCCGCTGGCGAAGAGCACGGCGTGCTCGCCCCCTTCGAGGGCGGCCAGCTTTTCTTCCACGACCCGCTCGCCAGGGTTGCCGTAGCGGCCGTATTCCTCGCGGGGGTGCTTTTCCTCGATGAAGTCGATGATCGACTTCGTGTCGGGGAAGGTGTAGGTGCTCGACGCGAAGATCGGATCGGTGATCGAGAAGCCGAGCTTTTGGCGGGCCTCGCCGGCGTGCACGGCGGCCGTGGACGGGCCGGGGCCGGAGGCGGCTGCGGAACCGGGAGTGGACGACCGAGCCGGGTCGGGGGCATTGGTCGTGGGCATTCGGAATCCTTGCCGTGCGTCCGTGTGAGCGTGGTGGCGGGAGTGTAGTCGCGTTTCCGCAGTTCTTCCAGTAAAAGTGTGTCATGCCCTCCCGTCGACCTGCCCCGAAATCTCCCGTGAAATCCGCCGCTCCTCGGCCGCTCATGCCCCCGGTGCGGGTGTTCGTGACGCTCGCATCGCTGGCTGCCGCCATGGCGATGGTCCGCATGGGCCTCCTCGAGGCGCTCGTGGGGGGCATCGTCGATGCGGCCGTCTGCAACATCATCACGCTGATCCTCGTCTTCTCGGCCCTCATGGCCGTGCTCGGCTGGTTTCTCTTCCAGAGTGGCCACCCGACTGGTCTCAAGCGGTCGGTCGCGGTCGGCCTGCTTGCCGCGGTTGGGCTGGCATGCGCCCTCTTTCGCGTCGAGCGGGTGTCGGGCGACCTCGTGCCGCAACTCGCGTTTCGCTGGGCGCCGCCTCGCGACCGGCTGCTGCCGCAGGTGGCGAAGCCGGCTGCGGAGGTCGCGGCCGCTGCCGCGTGGACCCCGACCCCCGGAGACTTCTCCCGGTTTCTGGGGCCGCAGGGCTCCGCATCGCTCGAGGGACCGATCCTCGACCCGTCCTGGGAGTCGCGGCCCCCCGAGAAACTCTGGCGGCGGCCGATCGGCGCCGGCTGGAGTGGCTTCGCCACCTGCGGCGACCACGCGGTCACGCTCGAACAGCGGGGCGACGACGAGATCGTTTCCTGCCAATCGGTGGCGACGGGCGACGTGGAGTGGACGGTGTCGGTGCCGGGCCGGCTCGATACGGTGCTCGGCGGTGTCGGGCCGCGGTCCACGCCCACGATCGCAGAGGGCGTGGTCTACGCGACCGGGGCCACCGGCTGGCTCCACGTCATCGACGGCGCGAGTGGCCGCGTGCTCTGGAAGAAGAACGTGCTCGATGATCTCGGGATCGATGCGGCCGCCCATGGCGTGGCGGTCCCCTGGGGCCGGGCGGGATCGCCGCTGGTCACCGAATCGCTCGTGATCGTGCCGGGCGGCGGGCCGCGGCAGGATGGTTCTGCCACAACGCTCGTGGCCTACGACCGTGCGACGGGTGAGCGACGCTGGACCGGCGGAGCCGAGCAGATCAGCTATGTGTCGCCGCAGTTGGCCTCGATCGGCGGCCGCGAGATCGTGCTTACGGTCAACGAGTCGAGCGTGGCCGGACACAACCCCGCCGACGGCGCCGAACTCTGGCGATTCGATTGGCCGGGCCACTCCAACTCCGACGCCACCTGCTCGCAGGCTCACGTGTTCGACGGCGGGAGGATTTTTGTGAGCAAGGGCTACGGGGCGGGGGCTGCCGCATTCGAACTGACGCCGGGCGATCCGCCGACGTTCGCAGCGGTGTGGCGGCAGCCTGGCCTGCTCAAGACCAAGTTCACGAACGTGGCGATCCACGACGGCCACGCCTATGGCCTCTCCGATGGGATTCTCGAGTGCGTCTCCCTCACCGACGGCGCACGCCGCTGGAAGGGAGGGCGGTACGGTCAGGGGCAGGTGCTTCGCGTGGGCGGCCTGCTGCTCGTGCAGGCCGAATCGGGCGAGGTGGTGGCCGTGGCCTGTTCACCGGAGAAGCATCGCGTCATGGGCCGGTTCGCCGCGATCGATGGTCAGACGTGGAACAACCTCTGTCTCACTGGTGATCGGCTGCTCGTCCGCAATGCCGAGGAGGCCGCCTGCTACCGGCTGCCGCTGGCTGCCAGGGGGCCCGCCCCGTGAGCGACCTGGTTGTGGACGCTGATCTCGGAGGCCGTACGGCGCTGGTGACGGGCGCGACCCGCGGCATCGGCCGCGCGGTGGCCCTCGAACTCGGCGCCGCTGGAGCCCGTGTGGCCGTGCATGGTCGCTCCGCGAGCGCGGCCGCCGAGCTCGCCGCGGTTCTCGGCCCCAGCGGCCATGCCGGCACGTTTCTTGCCGACCTCGCGGCCGAGGGCGGGGCGGAACGCCTGGCGGCGGAGGTGACCACGGCGCTGCCGGCCCTCGACATCGTGGTGCTCGTGGCCGGGGCCGACGTGCTCACCGGCGAAGCAGCGACGTGGGATTTTCAGCACAAGCTCGATGCCCTGCTGGCGATCGACGTGATCGCCACGATGGCGCTCACGCGGTCGCTTGGCCGCTGGATGGCCGACCGTGACGGCGGCACGATCGTGACGATCGGCTGGGATCAGGCGGCCGTCGGCATGGAGGGCGACAGCGGCGAACTGTTCGCCGCCACGAAGGGGGCCGTGATGGCCTTTACGCGGAGCGCTGCCCGATCGCTCGGTCCGAAGGTCCGCGTCAACTGCGTGGCCCCCGGCTGGATCAAAACGGCCTGGGGCGAGAAGGCGAGCGCGGCATGGCAGCGGCGGGCGGCCCGAGAGAGCATGCTTGGCCGCTGGGGCACGCCGGAAGACGTGGCCCATGCCGTGCATTTCCTCGTGTCGCCAGCCGCGGCCTTCGTCACGGGCCAGGTGCTGCCGGTCAACGGCGGCTTCCGCCGGGCGTGATGCGCCGCGGCTCGGGGCTCCACGTAGGTGCAGGTTGTCAACCTGCACATGCCTCACGCTGCCGCGAGGGGCTGCCCGTGCCCCGTCGCCGGACGTTCGCTACGGGCATCCTGCCCTTCACTCACTCGATGCTGGCCTCGCTTCACCATCGTGGCTTCGCTTGGCCAGCAACGCCGGCTCCCGGGGCACGGGCAGCCCCTCGCTGCTCTTC
>JBAXOU010000219.1:0-5466 GCA_037133115.1 Planctomycetota bacterium | reverse complement strand
TCCATCGACTGGATCATGCGCGGCGCAAGCACCTGCTTTTGCGCCATCCGCATTTCCTGGCCGAACGACATCCGCATTGCAGCAATCCTCGTGCCGGATTCCTGTCGCCACCCGACGACCCTGAACCCTCCCTAAGAATACAGCCCAAATGGGGCCTGTGCGCGGTCTGGCATGAAAATTGCTCCTCATGCGTTCCTCACAACGAGCCCGGGCCCGGAGAAGGCGTCCCTGGCCAGGAGAGACACCATCCGAAACCCGCTTCAGACGCTCAGAACTTTCGTCGTCCGGCGAAGGCATCGACGAGCATCTCGCGGTTCGCCTGTTCCAGCGAGGCCCCGACCGTCAATCCGCGGGCGAGGCGGGTGAGTTCCACGGGCAGGCCCTCGAGGCGTTGGGCGACCACCAGCGCCGTGGCGTCACCCTCGACGTTCGGCGTGGTGCCGAGGATCACCTCGCGAAACTGCCCCTGAGACACTCGAGCCGCGAGGGCATCGAGCGTGAGGCCGTCGACGCCCTTCCCTTCCAAGGGCGCGACCCGCCCCTGGAGCACGTGGTAAAGACCCCGGAAGTTGCCCGCCTGTTCGAGTGCGAGCAGGTCACGAACCTGCTCGACCACGCAGAGGACTGTCTGATCCCGGCGCGAATCGGCGCAGATGTCGCACTGCTCCCCCTCGGCGAGGTTGAAGCAGGTTCGACAGGGCCGGAGGTTCTCCTTGACCGCACGAATCGCGTCGGCGAACGCGAGCGCCTGTTCCTTCGGCATGTTGAGCACGTGATACGCCAGCCGCTCGGCCGTCCGCCGACCGATGCCAGGCAGGTCCGCGAAGCCGTCGATCAGCCGCTTCACCACGCCGCGTTTGTCAGCCATGCTGTTCCTCCATGTGGCCAGCTTCGTCGTTCGTGGCGTCGCCATGGTCGCCGTCGCCTGCGACTTGGCCTGATTCTGCAGCGAACGCGACAGAGGCCGCCGATGCCGTGGCCCGCGGCTCACGAGGCCGCGGTGGCTCGACCTTGCGGATCGCCGCGTCGAAGAGGGTGCGGGCGTGGGCCACGAGCGGGTGCTCACCGGCCTCCCGGAGCAGCGATGCCTGCGTCTGCACACTCACCGGCCGGGGCTGCTCCGCCGGCGTGGCAACCACCGGCTCGGCAGGAGCCTCGATCATCACGATCGCGTGCCGCACCCGCCGTCCGGCCAGCGACTCGAGGGCCCGCGAGATCGCCGCCGAAATCTCCGGTCGCCGCAGGAAGGCTCCGGCGGTGGTTGCGTGCGCCGGCAGCGTGACCTCCAGTTGGTCGTCTCGCCACGCGGCCCCGATCGCTTCGGCCGCACAGTCACCTGCGAGCCCATCGAGCGTCGCCGAGGCGGCTTTCCAGGCAGCCGAGGCATCTGCGGGCAGTTCCGGCGTCGGCGTGATTCCGGCCGGCGGAGGGGGCGCGACAGCGGACGGAGCGGGCTCAACGCCCCGATCGGTCAGGTCGGTCGTTTTTTTTTGAGGCGCAGGCGCCGCCACGACCGGCAGGGAAGGCCGCGGAGCCGCGTTGCCGGCAGCCGACGCAGGCACCGCAGCGACCGCGCCCGTTGCGGACGCCAACCTATCGACTGCGGCGGCGACGCTCTCGAGATCCTCGAGCGTCGCCAGACGGATCACCGCCATCTCCGCGAGGAGCGCTGCATGGCCGCTCGTCCGCATCCGCGAGAGCGACTGATCGAGGATCTGCAGCATCGCCAGCAGCGTGGCGGTGCCCATCGACCCACCGAGTGCCGCGAGGTCGACCCCCAGCCCCTGCGAGCGAGTGAGCATCGAGGGATCGCAGCCGACGCTGGCGAGCAGGCATTCGCGGAGCGCCGCGATCAACTGGTCAAGCACCCCGCCGGGATCGGCTCCCCCTTGGAGCGACGCGTCGAGTGCGGCCAGCCCACGGGCCGGCTCGCGGGCCGCGATCGCCGCCACGAGCTCACCGATCCGCTCCTCGCGTCCGGTGCCGATCAACGCGTGCACCTCGTCCACGCCGATCGGGCCGCTCGCGGAGCCAAGCAACTGCTCGAGGAGCGACTGGCTGTCTCGCATGCTTCCGGCGGCCCGGCGGGCGATGAGGGTGAGCGCCTCGGGCGACACGTCGGCCCCTTCGGCCTCCACGATCTGCGCCAGCCGGCCGGCGATGGAGACCGTGTCGACCGTCGTGAAGTCAAACCGCTGACACCGCGAGAGGATCGTGACCGGAAGCTTTTCGGGCTCCGTCGTGCAGAGCACGAACTTCACGTGCTGCGGCGGTTCCTCCAGCGTCTTGAGGAGGGCGTTGAACGCCTCCCGTGTGAGCATATGGACTTCATCGATGATGTAGATCTTGAACCGGCCGCGAGCTGGGCGGACCGCGACGTTCTGCCGGAGTTGCCGGATTTCATCGATGCCACGGTTGCTGGCGGCGTCGATCTCGACGACATCGACGTCCTGCCCCGCGGCGATCGCCCGGCAGGAGTCGCAGTCGTTGCAGGGCTCGGCCGCCGGTCCCCGCTCGCACTCCAGCGCCTTGGCGTAGATCCTGGCGGCACTCGTCTTGCCCACACCCCGGGCGCCGGTGAAGAGATACGCGTGGCCGATCCGGCCGCTCTCGATCGCCCCCGACAGGCCACGGGCGACGTGCTCCTGGCCGACCAAGTCGGCGAAACGCTGCGGCCGATACCGCCGGGCAACAACCTGATAGGCGGCCGATTCAGCCATGGATCAGAGCACCGTCGCGATCAGAGACCACTTCCGAGGGCGCCGGACCCGATGCCCGCCGGCCGACCGGAGGCCGATGAGAGGCCCACCGCACAAAGAGACGACTGCTTATGGCTGCTGCGGTTAAGCCCTGACCAGGTTCACAGGTCCCCATCGCAGGGGCCTCTCATCGGCATCCGGTCCGACATGATTTGTACGTCCCGCCGCCAAACCGGTCAAAGGCTGATACATTTCCGCCCATGGCGTCGACGACGTCCCCCATGATGCAGCAGTTCGAGGCCGCGAAGGCCCGCTGCCCGGGCGCGCTCGTACTCTTCCGGATGGGCGACTTCTACGAGCTCTTCGGCGATGACGCCCGCGAGGCCGCCGACCTCCTCGACCTCACGCTCACCAGCCGCGACAAGGGCCCCGACGCCCTGCCGATGGCGGGCTTCCCGCACCACCAACTCGACGTGCAGCTGGTGAAGCTCGTGGCCGCCGGGCGACACGTCGCCATCTGCGAACAGATCGACGACCCGAAGACGACCAAGGGCCTGCTTCGTCGCGAGGTGACGCGAATCGTCACGCCCGGCATCGCGGCAGACGAGACACTCCTCGATCCCGCGCGAAGCAACTGGCTGCTCGCGATCCTCCCGCGGGATAATCGCGATGGCGCCGATCCGAAGGTGGGCCTGGCCTGGATCGACGTCGCCGCGGGCCGATTCGAGGCGGCCGTGGTGCACCGCGACGACGTGGCCGATCACGTGCTGCGACTCGACCCGTCGGAGTGCCTCTGCGGCGAGAAGCACCGCGAACTGGTCCTGGAACTCGTGCAACCTGCGGGCAAGCGGCTCGTGACCACGCGACCCGACTGGTGGTTCGACGACGCCACGGCCGACGCGGCGGTCACCCGCGCGGTGGGCGGCCGGCGGCTCGAGGGTCTCGGCTTCGAACTTCCCGCCGACGCTCCCGGCGTGGCCGCCGCGGGAGCGGTCGTGGCCTACCTCGAGCAGAACGAGCCGGCGGCGATCGCGCGGATCGACACGCTGGCTGCGTGGCGTCCTGGCCTGCGGCTCGAGATCGATGAGGCGTCGCGCCGCAGCCTGGAACTGATCCGGGCAGCAGCCACGGGCCGCCGCGACGGCTCACTCGCCGGCGTGCTCGACCGCACGCGTTCGCCGATGGGAGCCCGCCTGCTCGGCGAATGGCTGTCAGCGCCGCTGGTGGACAAGTCGGCGATCGACGATCGGCTCGACGCGGTGGCGGCGCTGGTCGCCGATCCGATCCTCGCAGCGCGGCTCGCCGAGAAGCTCTCCGGCATCGGCGACATCGAGCGGCTCGTCGGCCGCGTGATCACCGGCCGCGCCGGCCCGCGCGACCTCGAGCGGATCGGCCGGGCGACGGCGATCCTGCCGGACGTGGTCTTCCTGCTCGCGTCGTGTGGCGGTCTGCTCGCCGACCTGCGAGACGGCCTCGATCCCTGCCCCGACGTCGCCAGCCGAATCGGCGCCATGCTCCGCGAAGGCTGCCCCGTGTTCGCCCGCGAGGGCGGCTTCATCCGCCCCGGCTTCGACGCGCCGCTGGACGAACTCGTGGAACTCGCCAGTGGCGGCAAGGCCTGGATCACCCGCTACCAGGCTCAGGAGATCGAGCGGACCGGCATCGCCTCGCTCAAGGTGGGCTACAACCGCGTGTTCGGCTTCTTTCTGGAAATCGGCCGGGCGCATGCCGAGAAGGTGCCGCCGGAATACATCCGCAAGCAGACGGTGAAGAACGCCGAGCGCTACACCACGCCGGAACTCGACGAGCGGCAGCGGCAGGTGCTCGGTGCCGAGGAGGAGGCGGTCCGTCGCGAGATCCATCTGCTCGAAGAACTGCGAGCCTTCGTGGCGGGAGAGCGAATCCGGCTCGACCGCGCTGCCGAGGTGCTTGCCGTGCTCGACGTCTTGCTGTCGTTCGCCGAGGTGGCCCGAACCCGCGGCTGGGTGCGGCCGGAGGTCTCGACCGGTGGCGAGCTCATGATCGATGCCGGCCGGCATCCGGTGCTGGAGGAGCTCCTGCCGCCCGGCACGCTGGTGGCCAACGACCTCGCGCTCTGTGCGGGTGGCGAGACGGCTCCGGCGATCCTGCTCGTGACCGGCCCAAACATGGGCGGCAAGAGTACGTTCATCCGTCAGGCCGCGCTCGTGGCGGTGATGGCGCAGGCGGGGAGCTTCGTGCCGGCGAAGCGGGCACGGGTCGGGATCGTCGATCGGCTGTTCGCCCGGATCGGTGCCGGCGACGACCTGGCTCGCGGTGCGAGCACATTCCTCGTCGAGATGGCGCAGACCGCGCGGATCCTCAACCGGGCCACACCGAAGAGCCTCGTGATCCTCGACGAAGTGGGCCGGGGCACGAGCACGTTTGATGGCCTCGCGATCGCCCAAGCGGTGGTGGAGCACCTCCAGTCGGCGGTCGGCTGCCGCACGCTGTTCGCGACACACTACCTGCAGCTCGCCGCGCTCGAGCGACTACCGGGGGTGGCGAACGTGCAGGTGCTCGTCAAGCAGCATCACGAGCAGCTCGTGTTCCTGCACCAGGTGGTCCCGGGCGCGGCCGACAAGAGCTGGGGGGTGCACGTGGCCCGGCTGGCGGGCGTGCCGACGGAGGTGATCGACCGCGCCCGCGACCTCTTGATCGGGTTTGAGTCCGACGCCGCCGCGCCGCTGGCAAAGCCCCGCCGCAAGCCCCCGCAACGCGACCAGCTGTCGCTGTTCGAGTAGCGCAG
>JBAXOU010000218.1:0-5513 GCA_037133115.1 Planctomycetota bacterium | reverse complement strand
GGCTACTCGGGATCGGCCGGCTCTTCGCCGCGGAAAACCCGCGTGCCGCGGCCTGTGAGCTTGAGGTAGAAGTCGGACGGCAGGCCCTCGTAGGTCACGAACTGGTTTGGCCCGCCGTCGGGCACGTCGTTGGTGCATTTGAAGATCGCGGTGGCCTCGTCCACCTCGTCGAACATGGCCACGTAGAGCATCTCGGCTCCCGCCGCCTTCGCCGCCACGAACTGCGACCAGAAAAACGCCCCCTTGAGCCGCGGGATCGCGTCGAGTTTGGCACCCTTGAGGTTCGACCAGCTGAACCCCGGAAAGGCGACGGGCATGTAGTCGAGGCCGTGCTCGCGGCACCAGGCAAGGTCGGCCTTCCAGACCTGCTCACCGTGCCGCTCGGCCTCGTCCGGCGTGCGGTACCGGCCCACCGTCCACGGGCTCACCACGTCGGCGAGTTTGATGACGTCGTGCAGGACCGGTTCGGCGACGGCGTCGCGGTCGAGCGTCCGCCAGCCCGTCGGCACCCCGAGCATCACGGTGCAGCCGTCCTGCTTGAGGAACTCCACCAGCGGGCCGCACTCCGCGACGGTGTAGTTTCGGTCGCGGTTGAAGCCGACGCCCCAGACCACCACCACCGGACGACCGCGATGCCGAAGGTAGGCGGGGTCGTCGCAGACCCGCATGCGGGTGCGGAGTTCCCGCCAGTCGTTCATCACCACCGACATGCTGTTGGGGCCCAGCCCGCTGAGGTCATACATCACTGCATAGGTCCGGCCGAACCGATTCGCACCCTCGCGGCAGTGGTTGAGGACGACGTTCGTGTGCCGCAGGTGATTGGCGTGGAGCAGCGGGGTGGCGAACCGCTGCACCATCACGCCGTCGATCCCATACTGCCGCATCCACTGGAAGTGCCGCAGCACAGTGGCCTGCTTGAAGGAACTGAACACCTCCGCCGGCGCGCCGCCAACGCTGCGGAGTTCGGTCGCAAAGCGTTCCTCGGGACCGCACTCGGTCATGTCGGGCCAGAGATCGATCCGGGCGTTGCCGGGCCGCGGCGTCTGCTCGTCTTTCGTCCAGTGGTGAAAGCCGAGGTTCGCGCCGTCCCCCCCCGCGTTGAACCAGCCCTGGTAGCCGCAGAGCACCTTGCCGACCATCGAATCCGGATCGATTTCGCGCACGCTCTCGCCGTCGAACGGATGGAGCGTCTGCTCATACACCGCCTGGAGCTCCTCGGGCGAGGAGCCGAGGGCGGGCGAGGCGGACACGAGCGAGACGAGGGCCAGGCCACAGATCGCAGCGGCGGCGAGCGGAGTCGCTCGGGCGGTCACATTCGAGGTTCGTGCCATCGTCATGGCGGGTCCTGTGGGCGGCGTGGCGGCTGATCGGGGTGCTTCGTCACGGCGATTCGACGAGTGTCACGATACCCACCTTGTACCGCCGCTGCTCGTCATCCCCCGTCAGTGGCAGCGCAATCACCGGTGTGCCGTCGCGCCGCCCCACGGAGACGAAGAGACTGTAGGCGCCCGGTCGCGTCACGGGGGCGATGCGACCGGCTGTGAACTCGCTCGCATGCTGCACGACCGGGGCTTCGCCCGGCGCCCCGACCGCGAGTGTCCGCATGTCAAGGCTCTCGTCGGACAAGACCGCGATGATCGCAGCCTCGTCATCCTTGATCGTGAGCGTCATGAAGCCGCCGGGATGGCACGGCGCAACCCCGGCGTTGGCCCATGCCGACTCGACGCAAAACGGCCGGCCGATCACGACGCGGTCGGGCCAGCGGATCTCGCGGAGCTGCAGGCGGTAGCCGAGCCGCCGGTTGATGGCGTCGATCACGGCCCGGTTCTCGTCGAGAAAGACCCGCGGATTCCAATGGATCGACAGGTAGCTCCCGTGATACTCCTCGACCGCCTCGAGGAGCCGCGATCCGTCGCCCCACGAGCCCCGCTCCTTCGCGCCGCCGTAGTGCTCGTGCTCCAGGATCACCGGCAGCTTCGGCCAAAACGCCTGGGCGAGGCCGGCGTGATACCACTGCCGCGGCGGCGGCTGCACCATGATGCTGTCGTCGCGGAGCGTCACGCCCTTCGAGAGCGCGTAGTCGGTGAGCGGAAACTGGTCGCCCGGGGCGTCATGCCCCACGATGTCGTCGCTGATGCAGAGCAGCGTGTGCGGAAAGTGCGCGACGTGCAGGTCGATGTGCCGGCGGATGAGCTCGTCGGCCCGGTCATCGGGCACCCGGCTGCTCATGTGCGTGTGCCCCTCACCCCAGAGCCCAAAACTCCCGATGTCGATGAAAGCGACGTCGGGATTGCCGTCGTAGCGGGCCGCCATCGCCGCCAGGAACCGGCCAAGCTTTTCGAGGAACACCGCGTCACCGAAGTCGGGATCCCAGCAAGGCCCTTGCTCCACGGGCCCTTTGCCGAACTCGTAAAACGTCCCTTTCGCGCCGGCGGTCTTCACCCACTCGGGCGTCGCCCAGGGGAGCCAGTTCTCCGAACAGGTGAGGCGAAACGCGACCTTCTTCCCCTTGGCGATCCAGCGCTGCGCTGGCGTGTCGAGGATCGCCCAGTTGAACCGACCCTCCTCGGGCTCGACCATCGACCAGGGGATCCGCAGATACACCGTCGAGACGCCGGGGAACCAGTCCGCGGTGTCGCCAGCGGCGAGATGCGACCCGTAGTTGGCCGGCTCGTTCGAGGAGGAGTGCATGGTCCAGCCCATGCCGGGATTGACGAGCGCCGCTCCCGTGTCGGACGGCCGCGTTACGGTGGTGCCATCCATCCGCTGCTCCGCGCCGGCGCTCCTAGCCGATGCAGCCGTCGCAGCCCCCGCCAACCACACCAGAAACAGCATCAACGACTTCATGACGCACTCTCCGTTCCAGTCGCGGGCGGGAATGGCACATCGAGCGGGTGATCTCGCTTACGGAGCCTTCGCTGGCCGCTGCGCCTTCAGATACTCGGCCACCACGGCGACGAATTCCTCCTCGGAGACCGTGCCGCTGCCGTCCTTGTCGGTGCTCCAAAACGCGGCCTTCATCGCCAGCGGCACCTCACCGATCGAGAGGGCCGCGTCGCCGTTGGCGTCGAGCCGATGAAACATCTTTCTCGATTTGGTCTTGGCGTCGGCTGCGACATCGGCAGGCCCGCGGAGATCCGATTCCGGCACGGCGATCTCCACGTCGGTCGGCACGGCGACCGTGAAGTAGCCGATCATCATTTCGTCCCAGGATTGATCCCCCCAGCTCACCGTCTTGTCGGGGTCGGGATTGCTCGGGTTGGCCGCCGAGTTGTCGAAGTGGGCGACGGCGTGAATCCGCGTGCCCGGCGGGAGGGGGAGCGGCTCGGTCAGCCGGTACTCCGTCTGCCAGTTGAAGTCGTAGCGCGGCACGTCGAGCAGCACCTCACGCGTGCCGTTGGGATACTCCACTTCGTAGCGGATGGCCTTGCCGCGGAGATGCATGTGCGGTGACATCGACAGGAGCAGCGTGCCCCAGGGGATCCGCCGCGACTTCGCCTCCGCGCGGTAATCGGCCTCCCGCGGCGGGATCTCCAGGTCTCGCTGGAGCGCGCTCGACGAGACCACGCGGTGCGTGATCGTGGCGGGATCGGCAAAGACCAGGCCAATCCTGCTCAGGTCCTCCTGCACGGTGCCCACGGGCGTGTAGTGGACCTGGAAGGCGAATCTCGCTCCGGCCGGCACGAGCCGCGCCATGCCGTCGGGCAGGGCGTCGGCCCGCACGCCCGGCACATACCCGGCGAAATAGCCTTTTCCTTCACCGATGCCAACGACATCGTCGGGCATCCGCACGAAGGCGAGAATGTGGTGGACCACCGCCCGATTGCCCGGCACGATTTCCACGCCCTTGATCCACGTGTCTTTCTTGAAGCCGGGATCCACGATGAACCACTGGTAGGCCACCTCCCCCTCCGCCTTGATCTGGAAGGGCTCGGTCTGAATCGGGAGCACCAGATCGGGCGACTGCGGCAGCTGCCAGCCCTCCACAAACATTTTGCTCGCCGGCAGGTCGGCCGGATCGCCCTCTGGCGCGCCGTCCTTCGCCCACTGCTCGATCGCCGTCTTGTCGTCGTCCGACAGGCTGCGATCGTTGTGGAAACTGCCAAACTCCCCGCTCGCGTGCCAGGGAGGCATCCGCTGGTCGCGGACCACCTCCGCGATCATCTCCGCCCAGCCGGCGGCCTCGTCGTAGGTGGTCAGCGCAAAGGGAGCGATGTCGCCGCTCCGGTGACACTCCACGCATCGTTCCTGGAGGATATGGGCGATGCGGTTGGAATAAGTGACCGTCGCGTCCGCCTCGGGCGTCCGCGTTCGGCCGATCAGGCAGCCCACGGCGTCTGCCCGCGGCGTGGTCACGTGCTTGCCTGCCAGCAGCTCGTCGAGCGCCTCGGCCAACTCGCTACGCCCAGGCTTTTCCCTGACAAAGCCCACGCCATACTGGTCGTCGATACGGCCCGAATAGCGGATCACGCGGTCGCGATCGAGCACGAACACCTCGGGCGTGCGGGTGGCGCCGAACTGATCCGCCACGCGGTTGCCAGGATCCTTGAGGACGGGAAACTCGATGCCGTGCGTGCGGGCGTAGGCGGCGATCTCCGCGAGCGAGTCGTGCACGTTTGAGTTGATCGCCACAAACGCCACGCCCTGCGGGCCGTAGGTCTCGTGCATCCGTGCCAGCCGCGTTCCGTAGAGCTTCGCCAAGGGGCACTCGGTGCCCAGGAAGGCGATCACGACGAGCTGCTGGTCGGCAAGATCATCGAGCGAATGCGGCTGGCCTCGAACGTCTTCGAGTGTGAAACCAGCAGCCGACTTTCCGTCTGGGACGGCTGCGAAGACAGATCCCGCCGGCAGCAGCCCCCAAACGAGCACGGCTGCGACCGCCACACGAGCCATCATCATTTCAGACCGCATAAACGATTCCTCGCGGGCGTGACTGGGACCCACCATCGGTTGGCGAGCCAAGGCACGAGCATGGCAGATGCACGCCGAATTCGAGTCGGAAAAACTCTGCACATGATCGCCGCCACCGTCGAGACCCTTCTTTGGTGGTATGCCGCGCTTCACGAAAACGGCACAAGCTTTCTGGCTCGAAAAAATAAAGCATACGGATTTTGCTAAAACCGTTTAAGATTAATCTTCGTGGGGCGATGCGGCCATCACGAGTCTCATAAAATGGGGCACCTTCAAGGAACCATGCCGATGAAAAACGTAGTCACCCTGGTCGCATGCGTGATCGCAACCTTCGCACTTTCCGTCGGCTCGCCCGCGGTGGCCCTCACGCCAACTACCTATATCGGCACGACATCCGGAACGACGATCAACGGCCAGACGTGGGGCCTCTGGATGGGCAACTGGAACAACGGCTACAGCGGAAACAACGCGAGCTACATCGGCACGATCAACTCCACCGCCGCGAATGACGGTCGCGTCTACTGCGACCTGACCGATCTGTTCATCGCCGATTCGGATGGCAAGATCGGCTCGCTGACGATGACGTCGGGCACGCTTCAGGC